>NZ_JBHXAG010000059.1:0-1081 GCF_042726555.1 Streptomyces sp. NPDC060232 | reverse complement strand
AGGCGCGGATGAGGGAGAGGGCCTCGTCGCGGACGCGGGCCAGGGTGTCCGCGTCACGGGCCTCGACGTTCAGCCGCAGCAGCGGCTCGGTGTTGGACGCACGGACGTTGAACCACCAGTGCGCACCGGTCACGGTGAGCCCGTCCAGCTCGTCCAGCGTCACACCCTCCCGGCCACCGAAGACCTCCTTCACCGCCGCAAGCCGCCCCGCCTGATCCGCCACCGTCGAGTTGATCTCCCCCGACCCCTCATACCGGTCATACGAAGCCACCAGCTCCGACAACGGCCCGTCCTGCCCGCCCAGAGCCGCCAGAACGTGCAGGGCGGCCAGCATGCCCGTGTCCGCGTTCCAGAAATCCTTGAAGTAGTAGTGCGCCGAGTGCTCACCACCGAAGATCGCACCCGTCCTCGCCATCTCCTCCTTGATGAAGGAATGACCCACCCGCGTCCGCACCGGAGTGCCGCCGTGCTCCCGCACCACCTCGGGAACCGACCAGGAAGTGATCAGATTATGAATCACCGTGCCCGACCCGCCGTTGCGCGCCAGCTCACGCGCCGCGACCAGAGCCGTGACCGCCGACGGCGACACACCCTCACCACGCTCGTCCACGATGAAACACCGGTCCGCGTCCCCGTCGAACGCGATCCCCAGATCCGCACCCTCCGCCAGCACCCGCGCCTGCAGATCCACGATGTTCTTCGGATCCAGCGGATTCGCCTCGTGGTTGGGGAACGTCCCGTCCAACTCGAAATACATCGGCGTCACATCGAGCGGCAGCCCCTCGAACACCGTCGGCACGGTGTGACCGCCCATCCCGTTGCCCGCATCCACCACGACCTTCAGCGGACGGATCGACGCCAGGTCCACCAGAGACCGCAGATGCTCCGCATAGCCCTTGAGGGAGTCCTGCTCCGTGACCGCCCCGGGCACGGTCCCCGCCGGGACCGCCGGAGCACCCCCGTCCAGCCAGCCCTCCACCAGAGCACGGATCTGCGACAGACCCGTGTCCTGACCCACCGGAGCCGCACCCGCCCGACACATCTTGATCCCGTTGTAACGGGCCGGATTGTGCGACGCCGT
>NZ_JBHXAG010000058.1:0-1260 GCF_042726555.1 Streptomyces sp. NPDC060232 | reverse complement strand
TACTGAACTTGAACTCGTGATGTCGGTGGTGTCGCAGAGACCGCTGAACTCTGGCCGTTCGAGATCAAGAGCGTGTCTGCAGCCAGCGACGCGCGGCAGCCAGGGTCACCTCGACGTCGTCGCTCCAGGAACAGACTTCCAGCCACGACAGGTAGCCGCCTTGCGTGAAGACCAGGACCTCGCCGGGGCACTCGCCAGCCTCGGTGACGAGCTGCGCTTCGGCCGCCACGACAGTGCTGGGGCCGGTGGGTGCGGGCACCGCCTTGCTGGTGTCGAGTTCGAAATAGGCGGTTCCGCATCCGCATGTGCAGCGCCCTCGCACGCTGAGGTGCGGAACCTGCCTTCGGAGCGCGACATGAACCGGATTGTCCGTGGTCAGGACTGCCGCGAGCACGTCGGCTACGTCGGCAGGCAGGCTCTCGGTCATTCGGTCACCGTATCTGACCAGCAACTTTTGACCTGACCGTGCCGGCCAATCGCCGATCGGCCAGCCATTGCGTTCAGGCGTCCAGGGCCAGGCCGGTGCCGGCGAGGCAGCCGTTGATGACGTCTGGTCGGTACTGCACCATCTTGAGCTTGCGCTTGACGGCCCGGGTGATCTGGCCGAGGTCAGCTGCGGCAAGGTTTCCGATGTCGCGCTTGATCAGCGACCAGATGCCCTCCTGCGGGTTCAAGTCCGGCGTATAGCTCGGAAGTTGGAAGACGGTGAGCCAGTCCGCGTGGTCGGCGATGAACTGGCGCATCGGTTCGACCAGGTGCATGCGCAGGTTGTCCCACACGAGCACGATCGGGCCACCGAGCTGAATGTGTGCTCTGACCAGCAGGTCGCGCAGGTCGCGCCAGCCGATGCCCTTCGGCTCGCCCTTGCGGCCCCGGTACTCGCGGACCGAGTAGAACATCCTCGACCGTTTCCCCAGCTTGTAACAGGTCAGCCCGGCCATGGACACCCGGCCTGAGCCCCGGCCACGGACCCGGACCACAGGCGTTACGCCCTTGGGTCCCCAGCTTCTCGCGCGCGGCGGCCTCATCGACTGTCCGGCTTCGTCCTCGAAGACGATCCAGCCGTCACACGCCGCCGCGGTGCTCTTACCCGCGGCCAGGTCTCCCTCTTCCAGACCTCGACCGCCGCGTCGTCGCGCTCGATCGCCCGCCGGGCGGGCTGCTGCCAGGACCAGCCGTGCCGCTTCAGCAACAGCCATGTGCCTTCCACCGTGTAACTCACGCGAAACAGACGGCCGATCAACGTCTTGATCCGGGCAA
>NZ_JBHXAG010000057.1:0-1610 GCF_042726555.1 Streptomyces sp. NPDC060232 | reverse complement strand
CTTGATCTTTAACCTGTGCGGCGGGGTCGTGGGGTCGTGGGCTTGGCCTTCCTGGACGCTGCAGTGCCCGTTGTGCGGGGTCTGTGGACGTCATGACGTGGGGTGGGCCGCGTGTTCTTGCGTCCTGGTGGACGTCCGGGTCCGGGGCGGGTGGGTTTCGGTGCTTGGGCTGGGCAGGCGGTGTTGGGGCGGATGTGCCGGAAGTCGCGACGGACCCGAGCTGGAGTGAGGCGGTCGGACGAGGTGGGCTTCTCCCATGGACGGTGTCGGTCGGCCGCCAGTGGCCGGGCCAGTCGCAGTTGGGTGTAGGCCGCGAGGATCAGCCATGTCCAGCGGTCCGCAGCCTGGGGTGTGCGGACCTTCGGGCAGGTCCAGCCGAGAGTTTGTTTGAACAGGCGGAAGGTGTGCTCGATGTCGAAACGCCGCAGGTAGGCCTGCCACAGACGGTCGGTGTCCGCCTCAGTGGCGTCGGTGCCCGACCACCACAACCACACCGGCTTCGGAGTGGCTCCGCTGGGCAGGTGTTCGATGTCCAGGCGGATCACCGTTCCCTCAACGATCGGGAGGGTGCCGTCGGCCGCGGCCCAGGAAGAGCGGTGGGTGAGTTTGGGGTGGAGCCGGTCCCACGAGCGTGCCCGGGCGGTGCCGTAGAGGCGGGTGTCGGTGACGGTTTCGGTGTCCGGGGTGCCCCAGGTGTCAGGCTGCCCGAACACGAACTCGCCGCCGTGCCGGGGCGGACGGCCCATGGTGTGAGGCCGCCGCTGGGGTGCGGGCCGGCGCAGGACCCGGTCCGACCGCATCCGGGCCAGGACCTGGACCGGAAGGTCCCGCAGAAGGTGGGCCAGGCGTGGTGCGTCGTATCCGGCGTCCGCGATGACGAGGACTTCCGGGTCGCCGACCTGCCACTGACCTGCGGTGATCAGCCGCTCGATCAGCTCGCGCAGCTGCCGGGCGGTGACGGTGGCCGTGTCGTCTCCGGGTGCCAGACGCAGCGCGTCCAGCGGGGCGGTCCACGAGCTGCGGCCCGGCTCCAGCGCGCAGACGATCGAGTACGGCCACCCGGGAACGGGGATGTGCTGGTCCTTGCCCCGACCGTAGGTGTGGCACAGGATCCGCTCTGGTGAGGTGTGGGCGTCGGGCCGCAGCCAGCACGTGACATCGACGGCCAGGACCAGCCGGCCGTCGACCGCCCGCGGCAGCGGCACGGAGGCCAGGGCCTGGCGCATCCGGTCCGCGTCGACCCGGCCGCGGGCGACAGCGGCGTAGAGCCCTCCGTGACCACGGCGGTGCTCACCCACCAGCGACAGCTCGACCAGCGACCTCACCGACCCGTCATGGCAGAGAACCGCGTCGGCCAGCTCGAACAAAGCATCCGAACGAGCGGTCAGGCAGGAGTAGAACTCGCCTCGGAAGCGTGACAGTTCCGCCAGCGGCTCCCGCCGGGTATCACGATGCAGCAAACTCATCCCCACGGCCTTCGCGCTGGACGTGTGTGTTCCTTGGTCGGAGCACATGATCCAGACGAAGGCCGTATCCGCGTACGGCGGTTACCGAACCGAGTGATCAAGTACGAGGCACCGTTCGACCTCGGACGTTAAAGATCAAGCTAG
>NZ_JBHXAG010000055.1:0-1998 GCF_042726555.1 Streptomyces sp. NPDC060232 | reverse complement strand
AGACGAAGGCCGTATCCGCGTACGGCGGTTACCGAACCGAGTGATCAAGTACGAGGCACCGTTCGACCTCGGACGTTAAAGATCAAGCTAGGGCCTGTTGCGAAAGTGGCGCGGTCGCCCGAAGGGCGGCCACGCGGCAGGCGCCGCTTCGTATCAGGTTCCGGAGGACCGCTGTCCCTGGGAGCCGTGGGCTGCGAGCGGAAGACTGCGCAGCGACAGTCCGCTCGGCGCTGGCAGCGCTCCGTGGGCCGCCTCGGCGCGGAACGACTGGAGCAAGTACGCCACCAGACGCCGGGACGCCGCACGGTCACCCGGCAATGCGGTGACCAGACCGCTGTGGGACAACAAGGCCACGGCAATGTCGGAGGGGTGGAAGTCGGCCCGCAGCACGCCCGCCGCCTGAGCCCTGCGGACCAGGGTCATGAAGTCCTGCTCGGCCTGTTCCCGTACCCGCGCGTGTTCTCGCGTGCTGTCCGGAAAGGCCGCGACGAATGCGGCCGGGAAGCCCCGTTCCTCCCGTTGTAGTTCGCAGACCGTCTCGACCAGTCGCTGGAAGCCCTGCCACGGATCGGGGTCGGCCAGCGCCTCGGTGAGCGTCCGAGCACAGGTGTCCATCTGGTGCGCGAACGCGGCCCGCACCAGGGCGTCCCGCGTCGGGAAACGCCGGTACAGCGTCGCCACGCCGACCCCCGCCCGCCGGGCCACGGTCGCCATGGGCGCGTCGATGCCGTGCTCGGCGAAGACCACGCGGGCAGCCGAAAGGATGCGCCGCCGGTTGCGCCGGGCGTCCGCCCGCAGACTGTCCTGCCCCGCGATCCGAGAGGATTCCCCCACCGCTGTCTCTCACCTCCGGTCAAACGGACGATCTCGTCCGCTTGCCAGCCTACGCTCGGCGCCACGATCCCCCGCACGGCCACTGGTGGCGAAGGTGAGAATGCAACGATGGACGACCGCACGATGAAAGCCGTACTGTTCGACCGCTTCGGCGGCCCCGAGGTGCTGTATGTGGGCCGGGTGCCACGTCCCGGACCGGCACCCGGCGAGGTCCTCGTGCGCGTGCGCGCGTTCAGCGTGAACGGCGGCGAACTGGCGGCCCGTTCCGGTCGGGCTCGCCTCGTCACCGGCCGGAAGTTCCCGCAGCGCATCGGGCTGGACTTCACTGGCGAGATCGCCGCACTCGGCACCGGCGCGACCGGCGTAGCGGTCGGCGACCAGGTGTGGGGCGTCCTGGGCCGCAGCTCCGGATTCGGCAGCGCCGCCGAGTACGTGACGGTACGGCCCGAGCGGCTCGGCCGGGTCCCGGACGGACTGGACCTCGTGGCCGCTGCCGCGCTGCCGGTGGCCACCACGGCCGTCACGGCCCTCCGTGACAAGGCCGCACTGCGCCCCGGCGAACGGCTGCTTGTACGGGGCGCGGCGGGCGGCGTCGGCAACGCCGCCGTCCAGCTGGGACAGGCGTACGGTGCCGAGGTCACGGCCCTGGCCCGCGCTGCCAACCTCGACTTCGTCCGTACGCTCGGTGCCCACCACGCCGTCGACCACCGGACCGTGTCCCCTGCGGAACTGGGACTGTTCGACGTGGTCCTCGACACGGCGGGCACCGACCTGCGTACCGTACGGCGGATGCTGAAGCCGGGCGGACGCATGGTCACCATCGCCTTCGACCTGACGCGGCCCGCCGCCTCGCTGGGCTACATCGCGGCCAGCGCCGTCCACGGACGCGGCCGGGTGCGCTTCTTCAGCGGCAACCCCGAAGGTGCGCTCTTCGACGACCTCGCCCGCCAGGTGACAGAGGGGAAGCTGCGGCCGGCGGTGGACACGGTCTTCCCGCTGAAAGAGACAGCGGCCGCACACCGGGCGCTGGAGGCGGGCGGTGTGCGGGGCAAGTACGTGGTCAGGGTCGACTAGCTTGATCTTTAACGTCCGAGGTCGAACGGTGCCTCGTACTTGATCACTCGGTTCGGTAACCGCCGTACGCGGATACGGCCTTCGTCTGGA
>NZ_JBHXAG010000053.1:0-2410 GCF_042726555.1 Streptomyces sp. NPDC060232 | reverse complement strand
TTATTTCAGAACTAACACAGTGGACGCGAGCAACTGAGGACAAGCCCTCGGCCTATTAGTACCAGTCAGCTTCACCCGTTACCGGGCTTCCACATCTGGCCTATCAACCCAGTCGTCTACTGGGAGCCTTACCCTCTCAAGGAGGTGGGAATACTCATCTCGAAGCAGGCTTCCCGCTTAGATGCTTTCAGCGGTTATCCCTCCCGAACGTAGCCAACCAGCCATGCCCTTGGCAGGACAACTGGCACACCAGAGGTTCGTCCGTCCCGGTCCTCTCGTACTAGGGACAGCCCTTCTCAATATTCCTACGCGCACAGCGGATAGGGACCGAACTGTCTCACGACGTTCTAAACCCAGCTCGCGTACCGCTTTAATGGGCGAACAGCCCAACCCTTGGGACCGACTCCAGCCCCAGGATGCGACGAGCCGACATCGAGGTGCCAAACCATCCCGTCGATATGGACTCTTGGGGAAGATCAGCCTGTTATCCCCGGGGTACCTTTTATCCGTTGAGCGACGGCGCTTCCACAAGCCACCGCCGGATCACTAGTCCCGACTTTCGTCCCTGCTCGACCCGTCGGTCTCACAGTCAAGCTCCCTTGTGCACTTACACTCAACACCTGATTGCCAACCAGGCTGAGGGAACCTTTGGGCGCCTCCGTTACCCTTTGGGAGGCAACCGCCCCAGTTAAACTACCCATCAGACACTGTCCCTGATCCGGATCACGGACCGAGGTTAGACATCCAGCACGACCAGAGTGGTATTTCAACGGCGACTCCACCATGACTGGCGTCACGGCTTCAAAGTCTCCCACCTATCCTACACAAGCCGAACCGAACACCAATATCAAACTGTAGTAAAGGTCCCGGGGTCTTTCCGTCCTGCTGCGCGAAACGAGCATCTTTACTCGTAGTGCAATTTCACCGGGCCTATGGTTGAGACAGTCGAGAAGTCGTTACGCCATTCGTGCAGGTCGGAACTTACCCGACAAGGAATTTCGCTACCTTAGGATGGTTATAGTTACCACCGCCGTTTACTGGCGCTTAAGTTCTCAGCTTCGCAACCCCGAAAGGTCACTAACCGGTCCCCTTAACGTTCCAGCACCGGGCAGGCGTCAGTCCGTATACATCGCCTTACGGCTTCGCACGGACCTGTGTTTTTAGTAAACAGTCGCTTCTCGCTGGTCTCTGCGGCCACCCCCAGCTCACGGAGTAAATCCGATCACCAGTGATGGCCCCCCTTCTCCCGAAGTTACGGGGGCATTTTGCCGAGTTCCTTAACCATAGTTCACCCGAACGCCTCGGTATTCTCTACCTGACCACCTGAGTCGGTTTAGGGTACGGGCCGCCATGAAACTCGCTAGAGGCTTTTCTCGACAGCATAGGATCATCCACTTCACCACAATCGGCTCGGCATCAGGTCTCAGCCTTAATGAGGGACGGATTTGCCTACCCCTCGGCCTACACCCTTACCCCGGGACAACCACCGCCCGGGCTGGACTACCTTCCTGCGTCACCCCATCGCTTACCTACTACAAGTCTGGTTCGTCGGCTCCACCACTTTCCTTTCCCCGAAGGGTCCGGAACGGCTTCACGGACTTAGCATCGCCTGATTCGATATTGGGCGTTTCAAAGCGGGTACCGGAATATCAACCGGTTGTCCATCGACTACGCCTGTCGGCCTCGCCTTAGGTCCCGACTTACCCTGGGCAGATCAGCTTGACCCAGGAACCCTTAGTCAATCGGCGCACACGTTTCTCACGTGTGTATCGCTACTCATGCCTGCATTCTCACTCGTGAACCGTCCACAACTAGCTTCCGCTGCTGCTTCACCCGGCACACGACGCTCCCCTACCCATCACAACACCCGTTGGGGCTTATTGCTGCAATGACACGACTTCGGCGGTACGCTTGAGCCCCGCTACATTGTCGGCGCGGAATCACTTGACCAGTGAGCTATTACGCACTCTTTCAAGGGTGGCTGCTTCTAAGCCAACCTCCTGGTTGTCTCTGCGACTCCACATCCTTTCCCACTTAGCGTACGCTTAGGGGCCTTAGTCGATGCTCTGGGCTGTTTCCCTCTCGACCATGGAGCTTATCCCCCACAGTCTCACTGCCGTGCTCTCACTTACCGGCATTCGGAGTTTGGCTAAGGTCAGTAACCCGGTAGGGCCCATCGCCTATCCAGTGCTCTACCTCCGGCAAGAAACACACGACGCTGCACCTAAATGCATTTCGGGGAGAACCAGCTATCACGGAGTTTGATTGGCCTTTCACCCCTAACCACAGGTCATCCCCCAGGTTTTCAACCCTGGTGGGTTCGGTCCTCCACGAAGTCTTACCTCCGCTTCAACCTGCCCATGGCTAGATCACTCCGCTTCGGGTCTAGAGCGTGCAACTCAATCGCCCT
>NZ_JBHXAG010000052.1:0-3272 GCF_042726555.1 Streptomyces sp. NPDC060232 | reverse complement strand
CGACTCTATCAGACTCTTTCGGGCCCGATTTCCTCGGCCGCTTTCCAGGTTCTCGCTTTCGCGTTTCCCTTTCCGGCGGTTCCGACTCTATCAGAAGTTTTCCACCGGATTTCCCCGGCTTCGATTCCCGAATGAAGAGTCGAGTGTCCCCACTCGAAGTCCTTCCTTGTGGGGGCTGCTGCCGAGCGCTTCTGCTCCAGGCAACTGCTCAACTCTACAACCGTGCCGGGGAGGAGTCAAAACGCGGCTGGCAGCCACCGTGGCCGCGGAGTACAGGACCGTCACCGACGGCCACCGACCAACGGAGCCCGTGACCGGTCGTGGCGCCGCCAGGAGGGGCATCGCTCGCTAGTGCTGTGACCGCGAGCCTTTGCCGGATTGCTCGTTGTGCTGGTGACGACTTAGGCGGCACGGGCAGGCGGCGTGGCAGCACCGGTGGGGGTTCGTGGACTGTCTGAGCAGGAGGGTCGAAGGCTGCAGCAGATCGTGCGGCGGGGCAGTAACCGTTCGGTGCGGTTCCGCCGAGCGATGCTGCTGGCCTCGGCCGGCGGCACCACGGTCCCGCATGCCGGGACCCTCGCTGGGCGGGAGGCCGTCCCCGGCTGCTCACCCGTGACGATGAGGACTTCGTCGTGGCGACGGCCACCACCCGCCCCGCCAGACTCGGCAAGCCCTTCACCCGCTGGTCGATCCGCAAGCTCGCAGATCACCTGCGACGCAACATTGCCCGGCCCGTCCGGATCGGCCGGGAGGCCCTGCGCGGCCTACTGACCCGCCGCGGGGATCTCCTACTAACGCACGAAGACCTGGAAGGAGTCCCCGGATCCGGACTTCGACTCCCGACTCGCACGGATCGAGTACGCGATCAACGAGCGGCCCGACCGCACCCTCGCCTTCGATGAGTTCGGACCGCTCGGGATCCGTCCCACCGCAGGATCGTGCTGGGCCGACCAGGGCCGCCCCGACCGGGCTGGCGGATGAGGAGGTGGGCGGTGAAGAACAAGGTCGAGCTGTGCTTCACCCCGACATACGCCTCCTGGGCCAACCCCATCGAGGCCTACTTCGGGCCGCTGCGGCGGTCCCACCACGAAGGCAGCGCCATCCCAGTCAGTCCATTCGGCCAACCCCTGAGAAAGATCCACACAGCGATCTTGCCAGGACACCATCAACCCGGTGAACGTCCCCGGTCACAGCCCTAGCAGTCCCGTACCCGGGCGTCGCTACTCGTCTCGGCCCTCGCCGCCGCCATAGTGCAGGAACAAGATCCGTCTCGCCCGCCCGCTGACCCGGTTCGGTCTCTGGCCCTCCTGCCAGATACCTCAGAGCCCTACGACGTCACGTCTTCGGCTACGAGTCCGAGGTTTCCCCAGCGGTTCCAAAGCGTGTGGTGCCAGTCATCGGCATCGGGGCCGGGCTGGGTGACCTGTGGCACCGGTCCTGGACTGGTCTCGATCAGGTGCACCAGCGACCAGGAGACGCCGTAGCAGTCGTCCGGGCCGAAGCAGGCACCCAGAGCCTCCGCCTCCTCGACCGTGTGACGGGTTTGGCGATGGCCTCCAGCTGCTCGCATCGCCGGTCGATCTCCTCTTCGTCGGCGTCCCAGTCGGGGAGGGTGCCGTCGGCGACAAACGTCTGAACTTCAGGTCTCATCTGTGAATGATCGACTGCGGTGGGCGGGCTCAGCCAGGCGCGTTGCCGGAAGTCGGGCGGCAGCCGTGCCTCTCACCGGGGACGGTGTCGGGAAGACGGGCAGTTCCACGAATCGTTCGCCGTGCCGGGTGATGCCGGCCTTCCGGCCGGACGCCCGGCTGATGGGGGAGGCGCCGGCTTAGGCCTTCAACGAGCGGGCCCGGTGAGCCGCCGTCGGTCATCTCCGCTCTAGCGAGCACCCGGGCGCCGGGCCATCATCCCGGCACTCGTCCACGCGAGTGGGATCTCCTTGGTGTACAGCGGGTGGCGTCGGACGTGGCATGCCTCGCCCTGGTCGCTGTCGCCGCGGCCTGCGGCGGGCTCCCTCGACTCCCCGACTCGTACTGCCCTCACCCGACGGTTCCGCCATCGCCGCAGCGGCGGCCGGCTCGGCGGTAGCCGAGCCGCGGGGGGCCTGCGCAAGGCCTCCGCCGTCTGCCGATGGCTCGCCGCGCTCGGCTACTGCCGAGCTCCCCGCCATGGTGATCGCCGCGGGTGAGCGCTGGCCGGACGGCAGCCTGCTTCCGGCCCTCGGACCTGGTGGGCGCGGGAGCGATCAGCGCCGCACTACAAGCACGGGGCGCCGGCCCCCTGTCCCCCGAGGCGGTTGCCGCGCACACCTGCTTCACGTCCACGGCCGACGTCGCCGCTGCCGTGGCCGCCTGCACGTCCGGTGTGGAGCTGACTCGGAGCGGTTTCGCCGACAGATGTCGCCATCGCGAGCGGGCTGCTGTCGGCACGGCCGTCCCCGGCCTCGTCCCCGTGGACGGAGCCTTCCAGCCGCCCGGGGTCAGAGGTTGACGCGCTTGAGGTAGACCCGGCTGCGGTGAGGGACCGTCTGGTACCAGACCATGAGGTGTTCGTCCTCGTACGTACGCAGCCGCATCGGATGAGGGTCTTCGTAGAGGCTGCCGTCCTTCGGGTCGATGGCCATCGCGGCGAGGTCGACCAGGCCGTCCATGACGGCACCGACCAGCTCCTGCTGTGCCGCGGGCATGCCGCCGAGGACCCACAGTCGGCTGGGGTCGCACTCCCAAGCCCAGCCGCTGTCGTTCTCCACGCCTTCGCCCCGTGGGGTCACTGACCGATCTCGCGCTGGGCCTCGGCGAGGATGCGGCTGCTCGTCTCCATGGCGGCGCGGAACTCTTCCTCCGTGGCGTCCGGGTCGCCTGCCATGCGTTCCGCCTCGTGCAGTGCCGCCGAGCGGGCGGGCCAGCGGTGGATCGCCACGTGCGTGGCCCACTTGATCAGGAAGAAGCGCAGGGGGTTGATGGCGCCCGTCTCCGCGGCACGGTCGAAGGCCTCGTTGCATTCCTTGTCGAGCACGGCCAGGTTGGCCATGTCGATCCGGCGCACGGCGTCCCGCAGGGCTTCCCGCGTCATCGCCGGCTGGGGGATGAGGGGCCCGCCGTCTTCCAACTGCTGTGCTGTCATCGTGTCCTCCAGGGGAACGCCGGGCCAGGATACCCAGCCGGGCCCGAGAAGCCACCCGTGAACGCAGAAAAGCCCCGCACCGGACCCTGAACGGGCTGGTGCGGGGCTTTCCCACAATGATTGTTCGGCGGCGTCCTACTCTCCCACAG
>NZ_JBHXAG010000051.1:2500-4000 GCF_042726555.1 Streptomyces sp. NPDC060232 | reverse complement strand
GCACTCGTGGGTTCGATTCCCATCAATCGCCCCATTTTATCATTGGGCTATAGCCAAGCGGTAAGGCAACGGACTTTGACTCCGTCATGCGTTGGTTCGAATCCAGCTAGCCCAGTTGCATTTTTTAAAAAACAACAGCATAAGATGTATTAAGTTCTTTTACATGTTGCGGAAGTAGTTCAGTGGTAGAACATCACCTTGCCAAGGTGGGGGTCGCGGGTTCGAATCCCGTCTTCCGCTCCAACTATACCATCCACGCCGGGGTGGTGGAATTGGCAGACACACAGGACTTAAAATCCTGCGGTAGGTGACTACCGTGCCGGTTCAAGTCCGGCCCTCGGCATTAAGTTTTGCGCCCGTAGCTCAATTGGATAGAGCGTTTGACTACGGATCAAAAGGTTAGGGGTTCGACTCCTCTCGGGCGCGCCATAATATATTTGAAAATCGGGAAGTAGCTCAGCTTGGTAGAGCACATGGTTTGGGACCATGGGGTCGCAGGTTCGAATCCTGTCTTCCCGACCATTTTTTATGGGGCCTTAGCTCAGCTGGGAGAGCGCCTGCTTTGCACGCAGGAGGTCAGCGGTTCGATCCCGCTAGGCTCCACCAACGTGTTCTTTGAAAACTAGATAACAGTAGACATCACATTCAATTAGTAATACAAGATATCACATAGTGATTCTTTTTAACGGTTAAGTTAGAAAGGGCGCACGGTGGATGCCTTGGCACTAGGAGCCGATGAAGGACGGGACGAACACCGATATGCTTCGGGGAGCTGTAAGCAAGCTTTGATCCGGAGATTTCCGAATGGGGAAACCCACCACTCGTAATGGAGTGGTATCCATATCTGAATACATAGGATATGAGAAGGCAGACCCGGGGAACTGAAACATCTAAGTACCCGGAGGAAGAGAAAGCAAATGCGATTCCCTGAGTAGCGGCGAGCGAAACGGGATTAGCCCAAACCAAGAGGCTTGCCTCTTGGGGTTGTAGGACACTCTGTACGGAGTTACAAAGGAACGAGGTAGATGAAGAGGTCTGGAAAGGCCCGCCATAGGAGGTAACAGCCCTGTAGTCAAAACTTCGTTCTCTCCTGAGTGGATCCTGAGTACGGCGGAACACGTGAAATTCCGTCGGAATCCGGGAGGACCATCTCCCAAGGCTAAATACTCCCTAGTGACCGATAGTGAACCAGTACCGTGAGGGAAAGGTGAAAAGCACCCCGGAAGGGGAGTGAAAGAGATCCTGAAACCGTGTGCCTACAAGTAGTCAGAGCCCGTTAACGGGTGATGGCGTGCCTTTTGTAGAATGAACCGGCGAGTTACGATCCCGTGCAAGGTTAAGCAGAAGATGCGGAGCCGCAGCGAAAGCGAGTCTGAATAGGGCGAATTGAGTACGTGGTCGTAGACCCGAAACCAGGTGATCTACCCATGTCCAGGGTGAAGTTCAGGTAACACTGAATGGAGGCCCGAACCCACGCACGTTGAAAAGTGCGGGGATGAG
>NZ_JBHXAG010000050.1:0-5728 GCF_042726555.1 Streptomyces sp. NPDC060232 | reverse complement strand
CGCGCGTCGCTGGCTGCAGACACGCTCTTGATCTCGAACGGCCAGAGTTCAGCGGTCTCTGCGACACCACCGACATCACGAGTTCAAGTTCAGTACAGTAACCCTGCATCGCTGCCGAAAGCGCGGCGGAGTCGTTCGGCTGACAAACTCCGTGGTCGGCTGCGTCCACCTGAGAACCGCGACGGCGGTGGCCCGGCCGTCTGTTCCCGCAAAATCACCCGGATGCTCCTGGCGGCCCCACCTGAAGTGAGAAATAATGGGACACACGTGAAATTCTGGGTGTAGGCAGTCGGGAACTGAGACCTGCGTAGGGAGCGCATCATGGCCGACCCTGCGCACGAGGGCGGTTCCAGAGAAGGCGAAGGATCACAGGACCCTCTCGTCGAGAAGTTGCGTCCTGACCCGCCACAGCCGCCGATCACTGGCGTGACTCTGAACGGGCTACTCGGGGACAGCGATCGCCCCGGCCACAGGCGTCTTTACTTCACTGCAGAGCTCGACTACTTCATCGAGTTCTCCGTCGATGACGTCCTGCACAGTGCGCGCATTCCTCCGGACAAGGCGCCGTTTCCGGGGAGCGAAGCCACGCAGATCACCTTGAGGAAAGGTGCTGATATCGCCTACACGCACACTATGGCGGCCCGCCCGCCGGACGAATTCGATCTGAACGTCAGGCGCCGACGCGCAAGGATTGCGGGCTACACGGCTCCGGGTGAGACGGGGTACTCGATGCACACATGCGACACCGATACCCGGGAAGAATGCCATACCGCGGGCTGGTACACCTGCACCTGTACGACGTGTCAATCGTGTCAAACGTGCGAACCCACGGCGTGCGATGCGGCGTCGTGCGAAACCGCGCAGGATTGCCCGGATCCCTGGGTGTACACGCTCAGTTGCATCGTGACGGCCTGCACCCCTGCTTGCTGACGCCGAAAGAAGCCAAGTGTTTGGTTACACCACATGCCACAGTGAACCCTCGTCGTCCTGGGGCAGCGCTCTCGACGCAGGCCGACGAAGTATGGCGCTGTTCGTCGCACGTGATGTCGCTGTACGCGTTACCGACCGGGCACGCATCATGAAGTCTCTTCCGCTCGCCCGCCGCCAGTCGCGGTATCCGGAGTTTGTCAACTGGAACCCGTACGGACTCGCCGATGGAAACTCCGGAATTGCCGTGATGTGCTCCTACTTCGATCAGTGTCTTCCCGTAGAGGGATGGGATGCGATCGGCCACGAGTTCCTTGCTGAAGGAATGGCCGCCGTGGAGTCGAGCGACGCTATGCATTCCGGCCTATTCGCAGGGCTCGGCGGCTTCGCGTTTGCTCTGGAGTCATTCAGCCGGGACGGTGACCGCTATCAAAGAGCGCTCGCCCTCGTCGATGCGATGCTCGCGCCGCAGGGGTTGGCGGTCGCTACGAGGATGGGAACGAGCCGACCCGGCATGCCGGTGAACGCGTTCGATCTGATCTCCGGGGCGAGCGGGCTCGCGTCATACCTGCTGAGACGCGATTCGCACGGCATTCTTCCCGAGATTCTGACTGCCCTGGTCCGGCTTACGGAGCAGGTGGACGGGATGCCGCGCTGGGCCACCCCGGCAGAGTATCTGCAGACCGAATTGGCGCGCCGTCTCTATCCCTCGGGAAACTTCAACTGCGGACTCGCGCACGGCATCCCCGGGCCGCTGGCCATCCTGTCACTTGCACTGCGAGCCGACCACGAGGTCCCCGGGCAAGCCGAGGCGATCAGCGTCCTGGCCCAGTGGCTACTGTCATACCGCGTCGAGGACGCCTGGGGAGTGAACTGGCCCGACGCCGTGGCGATGACGCCGGAAGGGCTCCCGGCGCCTAAACAGGAGCCGACCCCTACGCGAAGCGGCTGGTGCTACGGCACCCCGGGGGTGGCTCGCTCCTTGTGGCTCGCCGGGGAAGCCACGAATGATGAAGACCTGCGCCGCATGGCGGTCGACGGAATGGTCGGCGTCCTACGACGTCCCTTCGCGTTGCGGCATCTCACCTCACCCACGTTCTGCCATGGGGTCGCCGGACTGCTCCACACGGTGCTGCGGTTTTCTCACGACACTGCGCTGGACCGCTTTGCTGACTCCGTCACCGGGCTCACCGACCGGCTCCTGGCCGCCTACGAGCCCGAGCGGCCGTTCGGCTACGCCTCCGTGGAGGCAGAGGACACCGCAGTGGACCGAGCCGGGCTGCTCGACGGTGCCGCCGGCGTCGCCATGACCCTCCTCGCCGCCGCCACGGGCGTCGAGCCGGTCTGGGATCGGATCTTCCTCCAGTCATGACCAGGCACGACCGCTCACTCCCGAGCCACCGCGGCATCGGTCCGGCGCTCTATGAACCACTCGAATGGGCCCTGGTGCGGGCCCCGCTGCTCCCCACAGATGCACGCCAGGCAGCCCCCGAGGCCGGCTCCGACGCCTCCCTCGCCCCACGCGATCCGTTGCTACGCCTCGCGCTGTGGGTGGCCAGCCCCGACCTCGCCGCGGCGCTGGAACGGACCGGCCCGCAGGACCGATCGGCTCCCCGGCTGCTCCGCAAGCTCAGGCGGTATCTCATCAGGATGACCACCAGGCCGACCCCCTTCGGCCTGTTCGCCGGAGTCAGCCTGGCGCGGTGGGCTCCGGCTACAGATTTCGCCTTCACCCCGGCTGCGTCACGCACTCGTACGCGGGCCGACATGGGATTGCTGCACGACCTGACGGTGCAGCTCGACGCCGACAGGGACATCAGCCCTCACCTCCGCCTCATCACCCATCCCGCGATCCTCCTGCGCAGTGGTCGTGCCACCCTCACCAATGGTCCCGGAGTGGGAACCTCCGTGCGGGCAACCTCCGCCGTGCGCCGTGTGCTCACCGCCGCACGGACACCCATCTGCCGGGCCGACCTGGAAAAGGCGGTCTCGGACGCGCCCGGAGCCACCCCGGAGAAGGTCGGCCGATTGGTGGAAGACCTGCGCGCGCAGGGCTTCCTGATCTCAGAGCTGCGCCCGGCGCCAACCAGCGGCGACCCGGTGACGCGCCTGCGTGCCTGTCTTGAGGTCACCCCGTCTCGCCATGCTCGGGACAAGGCCCGGGAGCTGACCCGGCTGGCCCATGCGTGCACCCAGTGGGATCGGCTGCCCCTCGACCAGAAAGCAGAGCACCTGCCTGCCCTCCTCCAGCGCGTGGGCAAGCTGCGTGCCGACACGGTGGGCACGCCAAGTCTTGTACAGACGGACACGGCACTCTCGCTTCAGGCCGCCGCTCTTCACACCTCGGTGGCCGCCGAAGCGGCTGCGGCCGCCGAACTGCTCCTGAGCTTGAGCCCCTTCCCCACGGGAATGCCGCACATGGCAGCCTATCGCCGGGCCTTCAAAGCCCGATACGGGCCATACCGACAGGTTCCTCTACTCGAGCTTCTCGACCCCTCGACGGGACTCGGGGAACCCTCCGCACACGGAACGCGCGATAGCGGAACGCCCAGCCGACAGTGGCGTGACCGGGCGCTGCTCGACCTGGCCCTAAAAGCAAACCGCGAACATCGCACGGTATTGGAGCTCAACGACGACGTCCTCGCACGGCTGGCAACGTCCGAGCCCAGCCCGGAGAACGTCCCGCCCTCACTCGACCTGTCGTTCTCCCTTGCGGCCACCTCTCCGACGGCCATCGACAGAGGGCACTTCCAGCTCGTTGTCGGACCTCAGCCGGGCGCGCCGGCTGCCGGCCGCACCCTCGGGCGGTTCGCCGACCTCCTTGGCCCGGCTGCCTGCGACGCGCTTGCGGAGCTGGCCCGCACCGAGCAGGAGCGTGAGCCGCACGTGCTGTTCGCCGAGGTGGTGTACGCCCCCAACCCTCCCCGCTCCGCGAACGTCGGGCTGCGACCCGCCGTCCGGGACCACCAGATCGTCGTCGACGCCTGGCCCGGCACGTCAGCACAGGGAGTCATCCCTGTCAGCGAGCTCGTCGTCGGTCTTCGAGCCGACCGCTTCGTGATCGGCTGGCCTGCGGGCGGAGTTGAGGTGAGCGGAGTCCAGGGCCACATGCTCAATCCCAGGAGAGCGCCCGCCGCCGCGCGGTTCCTGCTCGAAGCCACCCATGACGGCAGGTGCCAGCTCACCTCGTTCTCCTGGGGGCCGGCAGCCGGTTTCTCGTTCCTGCCCCGAGTGCAGCGGGGTCGGACCGTCCTGTCCCTCGCCCAGTGGCGGCTCAACCCTGCGGACGTACTCGGGCCCGGCTCCGGCGATGATTTCACGGCGGCGCTGTCGGCCTGGCAGACCACATGGGACGTCCCTCGTCATCTGTACCTGTCGGTCGGCGACAATCGTCTCCTCCTCGACCTCCACGACTCAAGGGACGTCGAACTGCTCCGCGAGGAGCTCAAGACGGTTTCCGCCGGCCAGTCCGCTCTGCTCCACGAAGCCCTGCCGGGATCGGAGCACGCCTGGCTGACGGGGACGGACGGCGGCCATATGTGCGAGGTTGTCGCGCCTATGGTGAGACGCCGGGGAAAGCCGTCCCGCAGCAGCCCGCCCCTCGTCACCCATACTGTTGAACCGGAGGCGAGCCTGCGCCCACCGGGCAGTGACTGGCTGTATCTGAAGCTCTACTGCGATCCTCGACACGAGGACCACCTGATCGGCAGCTCTCTTGACGGCTTCGGAAAGTACGTCACCCAGTCCGGTCTCTCGGATGGTTGGTTCTTCGTACGTTACGCGGACCCGGAGCACCATGTGCGTCTCCGCTTCCACGGGAACCCGGCCACGCTCATCGGTCCGCTGATGGAGCACGCATGTGCCTGGGCCGGCGGGCTGCAGGCCGACGGCTTCTGCACGAGGTTCTCCTTCGAGACCTATGAACGTGAAGTCGATAGGTACGGGGGTTGGGAGGGGATGGCGGCCGCGGAGGCACTCTTCATGGCTGACAGCCCGAGCGTCGCCGCCATGCTCCGCGCGCATTCCGCAGGCTGGCTGGGCGTCGACCTGTTGGAGCTTGCCGTGATCAGCATGGACGACCTGCTCTCCTGCTTAGGCCTGTCGCACGAGGAGCGGGCGGTCTTCTCCTACGGCGGCTCGCCGCAATCACGCGTCGGCGGTTCCGAGTACCGGAGGCGGAAAAACGAGCTGCGTCAGGCACTGGGCGCTTCCCTTCCGGCAAACGGTGAAGTGTCCCGTCTGCTGAGTGCACGGCGCTCGGCGCTCGAACCGGCCATCGGCATGATCAAATCACTCCATCGCGACGGTCGCCTGCTGCGCTCTGTCAACGAGCTGTCTCACAGCTACGTACACCTGCATGCCAACCGCCTCTTCGGAACGGACTCCTTAGAGGAGTCGCTGGCTGTGGAACTGCTCCGCCGCACCCGAGCCAGCTTGATCCGCGCTCCCGTGACCTGGACTCCAGCATTGGAGCACCCTGAGTGCAACGGACTTCGATAGCGTGCGGGCGGGCCCCGCGCCACGGAGGCATTGAGCCGGCTCGGGTCCCTGAGCAGACCCCACCTTCGACGGCACCCGCGTGCCGGCGCACCTTGGCGTGCGACACCGTGCTCATCTGGGACAACCTCAACGTCCACAAAGCCGCAGACCTGAAGAAGTTCGCCGAAGCCTAGGACCGGCTGACTAGCTACTACGTGCCGCCCTAACTTGATCTTTAACCTGTGCGGCGGGGTCGTGGGGTCGTGGGCTTGGCCTTCCTGGACGCTGCAGTGCCCGTTGTGCGGGGTCTGTGGACGTCATG
>NZ_JBHXAG010000049.1:0-6717 GCF_042726555.1 Streptomyces sp. NPDC060232 | reverse complement strand
GCGCGTCGCTGGCTGCAGACACGCTCTTGATCTCGAACGGCCAGAGTTCAGCGGTCTCTGCGACACCACCGACATCACGAGTTCAAGTTCAGTACGTCCTGGACGAGAACCCCATGAGTTTCTGATCAATATGAGGTGGGTCTGACATCCGGTCCTTTCAGCGGGAGTGGTCACCACAAGTCGATGGACCAGACATCCCCCACCTGATGCCCGTCTGGATCAGGGGTCCCGGACCCGTATGGATCGAGGTCGGAGATGACGTGGATGCGGGCCGCGGAATCGGATACGCGATAGCAATCCATGTCTCGCGACGTGTTGTCCGTGTCGAGCGCGAGGGTGTGCCCGAGGGCCAGGATGGCGGCCTGCAGTTCATCGAAACGGACTGTGGGCGCGAAGTCCCCATACTTCCGCGCGAGCACAGGGGGCACCGTGTCCGCCGATGGGACGTATAGCAGCCGTTGGATCTTCACACCGAAGCCGAAGCATGACATCTGTCCCTGCAGCCCCGGCTGCTCTGCCGAGAAGTTGATCTCCACGAGTCCGTAGTCCCGGCGCAGGAGGCCGCCACCGGGCACGTCGAGGAATTGGCCGCCCAGGGCGGCTTCCCAGGCGTCGGGGTCAGAACCCAAGCCGATGTCGAGTACGTCGCTGCGGGTGGCGACATGGGCATAGAAGTCCAGTGCGGACACCCGCCGACCTCCTCAGCTGTGCAAACGGGGCTTCTTGCACGGTAACAACAGCGGTTTCGGTGGGTGCGGTTGCGTCGACTGGGGCAGCTGCAATTTATCCGCTAATGACCGGCTTGGGGATGTTGGGATCTGCCCCGGCGCTAGCGATTCGCTCGATCTAGCGATAGCACTACACCTGTTGCGCCCACTACCCTCGTCCACAAAGCCGCTGAGCTGCACCGATCCCTCTGGGAACGTGTTGCGCCACACTTCTCCCCTAGAGAAGCCACGATGTCACCGTGGTGGCGGTGTCCTGGCGTCGGACGGTGACGATGTCGCCGTCGCAGATGGCGGCGTCGATCATGCTGTCGCCGACGACTGGCGAGTGTGAGCAGGGCCTGCCGGCCTGGGCTCAGGCGTCGCCACCGGGTGCCGAGCTCCCGGCGGTGTTGGCGGAGCTTGGCGGACAGGAAGCGCAGGGCAGAGCTGGACACGTCGACCCCGGACGGGTACACAAGCACGCGAAGCCTCTGTAGAAGACGGATTCCTCGGTCGAAGACCCGTCTAGCAGGGGCTTCGACTGTCTGCCAGTCCAACTGGCCTACACAGTTGCCAGTTGGGAGTCGATTCAGTTCCTCGAGACCCAGGTCGGCGGCCTGCTCGCGACGGCCTTTCTCCACCTCGACTCCATCGGCCTGCACCGCTTGTGCGCCCTGCTCGTCAAGGCATCGTGGGAGCCATGCCGACGGCAGCCCCTCGCCATCGGAGTCCGCCGATTATTCCGGGCGACAGTCCGGACCAGCGGGTGGCACCATTCGGCCATGTGCGAAGACTGCCTGGCCGGCTACACACACTGTGTCCACGTCACCGCTGACGCCGCCGACGCGTACCGCCAGGCCATGCGGCTGTGCGCGCTGATGGAACACCGCGGCGACGAGGCGGAACTGCTGACGCACCTGGAGAGCGTCGACGAGGTCCGCCGAATGGCGGCGGCGCTACCGAACTCCCGCTTTGTGCACCGCCCTTACCCTGGCGCCCGACCCTCTTGCGGCGCCGGCGGCTGCGAACCGGACGTGCCGGTCATGGACGACCGTGAACTGGAGGCACACCTGCCGCTCGAGATGTCGGCACGGTTCGCACGGGGGACGGCCGAGGGCCGGGTCATCGCGGCACTGGGCGACAACGGCAACGCGGTCTTCCTCGTATGGTCAGGTCGCTGGCCGGACAGACCCGAGCACGGCCTGCACGGCTCCCGCCACGACGCGGTACAGGTCGCCTTCCGCGGCGACCACGCCGACCCTGCACTGCTGTCCGGCCGGCACGCGGTCCACGTCCACGTGTCCAAGCAATCCGGCCACCGCGGCGTCGAGTATCTGGCTGCGCAGGCGGGCGTCCACCCGTGACCAACTCGGCGCTCGTGCACGCCGCCGTCCGGTCCGCATCACCGCACTCGTCCAAGCCGTCCTCGCCCTACATCTGACCAGCTCAGCGTGAAGTTGGAAAGAGCTCAGTGTTCCCGCCCCCCACCAGGCCCCGGTCGGCCGGCTCGGCGTACCAGGCCCACGCCTCACTGCCCGCGGCGCCCGTGGTCGATCCGGACCGGACCGCGATCACGTACCGGCGGCCGGGCTCCAGGACCGCGTAGTGGTCCGGGTCCTGGGTCGCATACCGGCCCGGTCTGCCGCCGTAGGGCAGCCCCCGCCGAGGAGGATCGTTTCAGCAGGCGGCCGCTTCGACGCCTTCGGGCTGTGGGCCAGCACCTGGCGCAGGCGGCACACCGGGCCGACGGCCCCACAGCGCCGGCACTGTCGTAAGCTCCCGCGAGGGTTTGACCTCGTACGGACGGTGAACCACGACCGGGAAGGGCACAGCCTCAAAGGCCCGGAAATGAACCAAGACCGGGATTGAGGGTGTGGGGGGGGACATGAGAGACGCACGTGGCAGATGGGCAGTCGCAGGCGCGGCCGTTCTCGTCCTGTGGGGAGCCACAGGCTGTGGCGCGGTCATGACGGCAGGACGTAACGGCCCGCCGCCCGTTGACACGCGCATTGTGGTGCACGACGACGCCAGCGCTGGGAGCGAACGCATCGCCGCTGAGGACCACTGGACGGGAGGCGGCATAGCAGCCGTGGCCCGCAACGACGCCAAAGAGGACCTGGTCCAGCCCGCCTGGACCGCCGGCGGCTCGATTGCCCGCACGGTCGGCCGGTTGTACGCCGCGGGCGCGGACGGCAACCCCGGTGCCTGCACCGCGACCGTCGTCGGCATCCGCACCGTGATCACTGCGGCGCACTGCGTCAGGACGTCGGTCAAGGGAGCTCCGGCAAGGGCATACACCTGGGACAACGGCCTCTACTTCGTTCCGGGCTATCAGAACGGGACCGGACCTCACGGTGGCTTCACCGTGCGCCGGGTGAGGATGGCCGAGAACTGGCAGAAAGACGGCCTGGACGTCGCGATGCTGGAGATGAACCCCGGCCGCGACGGGCGGAACATATCGGAGGTGACCGGTGCCCAACCCATCTCATTCCTTGCAGAACCGAGCGGGCCGGCTCACTTCTTCGGCTACCCGTACACCGACCGGGTCCTGCACTGCTCGGGTGTCACCACATGGGCGTCCGGCAAGGCGCTGTTGCGCGTCCCCTGCCTGATGGGGATGGGCTCGAGCGGCGGCCCCTACGTCTCGGGCGATTCCGCGGCGGAGGGAACCGTTGTCGCGGTGAACGTCAGCGGTGACGGGAACGCGAGCTACGGAACGGCGCTCGGCGCCTTCGCGCAGCGTCTCTACCAGCAATCCGAGTCCGGCTGACGAAGCCATGGGTACGGTCTGCACCCTCACGGTCGGGCGGGGTTGACGCTGCCGTCCCATTCCATGACGTCGACCACCGGCCGTCCATGACCGCCCAGCCCGCGTCGGCGACCTGCCGCGCCCATCGACGGTCGGGCCCTACCAGGCGGGCTGGAGGAATGCGGTCTGGACCCGGAGCAGGGTGGGTTTCGGGGTGCCTGGCCTCGTACCTGTCGAGGACCTGCACACCCCGCCGGTCGCACCGAACTCCTCGACCCTGAACTGGACGGCCGGCAAGACCGTGCCGAACCTGGTCCAGGCGAGCCTCGGCAACCACGGCATCGTCGACTTCTTCAACCGCAGCGGCAACAACACCGACCTCGTCATCGACATCTTCGGCGTCTACGACCGGCACTGAGCAGTCTCGGCACCACTTGTCACCACGATCCGCCGCCACGGCCGCCGCCGTCGGATCTTCGCGAAGGACCACCGGGGGCGCGGGCGGTTGGCCTAGCCTGGGCGTGACGCGTGGGCCCTGAACTTGCGTGTCACAGGCGCCGCCAGGGGCTTCACCCCTCTGGCGGCGCGCGCCCCGGCCGGAGCGGTACCGCGCCCGGCCGGACCAGGGGTGAGGAGCCCGGGCAAGCCGAGCTCCTCACCCCGGGCGCCCCTGCGACACCTCTCAGCGTGTGCAGGGGCACCCGTCCTGAATGATGTCGGTCCGGGGGCCGTGCCAGGGCAGACGGCATTCGTATGCTCCGGGCATGAATCTCTTTCGGTGGCGCAACAGAGACGAAGCCGGTCGGACAACGAGAACCCCTTTGACCCAGGCCACGGCCCTGTACCAGGCGGGGCGTTTTGCGGAGGCTGAGGCCGAGGCACGCTCCGTGGCGGCGGCCCGGTCGCGGTCGCGCAACGACACGTACGCGCCGCTGGCCCTGGGTATCGCCGCGCTCGCTGCGGGCGCTCAAGGCCGCCATGCTGATGCCGTCACCACGTACGACGCCCTGCTGCCGGTCGCCGGCAGGATCTTCGGCGCGGAACACCCACAAACCCTCAAACTGCGCTCGGACCGCGCGCAAGCGTTGAGCTCACTCGCCCAGCACGCCGAATGCGAGGCAGAGTGCGCGGCCGTCGCCCGGATAGCCGCCCGCGGCACAGGGCCGGACATGCCGCTCATAGCAACGGCCGCCCGCAACGGGCAGATCTACGCCCTCACCGCGCTGGGACGCCACCTGGAGGCCGAGGAGCTGGCACGGGAAACGCTTTCCGCTCATCGCGCACCGGACCGCTTCACCCTGGTCCTGCGTCTCGGTCTGGCCCGCAGCCTCAATGGCCAAGACCGCCACGAGGAGGCTCTCGCGGAGTCGGAGCGCGCCGACGAGCTGCGCCGTCGTCTGCCTCCGGAGCAGCGCCGCCCTGAGACCGGCGCCGTCGAGCTGGCCACGGCCACCGCCCTCCTCGGCCTGGGACGTGGCACCGAGGCCCGCCCGCTGGCCACAGCCGCCCACGACGCGTGCCTGGCCGGCTTCGGACCGGACCACCGCCGCACCGCCGAGGCCCAGGCCTTGCTGGCCCTTGGGGAGGATCGGACCGGTCAGTAGCGACTGAGGTCGAGTCGTCGTGGTGCTTTCCGTAAAGTGCTCCCCGCCTTCCCTGGGGATGGAAGCCTGGCTGAGCCACCCCCTCTTCCTGAGGGTGGTTCGTGTCAGAAAGGCTGTTCATGATCGCCGGTAAGTACGAGCTCCTGTCCGACCCCAGTGACAAGGCCTATGACGAGTTCCTCCTGGCGGCGGGTGTCAGCGATGCTCACCGTGAGGCGTGGAGCATGGTCAGGCCCGCGGTGGAGGTCATCGACGAAGGCGGACAGTGGCGCATGAAGACACTGTCCGAGCTGGCTAACGAAGAAGTCCTGTTCACCCCCGGGGCCGAGACCCCGACCCAGTTCTTCGGAACAGACGCCATCTCGGTCTTCACCGTGGTGGGCGGCAACAAGCTCGACCAGAAGGTCACGGCAGTCGGCAAGGAAGTCCGGATCCTGTCCGAGTTCGCTCCCGACGGGATGACCAGCACCCATGCGAGCCATGGGAAGGTCGCTGTCCGGAGGTATAAGCGGGTTGCCTGAGCCCGCTATGTGCTGGTGGGCGCGGTCGCTGACCGCTGGCGTAGCGCCGTGAAGTCAGCTTGGGCTGCCTCGACGGCTTCGGGGTACGCCTGCGCCTTCTGGTGCTCTGCGAGCGCCCGGTAGACGCTGGCGACGGAAGGGCTCTGGCCCTTGCGTTTTCCGGTGGGGATGATCAGGTCGGGCTGGATGTGCTCGACGGATTCGCCGGCAGTGCGGCGGCGGATGACGGTGTGGAGCATGTCGTCGGTGCCGGCCCTGGCCCTGATGCTCCTGGGTACGTACGTCACGGCGACGTCCAGTGCCATGTCCTTGACGAGGAATCCGCTCGCACCCGCTCGGAGCGCGCCGTCTCCCGCGCCCGCGGACAGCCGCGGGGCGAAGGGGCCGAGCAAGGCGCAGCGGGGGCGATGTCGGGGAGCTGCCCGTCGGTGCCGACCAGGTCGGCGAGCACGCGGTAGACGGCTCCACGAAGATCGCCCGGATCATCGTGCCCATCTTCCTCCAGCCCGGCGAGGACCCGACCGACATGGTCGCCTCCGCCAGCTACAAGCCCCTCGTAGCCGTCCTCCAAGGCTGGCCTCCACGCCGCGCTCGCCGGTGATGTCGACGCCTTCCCCGAGGACGCGGACGGAGGCGAGGAACGCCCGGTGTACGCGCCGGTTGTCGGCGTCGATGCCGTTGGCGAACTGCCGCAGGGCCTCCCGGCGCTCGGTGACGAGGTGGTCGCCGCACAGCCATGCCGACCAGACCCGGTCCGGCGGGACGTGGCGGCCGCTCTCCAGCTCGTAGAACTCCGCCTCGATCGACGACTTCGGCAGCTTCTCCGCGGCCGCCAGATCGGCATCTGACGCGTCGTTCATGTACAGCTCCGCCGCCGTCTCCGGCAGCTTCTCCGCGAACGCGGCCGCTTCCTCGACCTTCTGGTGGAAGGTCATGACCGTACGGAGGTTGTACGCCGCGGCGTGCTCCAGGAGCGCCGCCTGCAGCAGCGCCAGGCGCCGGCCCCGCTGCGCCTCCTCGGACTCTCCGAGGACGGGGGAGGGGTCGCGTGTCGCCGTTCGTTCTTCTTGATCGGTGTCTGGTGTGTTGAGCTGGGTTGATCAGTTGGCTGGTTGGGGCTGGCGGTGTGCTGTGTG
>NZ_JBHXAG010000048.1:0-8165 GCF_042726555.1 Streptomyces sp. NPDC060232 | reverse complement strand
CGGCGGCGGGGGGCGGGGGGGGGGGGGGGGGGGGGGGGGGGGGGGCGGCCCCGGGGGGGGGGGGGGCCGCGGGGGGGGGGGGGGGGGGGGGGGGGGGGGGGGGGGGGCGCCCCCACCCCTCACCGGTGTGCCGGGTTGGTGCGTCAGTGCTGGTAGGCGGCGAGCGAGATGCCGACGTAGTGGGCGACGAACGCCGCGAGGGTCAGGGAGTGGAAGACCTCGTGGAAGCCGAAGAAGCGGGGGGAGGGGTTGGGTCGCTTCATGCCGTAGATGACTCCGCCGGCGCTGTAGAGGAGGCCGCCGACGATCACGAGGACCAGGACGGCGATGCCGCCGGTGCGCATGAAGTCGGGGAGGAAGAAAACGGCTGCCCAGCCCATGGCGATGTAGCAGGGGGTGTAGAGCCAGCGTGGGGCGCCGACCCAGAAGACGCGGAAGGCGATGCCCGCGGCCGCGGCGATCCATACCGCCCACAGCAGGGTCCGGCCGGTGGAGGGCGGGAGGAGCAGGACGGTCAGCGGGGTGTAGGTGCCCGCGATGATCAGGAAGATGTTGGCGTGGTCGAGCCGTCGCAGGATGGCTTCGCCGCGTGGCCCCCAGGTGCCGCGGTGGTAGACCGCGCTGACGCCGAAGAGGAGGCATGCGGTGAGGATGTAGATCCCGCAGGCGACGCGTGCCCGGGTCGAGTCGGTGAAGGCCATCAGGGCCAGTCCCGCGACGATCACGGCGGGGAACATTCCGAGGTGGAGCCAGCCGCGTAGCAGCGGCTTGGCCTCGATGGCGGACTCGACGGCCTCCGCGGCCTCGGTGACCGGGGAGGCCTCGGAGGTCGCTGCGGCCTCGGGGGCGGGGACGGCGGCGGCGTCAGAAGTCATGCGCGCCATGCTACCTACGGGTCCGTAGGTTTTCGCTCATCCTCTTTACGGAAGATTGACGGACGTGGCAATGCTCACGTGAGAGGCCCTCTGGACATATGCGCACATCCACCGGATGATCAGATGAGTGCGGTCGACACCGGATGAGCGGAGCGCGAAGCGTCCGGGTCGCAGCCCCCACGGGGCCAACACCAAACAAACCCCTCAACAAGGAGCAATCGTGGCGCGCGACAACGCGGCTCCCACCAGTTCGACCCTTCCCACCAAGCATGCAGCGCTGATCTCCTGGGTGGACGAGATCGCAGCCCTCACCCAGCCGGACCGCGTCGTCTGGTGCGACGGCTCCGAGAGCGAGTACGAGCGCCTGTGCGAGGAGCTCGTCGCCAAGGGAACGTTCAAGAAGCTCGACGAGACGAAGCGCCCGAACTCCTACTACGCCGCCTCCGACCCCTCCGACGTCGCGCGCGTCGAGGACCGCACCTTCATCTGCTCCGAGAAGGAGGAGGACGCGGGCCCCACGAACCACTGGAAGGCTCCTTCCGAGATGAAGGCCATTTTCACTGGTGAGGGGGGCTCCGCGGGGGAGAAGGGCATCTTCCGCGGCTCCATGAAGGGCCGGACGATGTACGTCGTCCCGTTCTGCATGGGCCCCCTCGGCTCCGAGCTCTCCGCCATCGGCGTCGAGATCACCGACTCCGCCTACGTCGCCGTCGCCATGCGCACCATGACGCGCATGGGCAAGCCCGTCCTCGACGAGCTCGGCACCGACGGGTTCTTCGTCAAGGCCGTCCACACCCTCGGCGCTCCGCTCGCCGAGGGCGAGGCCGACGTCCCGTGGCCCTGCAACACCACCAAGTACATCTCGCACTTCCCCGAGACCCGGGAGATCTGGTCCTTCGGATCCGGCTACGGCGGCAACGCCCTGCTCGGCAAGAAGTGCTACGCCCTGCGCATCGCGTCCGTCATGGCCCGCGACGAGGGCTGGCTCGCCGAGCACATGCTGATCCTCAAGCTGACCCCGCCGGCCGGTGAGGGCGGGACGAAGTACGTCGCCGCCGCGTTCCCGTCCGCCTGTGGCAAGACCAACCTCGCCATGCTGGAGCCCACGATCCCCGGCTGGACGGTCGAGACCATCGGCGACGACATCGCCTGGATGCGCTTCGGCGAGGACGGCCGCCTCTACGCGATCAACCCCGAGGCCGGCTTCTTCGGTGTCGCCCCCGGCACCGGCGAGCACACCAACGCCAACGCCATGAAGACCATGTACGCCAACACGGTCTTCACCAACGTCGCACTCACCGACGACGGCGACGTGTGGTGGGAGGGCATGACCGAGGACGCGCCCGCGCACCTGATCGACTGGAAGGGCAACGACTGGACCCCGGAGTCCGAGACGCCGGCCGCCCACCCCAACGCCCGTTTCGCCGTCCCGGCCTCGCAGTGTCCGACGATCGCCCCCGAGTGGGAGGACCCCAAGGGCGTCCCGATCTCCGCGATCCTCTTCGGCGGCCGCCGCGCCTCCGCCGTTCCGCTGGTCACCGAGTCCTTCGACTGGAACCACGGCGTCTTCATCGGCTCGAACATCGCCTCCGAGAAGACCGCCGCCGCCGAGGGCAAGGTCGGCGAACTGCGCCGTGACCCCTTCGCCATGCTGCCGTTCTGCGGCTACAACATGGGCGACTACATGGCCCACTGGGTCAAGGTCGGTGCCTCCGCCGACGCCGCCAAGCTCCCGAAGATCTACTACGTCAACTGGTTCCGCAAGAACGACGCGGGCAAGTTCGTGTGGCCGGGCTTCGGCGAGAACAGCCGCGTCCTGAAGTGGATCGTCGGCCGCCTCGACGGCACCGCCGAAGGCGTCGAGACCCCCATCGGCATCCTGCCGACCAAGGACTCCCTGGATCTCGACGGCCTCGACCTCCCGGCCGAGGACCTCGACTTCCTCCTCACCGTCGACAAGGAGGTCTGGCGCGAGGAGGCCGCCCTGGTCCCCGAGCACCTCAACACCTACGGCGACCACACTCCCAAGGAGCTGTGGGAGCAGTACCACGCACTCGTGGAGCGCCTGGGCTGAGCCAGGACGCGCCCTGAAGAGGGGCCGATGAACGTGGGAGCCCCCGACCAAGCGGCGTCCCACCGCTGTGGGAGCCCCCGACCAAGCGGCGCCCACCGCAAGCACCGACCCGTCCTGTCGGGAGCGTTCGCGCTCCTGACCGGGCGGGTCGTGTGCGTCTGCTGGCGGCGGGCCTCCACCTCGTGGGGCCCGCCGCTGTGCGTCGCGCCTCCAGGCGGTCCCGCTTCGAAATGCTGTGTGAGTTCGCGGGTGCTGGTGGGCGGGGCGGCTGCCCGGGAGGATCGGGGCATGGGCGTGAGCGCGTTGAAGTGGCAGGGCTGGCTGGTCGGACTGGTGACGATCGCCGGGCTGCTGGTGTTCGCCCCGCTGGGCCTGTACGTGTGGGCGAGCGGCGGTGGACAGCGGGAGGCGCCGCCGCGGGCGGCGGTGGAGGATGTACGGGTCACGGGCTGCCGTGTCGATCCGGCCAGTCGGCGGGTGGCGGCCGCGGTCGAGGCGACCGGGCGGGCCGCGGGCGTCGGCGCGTACGTGGTGACGGTGGAGTTCCGCGACCGCGCCGAAGCGGACCCGGGACGGCGCGCGGCGCAGGCGCTGGTGCGGATCCCGGGTGTGGCCCCGGGCGCGACCGAGTACGGGGAGGCGGTCGGCCCGGTGTGGCCGGTGGCGACGGTGCCCTGGTGCGGGGTCGCCGGCGCGGAGTTCACGCCGGTGACCCCGGCACCCGGGGTTCCGTAGCGGGTGGGGCCGATGGGGCCGATGGCCCCTCAGGCGTCGCTGTTCAGTTCACCTTGACGACGACGGTGCTGCACACCTTGTCGGCGAAGGTCTGCTTCTTGGCGTCCCACAGCGGCCACAGCCAGCCGATGTAGCAGGCCATGCTGTCCAGGATGTGCGCCAGCCTGCGGACGAAGGCCATGCCGAAGCCGAGGGTCGCGCCGTCGGCCTCGCGGTGCAGGCTGATGCCGACGATCTTCTTGCCCTGCGTCTGGCCGGTGGTGCCTTCCTTGTAGAGCTGGAAGATGCCCATGCCGATGGTGTACAGGAAGCCGACGAGGCTGAGCACACCGGCGATCGAGTCGCCCGCCTCGTCGCCGGCGAACGCCGCGCCGAGGCCGATCAGCGCGTACATCGGACCGGCGATGATCAGTGCGTCGAGCAGGAGCGCGCCGAAGCGAAGACCCCAGTGGGCCAGCGGCGGCATCCCGCCGGGCATGCCGGGCATGCCCGGCGGCGGGTACGCGCCGTAGTTGGCCGGCGGCGGGGTCTGCTGCGGGTAGCCGTACTGCGGGGCCGCGCCCGGCGCCGGCTGCTGCGGGTAGCCGTACTGCGGGGGGACGCCCTGCGGGGCCTGCTGGCCGTAGCCGGGCTGGCCCTGCGGGGGCTGCTGGCCGTAAGGGTTGTTCGGATCGCCGAAGCTCATGGGCGCATCTCTCCAGGGTGCTCGATCGGGGACGAAGCGGAGTGGAGGAGATGGTCCATATGAGCGGCCTCCCCCTTGCTGCCGCGATGTTTCAGCCAACATCGTGTTCGGAGCACGGGGATCTGTCCAATTCGTTGCCCGCGGGGCGGGCGGCGGAGCGGGCCTCGGAAGGGCCGGCCGGCCGGTCATGGCGCCCGGTCCGGAGCCTCCGCGGCCCCGGACCGGGGCCGTCTAGAGGGCGCCGGCCAGGTCCAGGGACTCCAGGGCGGCGGCATGCGCGTCCATGCGCTCGGCGGTGAGGATCGCGACGGTGGTGTCGGCGCGGGACGCGGCGACGAGGAGAGCGCGGGCGGCGAGGTCGTGCGCGCGCCGGTGCAGCGCGGCGGCGTCCCTCACGGGGCCCTGGGGTGCCCGGGCGGGCTGGGCCCCGCGCAGCCGGGCGACCTGGGCGGCGATCGTGTCGGCGGCCTCGTCGAGCCCGAGCTCGTCGGTGACGGCGAGCAGGGCCGCGAGGTGGCCGGCGAGCTGGATGTCCAGCGCTTCGCCGCGGCTGCTGTGGGGGTAGTCGACCGTGGTGCCGCCCATGCGCTGGACGACCGGCTTGGTGCGGATCGGCTCGTACATGAGGAGGCCTCCTGCGTGGTCAGGAGACCATCCTACATTGGATTGGTTCTAAAGTTGAGCTGGATCCTGATGTTGGCCGGTATGGTCGCTCCTGGCCGGGATCAGGCCTGGCTGTAGCCGTCCAGGAAGTTCCCGATCCGGGTCACGGCGTCCGCGAGGTCCTTGGCGTTGGGCAGGGTCACGATCCGGAAGTGGTCGGGCTCGGGCCAGTTGAATCCGGTACCGTGCACGACCATGATCTTCTCGGCTCGCAGCAGGTCCAGGACCATCTGCCGGTCGTCCTTGATCTTGTAGACCGCCGGGTCCAGCCTCGGGAAGGCGTACAGCGCGCCCTTCGGCTTCACGCACGTCACGCCCGGGATCTGGGTCAGCAGGTCGTGGGCGACGTTGCGCTGCTCCAGGATCCGCCCGCCGGGCAGGACCAGGTCCTCGATGGACTGCCGGCCGCCGAGCGCGGTGGCCACCGCGTGCTGCGAGGGCATGTTCGCGCACAGGCGCATGTTCGCGAGGATCGTGAGGCCCTCGATGTAGTCGGCGGCGTGCCCCTTCGGGCCGCACACGGCCATCCAGCCGGCCCGGTAGCCCGCGACGCGGTAGTTCTTGGACAGGCCGTTGAAGGTCAGCGTCAAGACGTCCGGGGCGACCGTGGCGGTGTTGATGTGCTGGGCGCCGTCGTAGAGGATCCGGTCGTAGATCTCGTCCGAGCAGACGACCAGGTTGTGGCGGCGCGCGATGTCCGTCAGCCCGCGCAGCATCTCCTCGTCGTAGACGGCGCCGGTCGGATTGTTCGGGTTGATGATCACGATCGCCTTGGTGCGGTCGGTCACCTTGCGCTCGATGTCGGCGAGGTCCGGCATCCAGTCGGCCTGCTCGTCGCAGCGGTAGTGCACGGCCGTGCCGCCGGCGAGGGATACGGACGCCGTCCACAGCGGGTAGTCCGGCGCCGGGACCAGGACCTCGTCGCCGTCGTCGAGCAGCGCCTGCATCGACATCGTGATCAGCTCGGAGACGCCGTTGCCGAGGTAGATGTCCTCGACGTCCAGCTCGATGCCCTTGGTCTGGTAGTGCTGCATGACCGCACGGCGCGCGGACAGCAGGCCCTTCGCGTCGCCGTAGCCGTGGGCGGAGCCCAGGTTGCGGAGCATGTCCTCAAGGATCTCGGGCGGGCAGTCGAAACCGAAGGCCGCGGGGTTGCCCGTGTTGAGCTTGAGGATGCGATGACCTGCTGCTTCGAGCCGCATCGCCTCTTCGAGCACGGGGCCGCGGATCTCGTAGCAGACATTGGCGAGTTTCGTTGACTGGATCACCTGCATGACGGGAGCTTACGGGGCCGGGTGCGGGCCCGACCCGCCTTTTCGGGGGAGACCCGAAGGTCGATTTATCCTGTTTGGCGCGATGGGCGGGTGCGGGTGCGCTCTTCCCTTGGAATCCGGGGCGCGGCCGTCGTCCGGCCTACGGAATACGTGAGTCCGAGCTGTGCACGGGGGTGCGTGTTGCCCTCGTCACCTTGGGCGGACCGAGGGGGACGGGAGGTGACTGAGTACCGGGCCTGAGTACGCGCACTCATGCGGGCGCCGGGCCCGCGGGAGAGGCTGGGGTCCTGAACCAGGGCGAGTGATGCCTGAACGGCGGCGATCAAGGAGCGCGGGGCAGTGGAGTTCGTAGTCGGTGACATGGCTATCACCACGGTCGGCACGGATGGCGACGACCGGGCGATCGAGTTCCTGGTCAGGCCGGAAGGGACCCTGGAGGAAGGCCACTTCGCGATCTTCCGCGAGCACGGCCAGGGCTGGGAGGGCGCCCGCCTGACCATCGACCCCGCGGCGGCCAGCGTCCCGGTGGCGGCGATCGAGTGGGCGGTGGAGTTCGCCCGCGAATACCTCTGACGGGTACGGGGTCGGGGGCACGGGTGCGGGGCCACGGGTGCGGGGCCACGGGGGCGCGGCCACGGGGGTGCGGGTTCGCGCGTCGAGCCGTTGACCACCGGGGTGCGGTGCGGGCGCGGCGCCGCCTGCTACGACCGGGGGTGAACCTCGGCCGCGGTGGTGCACGGAGGGGCCCCGCATTCCCACTTGACCTCAAGGCGGGTCGAGGTAGGAGGCTGGAGTCATGAGCATCCGGCCAGCCGACACCCCAGTCCCCGCCCCCGTCTCGGTCCCCGCACCCAGCCCGACCGACCACCGGCCCGACCGGTGGTCCGGCGCGGTGCTCGACCTCGACGCCTATCTGGCCCGGATCGGGTACGACGGCCCCCGCGAGCCCACCCTCGCCGTCCTGCGGGACCTCCAGCGCGCCCACACCACGGGCATCCCCTTCGAGAACGTCCACGCCGTCCTCGGCCGGGACCTGCCGCTCGACCTGCCCTCCGTCGAGGCCCGCCTCGTACGCGACCGCCGCGGCGGCTACTGCTTCGAGCACGTGCTCCTCTTCGCGGCCGCCGTCGAACGCCTGGGGTTCCACGTCACCGGCTTGATCGGACGGGTCAGCCTGGGCGCGCCCAAGGTGCTCCCCGCCACCCACGGCCTGCTCGCCGTGACCGCCCGCGACGACGACCGCGCGTGGCTGTGCGACGTCGGCTTCGGGGCCGGTCCGCTCGGGCCGATCGAACTCGCCGACGGGGCCCATGCCGCGTACGACGGCTGGCGGCACCGGCTGGAGCGGCGGCCCGGCGCCCACGGCATCGACCAGTGGTGGCTGTACCAGACCGCCCCCGGCCCGTCCGGGCCGGACGGCGGCCCCGAGCGCGTCCCGACGCCGTGGACCGACCGGCACACCTTCACCCTCACCGCCCAGTACCCGATCGACTACGTCGTCGGCAGCCACTTCGTGGGCACGAACGCGCGCTCCCCGTTCGTCCGCCGGCTCTTCGCGCAGCGCATGACCCCGGCCGCCCACCACAGCCTGGACGGCCTGACGCTCGTCACCACCCTCCCCGACGGGTCGAGCACCACCGAGGAGATCGCCGCGCAGGCGCTGGACGGGACCCTGCGAGCGGTGTTCGGGATCGCGCTCACGGAGGAGGAACTCCGCGGGATCGCCGCCCGTCGGCCGGCGGCGGACACGCGTTAGGGTCTGTATCGAGTTGCCCCGCGGCGTCGCGACGCCCGGCACGCACCCTCGGCGTGCGGGACGCATGTCCTGGTAGCTCCGCTACGAGGACATGCGTCCCGCA
>NZ_JBHXAG010000047.1:0-9722 GCF_042726555.1 Streptomyces sp. NPDC060232 | reverse complement strand
ACGCTTCCTTCGTACTCACCCTCTCGGGCTTTCCTCCGGGCTTTCGTTCTGCTGTCTTGCGTTTCCGACTCTATCAGACTCTTTCGGGCCCGATTTCCTCGGCCGCTTTCCAGGTTCTCGCTTTCGCGTTTCCCTTTCCGGCGGTTCCGACTCTATCAGAGGATTTCCACCGGATTTCTCCGGCTCGAATTCCTGAAATGAGGAGTCGGGCGTACCCCGACCGGATCTTGATGTCCATGTGGGGTGAGAAGGATTCTAAACCATCGCTGCCGAACTTGTCCAGTTCGAGGCAACCGTTCGAATCTACCTCCCCGCTCCTGCCGTGTCAACGGCGTTTGCGGGACGACGAGGAGACTAGCAGCTCAGCAGGCTTGTACGCACATCAGGCCGCGGTCGGGAGCGTTGCCGTCCGGTCCGCGGCCTCCACGTCGCCGAGTTCGCCGGCGCGGGCGGCCCGGCCCCCCAGGACGAAGACGTAGAGGAGGAAGGCGGCCTCGGCGACGACGCCGATCGTGATGCGTGCCCAGGTAGGGAGGCCCGAGGGGGTGACGAAGCCTTCGATCAGGCCCGAGACGAACAGGACCGCCGCGAGGCCGATGGCCATGCCCAGGGCGGCGCGGCCCTGCTCGGCCAGAGCCGTGCGGCGGGTCCGGGGGCCCGGGTCGATGACCGTCCAGCCCAGGCGCAGACCCGTACCCGCCGCCACGAACACGGCCGTCAGTTCGAGCAGGCCGTGCGGGAGGATCAGGCCCAGGAAGACGTCGAGCCGGCCGGCGGATGCCATCAGGCCGAGTCCCACCCCGAGGTTGGCCATGTTCAGGAAGAGGATCCACAGCACCGGGATCCCCAGGAAGACGCCCAGGACCAGGCACATCGCGGCCGCCTGGGCGTTGTTCGTCCACACCTGGGCGGCGAAGGAGCCCGCGGGGTTGCTGGAGTAGTACGTCTCGTACTCGCCGCCCGGCTGCGTGAGCTCCTTGAGCTGTTCCGGGGCGGCGATGGCGCCCTGGACCTCGGGGTGCGTGGCTATCCACCAGCCGATGAGCACGCCGAGGGCCGTGGAGATCAAGGCCGTCGGTATCCACCAGCGGCGGCTCCGGTAGACCGCGGCCGGGAATCCGACGGTGAAGAAGAGCGCGGCATCGCGCCAGCTTGCGCGACGGGTGCCCGTGACCGTGGCGCGGGCGCGCGCCACCAGCTGGGTCAGCCGACCGGTGAGCAGGGGGTCGGGGGCGCTGGACTGGACCAGGGAGAGGTGGGTCGAGGTGCGCTGGTAGAGCGCGACGAGCTCGTCGGCCTCCTCGCCCGTCAGCTTGCGGCCACGGCCCAGGAGAAGCTCCAGACGGTCCCATTCCGCGCGGTGTGCCGTGACGAAGACGTCGAGATCCATCCGGTGCGCTCCCCTGCCCAGGTCCCCTGGCCGCTGTCTGTTCCTAGTGTGGTCAGCTTGGCAGACTGGATGCCGTAGGGGCGGGGGCAGGTCACGTGAGAGGTGCCGTGGTGAGCGATCTGGTGACGGGGGACGCGGTCGTCCTGGGGCTGCGGCCGGCGAGGCTGCCGAGCCGGGCGCTGGCGATCCTGCTGGACCTTGCCGTCTACGTCACCGTCTACGTGCTCCTCACGGTCGGGCTGGCCCTTGCGACGGCCTCGCTGGACCCGGCCGCCCAGGCCGCCGTCGCGGTCGCGAGCTTCCTGTTGCTCCTGGTCGGCATCCCGATCGCGGTGGAGACCCTGTCCCACGGGCGCTCCCTGGGCAAGCTCGCCTGCGGACTGCGGGTGGTGCGCGACGACGGCGGGCCGATCCGGTTCCGCCACGCGCTGGTGCGCGGGGCCCTCGGGGTCGTGGAGCTACTGCTGACCTTCGGCACGGTGGCGGCCATCGCCTCGCTGGTGTCGGCGCGCGGGCGGCGGCTCGGGGACGTCTTCGCGGGGACCCTGGTGGTCCGGGAGCGGGTGCCGGGGGCGCGGGTGATGCCGGTGCCTGCGCCCCCGCCGTGGCTGGCCGGGCGGTTCACCCAGCTCGACCTGTCAGCCGTACCGGACGGGCTGTGGCTGGCGATCCGCCAGTACCTGACCCGCATGAACCAACTGGATCCGCAGGTGGGTGCGGCGATGGCGGCGCGGCTCGCGGACGATCTCGTGGCGCGTACGGGGGCTCCGCCTCCGGCGGGGGTGCCGGCCGCGGCCTTCCTGATGGCCGTGGTCCACGAGCGTCAGTCGCGCGATGCCGCCCGGGCTTTCCGCACCGCGGCCGCGGCCTCCCCCGCGGCGCCCGTCCCGCACGCAGCGCCCGCCGCGCCTGTCCCGTACGGAGCGCCCGCCGCGTCCTCGTACGTCGCCCCCGCGCCCGTGACGCCGACGGCGCCGGCGCCGGCGGTGCCCGTGGAGGTGCCGCGCGCCGGCGGGTTCGCTCCGCCGGCCTGAGGGTTCACTGGTCCTCGAAGGCGGAGGGCGGGGTCTCCAGGTGTTCCAGTTCGATGCCGGGGGCCGAGAGGACCACGTCGCCGGCGATGTGGACCGTGTGGACCTCGCCCGTGTCCAGGGCGGTGACCCGGTATTCGTCCACCTGGAGCGGCCCGCTGTCCGTGGGGTGTTCCTGGCGGGCCACCAGCGCCCAGGCCTGGTCGACCGTGCGCGGGGCCAGGACCGGGTCGGTGAGCGCGAGCAGCCGGACGCGCGTGGCGGGTGCGCCGGGAGCGAGCCGCAGCAGACGGGCCGTGGCGATGAGGAAGGCCGGGGAGGTGCCGGTGAAGCCTGGTGCGGCGATGTTGCCCTCGGTGGCCTCGGTGCCGGTGGGGTCGGTGCGGACCCAGGTGACGCCGTCGAGGGCGGCTCCGCGGACCTGCCAGCTCGCGGCGTTGACCTCCAGGCGGATGGGGCGGCCGAGTTCGTCGATCGCCAGGTCCACGGAGCCCCGGTGGTCGCCGTCCGGGGCGGTGAGCTGGGAGACGTAGCGCCAGCCGGAGGGTCCGGGGGCGCAGTGGAAGTGTTCCTCGCCGAGGGGGGTGTGGTCGTGCTGGTCGTGGAGCGAGTAGCGGCCGCGGGGCATGGTGCGCACTCTTCTTCGGATCGGAGGGGGACACGGGGCAGGCCCCCGGCGCGTGTGCCGGGGGCCTGCTTCACGTACTGCTGATCGGGCTGGTCCGGGAGGGATCAGTAGCGGTAGTGGTCCGGCTTGTACGGGCCCTCGACCTTGACGCCGATGTAGGCGGCCTGCTCCGGGCGGAGGGTGGTGAGCTTGACGCCGAGGGCGTCGAGGTGGAGTCGGGCGACCTTCTCGTCGAGGTGCTTGGGCAGCACGTAGACGTCGGTCGGGTACTCCTCGGGCTTGGTGAAGAGCTCGATCTGGGCCAGAGTCTGGTCCGCGAAGGAGTTCGACATGACGAAGGACGGGTGGCCGGTCGCGTTGCCGAGGTTGAGCAGGCGGCCCTCGGAGAGGACGATCAGGACCTTGCCGTCGGGGAACGTCCAGGTGTGGACCTGCGGCTTGACCTCGTCCTTGACGATGCCGTCGACCTTGGCCAGGCCGGCCATGTCGATCTCGTTGTCGAAGTGGCCGATGTTGCCGACGATGGCCTGGTGCTTCATCTTGGCCATGTCGGCGGCCATGATGATGTCCTTGTTGCCGGTCGTGGTGATGAAGATGTCGGCGGTCTCGACGACGTCGTCCAGCGTGGCGACCTGGTAGCCGTCCATCGCCGCCTGGAGGGCGCAGATCGGGTCGATCTCGGTGACGATGACGCGCGCGCCCTGGCCGCGGAGGGACTCGGCGCAGCCCTTGCCGACGTCGCCGTAGCCGAAGACGACCGCGACCTTGCCGCCGATGAGGACGTCGGTGGCGCGGTTGATGCCGTCGATCAGGGAGTGGCGGCAGCCGTACTTGTTGTCGAACTTCGACTTGGTGACGGCGTCGTTCACGTTGATCGCCGGGAAGAGCAGGTCGCCGGACTGCATCATCTCGTAGAGACGGTGCACACCGGTGGTGGTCTCCTCGGTCACGCCGCGGATCTCGGACGCGAGCTGGGTCCACTTCTGCGGGTTCTCGCCGAGGGTGCGGTTGAGGAGCGTGAGGATGTACGCGTACTCCTCGGAGTCCGCGGTGGACGGGTCCGGGGCCTCGCCGGCCTTCTCGAACTCGACGCCCTTGTGGACGAGGAGGGTGGCGTCACCACCGTCGTCGAGGATCATGTTCGGGCCGCCGGTGGGGGTGTTCGGCCAGGTCAGCGCCTGCTCCGTGCACCACCAGTACTCCTCCAGCGTCTCGCCCTTCCAGGCGAAGACCGGGACGCCCTGCGGGTTATCCGGGGTGCCGTTCGGGCCCACCGCGATGGCGGCGGCAGCGTGGTCCTGGGTGGAGAAGATGTTGCAGGAGGCCCAGCGGACGTCGGCGCCGAGGGCGACGAGGGTCTCGATGAGCACGGCCGTCTGCACGGTCATGTGAAGCGAGCCGGTGATGCGGGCGCCGGCCAGGGGCTGGGCCTCGGCGTACTCACGGCGGATCGACATCAGGCCCGGCATCTCGTGCTCGGCCAGGGTGATCTCCTTGCGGCCGAACGCGGCAAGGGAGAGGTCTGCGACCTTGAAGTCCATGGGTGCTGCTCCTCATGGTTCGAGAGGTGGGTACGGCTGGTCCGTGCGCCGTCCTGGGGACGGGACACCGAGCACAGTCCGTCGGGGGTCCTCTCTCCCCTCGGCCGGTCGCAGGGACCGCCCGACCCGCCATCAGCAGCGACGCCTGACACTGATGACGAATCTACACCGATCGGCGGCGGCGGCCCCAGCGGACGGAGAACTGGCCGGGTTCGGATTGCAGACCGGCTGCGCAGCGGCCCGCCCCGCCCGTCGAGCGTTCTCGGCCAGACCGTAGTCTTCCGGCCGTCCGTATCGGTGGGAGGGGTTGGGGATTCATGGCACGCAGGCCTGGGCGGAGACGGGGAATCTGGGCGATCAGCCTGCTGGTGCTTGGTGTCATGGTGGCGTTCGGACCGGTGGTGTACCTGTTCGGCCGGTTCACCCCGGTCAAGCAGTCCAGCGAGAGCATGCTGCCGACGATCCCCGTCGGGGACGTACTCGCGATGGAAAGGAACCCCGGCGAGGTCCGGCACGGTGACGTGATCACCTACGACCCGGCCGGCTGGGGACTCGACGGCCCCTTCCTCGGACGGGTCGTGGCGTTGGGCGGCGACCACATCGCCTACGCGGCGGGCGACCGTACGCTCACCCTCAACGGCAAGCCGCTCGACGAGCCGTACCTACGCGACGGCGACCCCGGGGCCGGTGGGGTGAGCTTCGCCGTCTCGGTGCCTCGGGGCCGGATGTTCGTCCTGGGCGACAACCGCGGCAACTCGGCGGACTCCCGGTTCCACACGGAGCACCACGAGGGGACGCTGCCGGTGTCCGCGGTGACCGGGGTCGACTCCGGACTGCACGAGGAGTCCCCGAGGATGCTCGTCCTCGGCCTGGTCTCGTCCGCAGGGACCTTGCTCCTGCCCGTGGCGCTCGGGCTGGGGATCGCCTCGCTCGTGGCGCGGCGGCGCAAGCCGGGCGCCCCGCACGGGCCCGTCTGGGGTGCCACGCAGGTGGACGCGCCGTAGGTCCCGTACGTACGCCGAAGGCCCCCGCGGGCTGCTGCTCGCGGGGGCCTTCGGCGTAAGTGCGCTACGTGCGCGGACTACTTGGCGGCTTCGGGGCGGTAGATGTCCGGCTCCAGGTAGATCACCCGGGCGATCGGGACCGCCTCGCGGATGCGGGCCTCGGCGGCGTTGATCGCGTCCGCGACCTCGGTCGCGGTGTCGTTGCCCTCGACGGCGATCTTGGCGGCGACGAGCAGCTCCTCGGGGCCGAGGTGAAGGGTGCGCATGTGGATGACGCGGGTGACGACCTTCCCGTCGACGGCCGCGGCCTTGATCTTCTCGACGTCCTCGACGCCGGCGGCCTCGCCGAGCAGCAGGGACTTGGTCTCCGCGGCCAGGACGACCGCGATGACGATGAGGAGAACGCCGATGCACAGGGTGCCGATGCCGTCCCAGACGCCGTTGCCGGTCAGCAGGGCCAGGCCGACACCGCCGAGCGCCAGGACCAGGCCGACGAGGGCGCCGAGGTCCTCCAGGAGGACGACGGGCAGCTCGGGGGCCTTGGCGCGGCGGACGAACTGGGTCCACGTGAGCTGGCCGCGGACCTCGTTCGACTCCTTGATGGCGGTGCGGAACGAGAAGCTCTCGGCGATGATCGCGAAGACCAGGACGCCCACGGGCCAGTACCAGGCCTCGATGGGGTGCGGCTCGTGGATCTTCTCGTAGCCCTCGTAGATGGCGAACATGCCACCGACGGTGAAGAGCACGATGGAGACGAGGAAGGCGTAGATGTAGCGCTCGCGCCCGTATCCGAAGGGGTGCTGCGGCGTCGCCTCGCGCTGGGCCTTCTTCCCGCCGAGGAGAAGCAGGCCCTGGTTCCCGGAGTCCGCCACGGAGTGGACGCTTTCCGCGAGCATCGACGACGAGCCGCTGAAGAGGAACGCCACGAATTTGGCTACAGCGATGGCGAGGTTGGCGGCGAGTGCCGCCACGATCGCCTTGGTACCGCCCGACGCGCTCATGGGTGCAGGGTGTCCTTCCTGGGCCAGTGACTACGGCCGCACATTGTTGCAGCCTCTGGCTCGGACACCGCGTCAGACCACCACAGTGGCCCGGAAGACCGTGCCGTTTCCGGACAGTTCGACCTTTTCGCCTGCCGGTACGAAAGCCGATCCGCCGGGCGAGAGGGCCAGTTCGCCGGCCTGTACGGAGCCTGCCGTGCAGAGCAGGATCTGCGGGGCGCCGTCCGGGAGCACGTGCGGGGCGCCGCCGGGCGCCAGGAGGAAGCGGGAGAGCCGGAACTCGTCGATGGGGGCCTCGTAGACCTCCTCGCCGCCGTCGCCCTCGGGCCGCATGACGCGCGGGTCGCTCGGCTCGAACCTCACGATCTTCAGCAGCTCGGGCACGTCCACGTGCTTGGGGGTGAGCCCTGCGCGCAGCACGTTGTCCGAGTTGGCCAGCAACTCGACGCCGAGGCCGTCGAAGTAGGCGTGCGGGACGCCCGCGCCGAGGAACAGGGCTTCGCCGGGCTGGAGTCGGACGTGGTTGAGGAGCATGGCCGCGATGACGCCGGGGTCGCCCGGGTACTCGTGGACCAGGGCGGCGTACGTGGCGTACTCGCCGCCCAGGCGTGCGGCGGCGGCCGCGGTCTCGGCGACCGTACGGGCCATCTGCTCGCGGTCCGCGCTCAGTACGGCGGTCAGCACCTCGCGCAGCGCGGCCTCTTCGGGGTGGGCGCGCAGCAGGTCGGCGTACGGCTTGAGGGAGCCCACACCCAGTCCCTCGAAGAGGTCGGCGGACGCCTGCGGGGAGCGGAAGCCGCACAGCCCGTCGAACGTCGTGATCGCGCAGATCATCTCGGGCTTGTGGTTGGGGTCCTTGTAGTTGCGGTGGGCCGCGTCGATCGGGATGCCGCGCCGCTCCTCGTCCTCGAACCCCGCCTTCGCCTGCGCGAGGTCGGGGTGGACCTGGAGGGAGAGCGGGGCGCCGGCGGCGAGGATCTTGAAGAGGAAGGGCAGCCCGGGGCCGAACTTGGCCACGGTGGCGGCGCCGAGCTCGCCTTCGGGGTCGGCGGCGATGACCTCCGCGAGCGACCTCTCGCCGGCGCCGCGGTCGACGCGCGACGGGGCGCCCGGGTGGGCTCCCATCCACAGCTCGGCCTGGGGCTCACCGGTGGGTTCGACACCGAGGAGCGCGGGCAGGGCCGTGGTGGATCCCCAGGCGTAGGGGCGGATCGTGTTGGTCAGGCGGTCCATCGTCGTCTTCCTGGATAGATCCGGGCACGTGCGCGGGTCTCAGCTGTGTCCCCCGGAGGCCAACGCCAGGTAGGCGGTGGCGAAATCCGTGACGGCGAGCAGTTCGGCGAGCTGCTCCAGCTCGGCGCCTTCCTCCGGTTCGAGCTCGCTGACGGCCGTGTCGTGGCTGAGGGCGAGCTCGCGTGCGGCGGGGGCGGCGGTGAGGCCGCCGGCCGGCCGGTCGCGCAGCAGGACGACGCGGGCGCGAAGGGCCTGTGGCTCTTCGACCCGGTCGCGGAAGAAGTCGTCGGGGTCGGCTCCGGCGGCGAAGGCGCCGGCGAGCAGGAGGCCGTGGGCGGGCAGGGCCTCGGGGAGCGCGGCGGCCAGTGCGGGGCGGCCGGCGAGCTCGGCGAGGGTGGCGGCGAAGCGGCGGCCCGCGGGGCCGGCGCCGGTGCCCTCGCTCCAGATGAGCGGCAGTGAGTCCGCCAGCTCGGCGGCGAGGGTCTTGGCCGGGTTGGAGTAGGTGGCGATGGCGGGCCCGCAGCGTTCGGCGGTGCGGTCGAGCCGGTCGGCGACCAGCTGGAGGGTGTCGGGGGCCACGGCGATCAGGCCGACCTTGTCGAGGAGCAGCAGCAGGGGCGTCAGCAGGGCCCACAGGGCGCCAGGTCCGGCGGCGGCGGACTCGTCGTACTCCTGGTACGGGGCCTTGGCCATCGGTACGAGGAGCCCGTGCGCGCTGTCCACGGCCTCGCTCAGCGGTGAGCGTTCGGGGGCGACGGCGACGACGGTGCAGCCGCGTCGGTAGGCCTGCTCGGCGAGCACGGCGAGCCCGGGCTCGGTGCCGTCGGTGGTGGCCACGAGCAGCAGGTCGACGGACCCGGCCCAGCCGGGCAGGGCCCAGCGCAGCGCCCCGGCGGCGTGGGCGACGCCGGTCGGGTCGAGCCGGATCACGGGTGCGGAGGCGCCCGCGAGGGCGCCGAGCAGGTCGGCGACGCCGGTGGCGGCGGTGCCGGCCCCGGCGATCAGGACCGCGCGCGGGCGGCCGTCGGGGCGCAGGGTGGCGATGCCCGCCTCGCTCGCGTGCCGGGCCGCGGTACGGACTCTGGCACCGGCCTCGGCCGCGCCGCGGAGCAGGCCCCGGCGGTCGACGCGGGCGAGATCGTCCGGTGCGTCGAGGAGCGACTCGTCGAGCATGGGCGGCCTCCGGCTGTTGGGTGACGGGAACCTGTCTGCGTGTGCTGCTTGCGGTGAGGTCGGGCGGGCGGGTCAGGCGGGGCGGCGGGCCTCGTCCACGAGGAGGACCGGGATGCCGTCGCGGACCGGGTACGCGAGAGCGCAGTCCTGGCTGGTGCAGAGCAGCTCGGGGGTCTCGTCGGCCGACTTGTCCTCAAGCGGTGCGTGGCAGGCGGGGCAGGCGAGGATCTGCAGGAGGCCGGCTTCGAGCGGCATGGGGTGGGTTCCCTTCGGGGATACGGGTGGGGCGTGGTCAGCGTACCGCCGGGGCGCTGGGACCGCTGGGCCGGACCGGGGCGATCCAGGCTCCGCCGGAGCCAGGTCCGGCGGAGCCGGGTCCGGGGAACCGGCTCCGGCGGAGCCAGGCTGGGGCGGGCACCGGGCTCCGCCCGGACCCGCGCCTCACACGCCGGCGAGGCTGGATGGGCGCGAGTCCGGCCAGGATGGGGCTGCCTGTCGTCGAAGTGGCGCCGGTACGGCCCGTGTCGTCCGGTGTCGGGCGACACGGGCCCGACGGGACTTTGACGCCAGGGACTAGTGGGGTGTCCGGCGGATCAGGGCCGGGCCCGGGTCGTCCGGCACACCCTAGGCGCGGATGAGGGAGAGGGCCTCGTCGCGGACGCGGGCCAGGGTGTCCGCGTCACGGGCCTCGACGTTCAGCCGCAGCAGCGGCTCGGTGTTG
>NZ_JBHXAG010000046.1:0-19552 GCF_042726555.1 Streptomyces sp. NPDC060232 | reverse complement strand
GACAAACCAGGCGACGAAGGACGCATGTCATGACCCACCACGACCGCCGAACCACCCACGACCTCGACGAAAGCAGCACCGAACAGCTCCGCCAGGGACTCGTCCCACTCGTCCGGCACGACACCACGCACGTCATACGCCTTGACGATGTTCGAAAGATCTGCGGCCACTGCCTGCCCTCCTGAGGTTCTGTGCGGTTGGGCAAACCTACCCTGAACCTGCAGCGGCACCGCAGATGACCCGAGCGTCAGGAATCGGGCGATCTGAGGACGCGGAGGTGACCGCGACGGGTTTCGCCGGTGGTCTGGCCGCCCTTGCCGGTGCCGCCGGCCCCGGCCGCTCGGCTCGGCGGGCGCGCGGCTTCGCGGACGGCGTTGGCCAAGGCTTCGAGGTCGTCGCCGCTGGGGCGCGAGGGACCGGACGCGTCGGACAGACGGACGACCTCCCAGCCCCGCGGGGCGGTCAGGCGCTCCGAGTGCTCGGCGCACAGGTCGTAGCAGTGGGGTTCGGCGTATGTGGCGAGCGGGCCGAGAACTGCGGTCGAATCGGCGTAGACGTACGTCAGTGTCGCGACGGCAGGGCGGCCGCACGCGGTGCGCGAACAGCGACGTACAAGGCTCACGACGTTGGACGGTACCGCACTCTTGACCGGGCCGCGACGACTCCGCCTCTGCTCCCTCCCCCGTGTCGTGCTCGGAGCTACCCTGCGGGAGTGACGGACACCCCTCTGCCCCCTTGCCCCGCCGAGCCCCCCGCGGGGGGCCGCGTCGAGCCCAGAACACGCCGGCGGGACCGGCACGGGCGCGGGATGCGCGGTCCGCTGGCTCCTCCGCAGGTGCCGCTGGCGGCGAGCCGGGCGGAGCTGTTCGGGGATCTGGTGCGGGACTCCGTCGAGCGGCTGGAGCGGCGCTGGCCGCAGCTGTCGGAGGTGGAGTTCCTCATCGGTGACGTGCCGGGGCCGCCGGGCGGTCCGGACGGCGGGTGGAACGACGAGGCGGTGCCACTCGGTGCGGTGTCGGAGTCCCGTCAGGGGCGGCCGGCCCGGATCGTGGTCTTCCGGCGGCCGGTGGAGATCCGTACGAAGACGCGCGACGAGAAGGCGATGCTGGTCCACGAGATCGTGGTGGAGCAGGTGGCGGAGCTGCTCGGGCTCACCCCGGAGACCGTGGACCCCCGCTACGGCCAGGACTGATCCGGCCGTGACGGGGGTCCCGCCCGTCACCTGGTCAGGACGGAGAGGTCCTGGGCGGCCTTGGGGACGGACACCGTGGAGCGGTCGTCGGAAAGGCCCTGGACGGTGAACATCGTGATGCCGTCGTGCGGGAGGGACAGGGTGCGGGCCGCGTGGACCGGACCGCCCGAGAGGGTCTCGACGGTGAGGGCGTAGGAGCCCTTCCCGCCGGCGGGGGCCAGGGTCAGCGTCTGAGTGGTGCCCGCCTTGACCGTGACCTCCTGGGAGGCCGGCTCGCCGCCGCCGGTGCCCGGGGACGCCGTCACCTTGACCTTCGCCTCGGCGCTCGGAGCGGTGAGCGACAGCACGGTGGTGTTCTCCTCGGGCCGGTTGTCGGCGACGGTGGCGCGGGGGCCGACCGGCGGGGTGGCCGGGATGAATCCGAGTTCCTGCTTGGCCCCGCTGCCGCGGACCACGCGTACCGCCGCGACGAGCGGGGCGGCCTTCTTGGCGTCGGTGGGGGCCAGCACCAGCGAGCCGGGCTCGCCGCGGGTGAGGTCCTTGAGGTCCACCACCGCCGTCATCCCGGCCTTGACGTGCAGCTGCTCGCTGCCGGCGGGGCTGATGGCGCCGCCCGGTCCGGCCAGGCGCACCTTCAGGTCCGCGTCCTCCTCGCCGGGCACGAAGGCGACCAGCCGTACGGAGGCCGCGTCCGCCGGGATGCCGGGCAGCACCAGTGAGCCCGTCGGGTCGGTGGAGGCGGGCAGCCAGTCGGCGCCCACGGTCTCCTCGGCGACCTGCACCGAGGCACCCACCCGGCCGGCGCGGGTCGTCACATGGGCGGTGGCGTCGGCGAGCTGGGTCGCCGGGAGGAGGGAGGAGAGCAGGACGGTCTTGGTGGACCTGGGGTCGACGCGGATGTTCTCGCCGGTGCCCGCGTCGAGCTTGGCCATGCCGTCGGGGCCGAAGAGCGTGATGTCGACGATGGCGGCAGCGTCGTCGGGGTTGGTGAGGTGGACGTAGTCCTCGCGGCCCTTGGCGGTGCTGACCCCGGGGAACCAGAAGTCGGTGCCGGGCGCGGTGCAGCCGACGCCGAGCACGCCCCGGGCCCGGCCGACCGAGACCTTGGTGGTCAGCTGCGCCGTCCAGCCGGGGGCGAGGGGCCCGTCGGCGCTGCCGGTGAGGGCGGGGGCGTCGGCTCCGTTGGCGGTGGCGCCGACGGGCTTGCCGGGTTCCTTGGGTTCCAGGACGGGTTTGGCGTCCTTGGTCGCGCCGAGCAGCCGGGCCGAGCCCTTGCCCTCGCCGGCGGGGGCGCCGGGAGTGAAGGAGGTGTAGGTGGTCTCCGCGATGTCCGAGGAGCTGGGCCCGGGGCAGACCAGCAGGGACCGTTCCACCGGCATCCGGGCGGAGGCGGCGGCCTTGCCGGCGGACGACCCGCCCGCGGGGGCGGGCGCGGTGAGTGCGGCGACGCCGGTGAGGACGGCCAGCGCCGCGGTCACGGCCGCCAGCGTCAGGGGTGCGCGCTGCTTCACTGCTGGTGGCTCCCGTCGATACGCGGGTCGTGCTGTGCGTGGACGTCGTGGGGTGGGTACGGCTCGTAGGGCTCGTACGGGTACGGGTAGTGCCGGCCGTCCTGGCCGTGGACCGGCTGGTGCTGCTCGTGCTGCTGGTGCTGCTGCTGCGGGTACGGGGTCTCGTAGGCCGCGCCGCCCTGCTGCTGGTCGTACCCGGTGTACTGCTGCTCGTACGGGTACTGCTGCTCGTGTTGACCGGGCTGCTGGGGCTGCTGGGGCTGCTGGGGCTCGTACGCGTAGCCGCCCTGGTCGTCGTACACCTGGTAGGCGTAGGACTCCTCGCCGTACACCGGCTGCGCCGGGATCTGCGCGTACGGGTCGGCGGCGGCCGCGGTCTCCACGGGGCCGGGGGCGGCCTCCGCCTCGGCCTCGGCGCGGAGCCGGCGGGCGCGGCGGCCCTCCCCGGCCTCGCCCGGGCCGGGGCGGGAGGTGGGCGCGGCCTCCTCCTCGGGCAGGTCGTCGTCGAGCTGGGCGCGCCGGCCGGGCAGGGCCATGACCAGCAGGACCAGGGCGAGCAGGCCCTGGGTCCAGTTCCAGGTGGTGCGCAGCAGGGAGTTTTCGTGGACGAGGTCGAGGCGGCCTCCGTCGGCGGGGAGTTCGAAGCCCTGGGCCCAGCCGTCGACGGTCTTGGCCTTGAGGGGCTTGCCGTCGAGGGTGGCCTGCCAGCCGGCGTCGGCGCGGTCGGCGATGCGCAGCACGCGGCCGGTCTCGCCGGCGGGGATCTTGCCGTGGGCCTCGACGGGGCCTGCGGCGACGGGGATCGGGGCCTCACCCTGCTGGGCGGAGACGATCACGGCGCGCGGCAGCCAGGGCTCGACGCCCCACAGGGCGGTGCCGTCCTGCTGGTGGCGCCGACTGAGGCCCGGGGTGGCGTCGAGGACGCGGCGGATGTCGTCGGGGCCGCCGGGGCGGAACATCACGAAGCGGATGGCGTAGGCGCTGAGCTGGCTTGACTGGTCGGCGCCGGAGCCGGCGACGAGGTTGGAGACGACCTTGTCGAGGCGGGGGTCGTCGCCGGTCCGGGCGGTGATCTCGGCGTCGCCGAGGCGGCCGCCGGGCCCGCGGACGAGGCTGTAGGAGACAGTGGCGGGCCCGTCGAGGTCGAGGAGCAGGGTGCGGGTCTGGTTGTCGTCGCCGCCGGCGTCCGCGACGAAGGCCGGCACCTGTACGGGGTCGCGGCGCTGGAGCGGGCCGTCCGCGCCGGCGACCATCCAGGTGGCCGCGGCGATGAGCGGGCCCGCGGCGGCGGCGAGGGCGACGAGGGCGGCGAGGGGCTGGCGCCAGCCGAAGTTGCGGGCGGCGACCCGGTGCTTGGCGCCGTCCGCGCCGACCATGGCGGCGGCGAGGAGGGCGAGTCCGTAGACGAGGGTGGCGGGGCCGGCCCAGGCGGTCCGGTTGGCGAGGACGGCGAGGAGGAGGGCGGCCAGGGCGGTGGCCCAGGCGGTGCGGACTGCGAACTGCCGGTCGGCGCGGAGCAGGGCGGCCAGGGCGGCGAGGACGATGCCGGCGAGCAGCAGGCGGGCGCCGGTGCCGGGGCCGCCGGGGCTGATGCCGAGCAGGTCCAGGGCGCCCGCGGAGCCGGCTCCGTAGGGCAGCCCGGCCTCCTGGAGGAGGCGGCCGGGGTGGGTGAGCAGGCCCAGCGACCAGGGGGCGAGGACGAGGAGGGGGACGGCGAGGGTGGCCAGCAGCCGCAGGCCGTAGGTCTTCCACTGCGCGCGGCGCAGGACGAGCGCGGCGGTGCCGAGGAGGACGGCGAGCGGCCAGACGACCGGGGTGAAGGCGGTGGCCAGGGTCAGCAGGAGCGTGCACGTCCACACCGCGCGCCAGCCGCCCCGCTGTTCGGCGGCAGCGGGCTCGCCGAGGCCGAAGGCGGCGACGGCGGAGCGGGCGGTGAGGGGGAGCACGACGGCGAGGACGGCGGTGCCGAGGCGGCCGCCGGCGAGGGCGCCGGTGACGGCGGGGAGGAAGGCGTAGGCGGTGGCCGCCCAGGCGCGCAGCAGCCGGGATTCGACGAGGGGCCGGGAGGCGAAGTACGCGGTGAGGCCGGCCAGCGGCACGGATCCGACGAGCAGAAGGGTCAGGGCGGCCTGGGTGGAGCCGAACAGCAGGGTGGAGAAGGCGCCGAGGGCGGCCAGGTAGGGCGGTGCGGAGGCGGTGGAGCCCGTGCCCACGGGGTGCCATCCGTCGGTGTGGATGCTCCACAGGTCGAGGCCGCTGTCGGGGGCGGGCAGCAGGGCGCCGCCCATGAGGGAGCCGCCGCCGATCAGGGCGCGGCAGGCGGCGAGGGAGACCAGAAGGAGCAGTCCGAAGAGGAAGGGTGCGGGGTTGCGCGCGATCCGCTTGAGGCGTGCGAAGCGCTCGGTCTCCTGGTAGTCGCCGTCCTCGCCGGGGGCATTGAGGATGCTGCCTCCGCCGTGGCGGCCGGCGGGGGCGGAGTCGGTGTGGCGGTCGCCGCCGAAGTATCCGGCGAGCTGGTCGACGTTGGCCCGCAGGGAGGCTCCCGGCGGCGGGAAGAGCTGGCGCAGTTCGGAGGCGGGGACGGCGGGGCGGCGGCGGGCCTTGCGCGCGGCGAGCAGGCGGCCGGGGCGCAGCAGGGTGGCGAGGAGGCCGGTGATCTCGTCGACGGCCTGGCCGGGGGCCTTGCCGATCAGGTAGGCGAGGGTGCGCAGGACGGTGCCGAGGACGACGCGCAGCAGTACGTAGGGCAGGGCGCGGCCGGAGCTGTTGGCGAGGATGGTGTAGACGGCCCCGGCCTTGTCGACGCGGTGCGGGCCGGCGGTGGTGCGGCCTGCGCAGTCGACGGTGCGGCGCTCGCGGGCGGAGGCCTCGGCATGGCGCATGACGGCGTCGGGGGCGACGAGGACGGTGTGGCCGGCGCTCTGGGCGCGCCAGCACAGGTCGGCGTCGTCGCGCATGAGGGGCAGGCGCCGGTCGAAGCCGCCGAGCTCGTCGTAGACGTCGCGGCGTACGAGCATGCCGGCGGTGGAGACGGAGAGGACGGGGCGGACCTGGTCGTGCTGGCCCTGGTCCTGTTCGCGGCGGTCGAGGCCGGTCCAGCGGCGGCCGCTGCGGGTGATGGTGACGCCGGCTTCGAGGAGCTGCTTCTTGTCGTACCAGCCGCGGAGCTTGGGGCCGATGATCGCGGCGTCGGGGTTCTCGTCGGCGACGCGGAGCAGTTCGGTGAGGGCGTCGGGTTCGGGGGCGCTGTCGTCGTGCAGGAGCCAGAGCCACTGGACGGGTTCGCCGTGGGGGAGGTCGGGCAGGTCGTAGGCGTCGTCGCGCCAGGTGCGGCTGACGGGGTCCCAGCCGCTGGGGCGCTTGAGGTACGGGAGGTCCTCGGGGGTCAGGGTGCCTGCGCTGCGGGCGGATTCGTCGACGGCGGTGCCGAATCCGGTGCGGCGGGCGAGGTGGAGGACGCGGTCGTCGCCGAGGGCTTCGGTGAGGAGGCGCGCGGACTCGTCGGCGCTGCCGGTGTCGGCGGCGACGTGGTTCTGCGCGGGGCGTTCCTGGCCGAGGAGGCCGGCGAGCGTCCGGGGCAGCCAGCGGGCGCCGTCGTGGGCGACGAGGACCGCGGTGACGACGTGCCGGGGGAACTGTGGTGCGTCGGGGGCCTGGTAGGAGGCCGTCGACTGGCTGTGCAGGGACATCGCGGTACGGGCCCTCCGGCCGGGGGTCCGGGGGTGGTGTGCCCTCGGAGGCTGCTGGACAGCGCCCCACCCTAACGGCTGCCAAAGCAGCGGTCCGCCTCCTGCGGGGAAGGTGCAGGAGGCGGACCGTGTGTGGTGCTCTTTGTTCGGCTGTGCGTCACGCTCGACGCCTTGGTCGGATATTCGGATATGTCGCGCGGGGTGCGGCGGGTGCCGGGCCGGTGGTGCGTCGGCGGTGTCAGACGGCTGCCTTTTTCAGGCGCCGGCGCTCGCGCTCGGACAGGCCGCCCCAGATGCCGAATCGCTCGTCGTTGGCGAGGGCGTACTCAAGGCATTCGGAGCGGACCTCGCAGGCCAGGCAGACCTTCTTGGCCTCACGGGTGGAGCCGCCCTTCTCGGGAAAGAAGGATTCGGGGTCGGTCTGGGCGCACAGGGCGCGCTCCTGCCATCCGAGCTCCTCGTCCGCTTCCTCGACCAGCAGTTCCTGAAACAGCTCGGTCATGTGCGCCCCTCGCTCTGTTGGTGCGTCCCCGTGGTCACGTCGTCACTCATTGCTACGTAACGACACGAGTGAAATTACAAGTGTGTGGCTCCGGGGCAGTCAAGCCGAGATCTGCTATTGGGCCCCTTATTCACTCTGCGGAACCAAGCGTATGCAGAAAGTGTTCATATCGCCAAAAATCGTGACACATGCCATCGGCGCCCTCAGATGTCACCTTCACCCGTTATCCACGCGTCACCTCGCGGTGGGGTTGCGATCCGCCCCGAAGAGCGGCGCAGATCACATTCAGGTCACGACATGGCGAGATCAGGTTTAACCTCGGCGCAGCGCAAATGCCCCGCTTCGAGGTGCACAAACCTTTCTCCGCTCGCAGCAACCGGATGAGGTGAAACTTTTACCCCAAACCGGACATTGGGTTGACAGCCGGACCCCGAACCCGGTCTCCTTGTCCGCATGTCAGCGCCCGCAGCCACCACCCGGACCCCCATTCGTGGGTACCTGTGCGCTGCCCAGGTTCGCTGTTGCTGTTGCTGCTGTTGATGCCCGTGGAGCCTCGGCTCCCAGAGCTCCGGCCCTCCCCCACAGCGACCGCCAGCACGACTGACATCCGTCGAGGTACACCCCGATGAACAGCACCACCGTCACCAACGCTCCCGCCGCGACCGCCTCCGCGACCGTCGAGAGCGACCTCCAGATCGCCGGCGACATCCTCGCCGTCCAGCACCTCCTCCAGCCCGCCCGCGAACACCCGGCCACCGTCGCCGAATTCGTCGGCCTGGCCCGCTCCATCGCCGAGGACCGCGCCTCCTGGGAGCACCTCGTCCGGTACGACGCCACCACCCGCTGGTACCACCGGCTGCGCACCGGCCCCGGCTACGAGGTCTGGCTGCTCAGCTGGGTCCCCGGCCAGGGCAGCGGCCTGCACGACCACGGCGCCTCCTCGGGCGTCCTGACGGTCCTGGAGGGCGAGCTCACCGAGCACACCTCCCGCGGACGCCTCACCCACCGCGCCGGCGGCCAGCGCGTCTTCGCCCCCGGCTACGCCCACGAGGTCGTCAACGACACCCTCGACGGCGCAGTCAGCCTGCACGTCTACTTCCCCGGACTGACCGAGATGCCGATGCACACCTGCTCCCCGGCCGACACCGAGTCCGTCCCCGCCTGACGGTCCCGCCCGTCGCCCGGCCGGCTGACAGGCCCACCCGTCGCCCGACCACCACCCCTATGCGACAGCCTCCGGCTGACAGGCCCACCCGTCGCCCGACCACCACCCCTATGCGACAGCCTCCGGCTGACAGACTGTCTGTATGCGCATTGTTGTTCTGGCCGGCGGTATAGGCGGCGCCCGGTTCCTTCGCGGACTCAAGTCGGCGCTGCCCGACGCGGACATCACGGTCATCGGCAACACCGGTGACGACATTCACCTCTTCGGGCTCAAGGTCTGCCCCGACCTGGACACGGTGATGTACACCCTCGGCGGTGGCATCAACGAGGACCAGGGCTGGGGCCGCACCGACGAGTCCTTCACCGTCAAGGAGGAACTCGCCGCCTACGGGGTCGGACCCACGTGGTTCGGCCTCGGGGACCGCGACTTCGCCACCCACATCGTCCGCACGCAGATGCTCGGCGCCGGCTACCCGCTGAGCGCCGTCACCGAAGCACTCTGCGACCGCTGGCAGCCCGGGGTGCGACTGCTGCCGATGTCCGACGACCGGGTCGAGACCCACGTCGCGATCACCGAGGCCGGCACCGGCGAGCGCCGGGTCGTCCACTTCCAGGAGTACTGGGTCCGGCTGCGCGCCTCGGTCGACGCGGAGGCCGTCGTACCCGTGGGGGCCGAGCAGGCCAAGCCCGCGCCCGGTGTGCTGGAGGCCATCGCCGCGGCCGACGTGATCGTCTTCCCGCCGTCCAACCCCGTGGTGTCGGTGGGCACCATCCTCGCCGTGCCCGGCATCCGGGACGCCGTCGCCGCCGCCGACGCCCCCGTCGTGGGCCTGTCCCCCATCGTCGGCGGCGCGCCCGTGCGCGGGATGGCCGACAAGGTGCTCGCCGCGGTCGGCGTCGAGGCCACCGCAGCCGCGGTCGCCCTGCACTACGGGACCGGGCTGCTCGACGGCTGGCTGGTCGACACCGCCGACGCGGACGCGGTCGCCGAGGTGGAAGCCGCCGGGATCACCTGCCGCGCGGTGCCGCTGATGATGACCGACCTGGAGGCCACCGCGGAGATGGCCCGGGCCGCGCTGGAGCTGGCGGAGGCCTCTCGGTGACGGGGGCGCCCTCGTACGAGGTGCGGGCCGTCGAAGGGATACCGGAGGTCAGGCCGGGCGACGACCTGGCGAAGCTGATCACGGCAGCCGCGCCCGACCTGCGCGACGGCGACGTCCTCCTCGTCACCTCGAAGATCGCCTCCAAGGCCGAGGGGCGGATCGTACGGGCGGACTCACGCGAGGCCGCCATCGACGCGGAGACCGTACGGGTCGTCGCGCGCCGGGGCACGCTGCGGATCGTCGAGAACCGGCAGGGCCTGGTGATGGCCGCGGCCGGCGTGGACGCCTCCAACACCGAGCCCGGCACGGTCCTGCTGCTGCCGCAGGACCCGGACGCCTCCGCCGCCGCGATCCGCGCCGGGGTGCGCGACGCGCTCCGCGTGGACGTGGGCGTGGTCGTGACCGACACCTTCGGGCGGCCGTGGCGCAACGGGCTGACGGACGTGGCCATCGGCTCGGCCGGGGTGCGGGTCCTGGACGACCTGCGCGGCGCCGCCGACTCCCACGGCAATCCGCTGAGCGCGACGGTCGTGGCGACGGCGGACGAGCTCGCCGCCGCCGGCGACCTGGTCAAGGGCAAGGCGGCCGGACTGCCGGTGGCCGTCGTGCGCGGACTGGCGCACGTCATGGGCGAGGGCGCCTCGGCGCGGGACCTGGTCCGTACGCCGGCCGACGACATGTTCCGGCTGGGGACCTCGGAGGCGGTACGGGAAGCCGTGACGCAGCGCCGGACCGTACGGGCCTTCACGGCGGAGCCGGTGGACCCGGGCGCGGTGCGGCGGGCGGTGGCGGCGGCCGTGACGGCCCCGGCCCCGCACCACACGACGCCGTGGCGGTTCCTACTGCTGGAGTCCGAGTCCTCACGGGTGCGGCTGCTGGACGCGATGCGGGACGCGTGGATCGCGGACCTGCGCTCGGACGGCAAGTCCGAGGAGTCCATCGCGAAGCGGGTACGGCGCGGGGACGTGCTGCGGGCCGCCCCGTACCTGGTGGTGCCGTGTCTGGTGACGGACGGCGCGCACCACTACGGGCACGCGCGGCGGGACGCCGCCGAGCGGGAGATGTTCGTGGTGGCGATGGGCGCGGGCGTGCAGAACCTGCTGGTGGCGCTGGCCGGTGAGCGGCTGGGGTCGGCGTGGGTGTCCTCGACGATGTTCTGCCGGGACGTGGTCCGGGAGGTGCTGGAGCTGCCGCCGGACTGGGACCCGATGGGGACGGTGGCGGTCGGCCACCCGGCGGCGGCCCCGCCGCAGCGGCCGGGGCGGGCGGCGGAGGACTTCGTCCAGGTCCGCTGACGCCGGACGCCTGCGGCGAGCCCTGCGGAACGGAGCCCCGCCCTGCCCGTCGGGCGGGCCCCGGACGGGCGGAACGGTGCGGGACGCAACCTCAGGGGGTCCGGCGGCGGGCCGGATCCGCTGACGCGCCGGACGCCTGCGGCGAGCCCTGCGGGCCGGGGTGCGGCCCGCCTTCGGCGCGGCAGCCTAGGGTCTGTATCGAGTTGCCCCGCGGCGTCGCGACGCCCGGTGCGTGCTCCACGGGGCAACTCGATACAGACCCTAGAAGCTGCCGATGTCGCTGCGGTACATGCGGGGGGTGCGGCGGGGCGGGGTGCGGCCCGCCAGCAGGATGAGGCGGGCCGCGCGGTGGCGCTGGCCGGCGTACGGGGCGAGGAGCTCCAGCATGGCGGCGTCGTCGGCGTCACGGTCGCCGGCGAGGGCGTAGCCGATGATGCCGGGCAGGTGCAGGTCGCCGGTGGTGACGGCGTCGGGGTGGCCGTTGCTGCGCTGGAGGGTCTCGGCGGAGGTCCACGGGCCGATGCCGGGGACGGCCTCCAGCCGTCGTGCGGCCTCGGGCAGGTCCATGGCCGCCGCCTCCTCCAGACGGTTCGCGACGCGTACGGCCCGGACGATGGTGTCGGAGCGTTTGGCGTCGACCCCGGCCTTGTGCCAGTCCCAGGAGGGGATCAGGGCCCAGGTGCGGGGGTCGGGCATGACGTACAGGTTCTGCCCGTGGGGGCCGGGGGCGGGCTCGCCGTGCTGCCGTACGAGGCGGCGCCAGGCGCGGTAGGCCTCGTCGGCGGTGACCTTCTGCTCCAGGACCGTGGGGATCAGGGACTCCAGCACCAGGCCGGTGCGGGTCAGGCGCAGGCCCGGGCGGCTGCGGTGGCTGGCGTGCACGAGGCGGTGGCGGGGGACGAAGACCGCCGGGTCGTCGCCGGCGCCGAGCAGCGCGGGCAGCTGGTCGAGGAGCCATGCGGCGCCGGCGCCCCAGGCCTCGGCGTCGATCTCCGTGCCGGCCGGTCCGGACCGGGAGACGCGGAGGGTGGCGGGCCCCTCGGGGGTCCGGGTGGCGCGCCAGACGGAGCCGTCGGGTGTGGTGCGGAAGGTGGGGTCGCCGGGGCCGCGACGGAGCGGGCCGAGGGTGAGACCGAGGTCGACGGGGCCGTCGGGGGTCCAGCGGCGTTCCCTCGCCCCTGCGCCGGCGGCGCCGCCGCGCCCCGGCGGCACGTCGGTGCGGCCGCCGCGTACGGCGGTCCTGCTGAGGGGGTCGAAGCGGCCAGCCATGGGTCGAGCGTAGCCCGCTCGGCCGGCCCCGGAGCCATGGCTTTCGTCCGCGCCCGGACCGGGCGGCCGAGCTCCGCGGCCCGCCGCGGCCCGCCGCGGCCCGCTTCCACCGCCCGCAAGGCCGCGCCGCGGCCCCGCCGGCCCGCCCCCGGACGGGCCGGGGGCGCCGACAGGGCCGCCGGGTCGCTGAGGGGATCGGCTCACCGGAGCGGCCGGAGGCCGTCCGGCTTCGGGCGGAGCCGCCTGCCCCGCCCGCCGCCGCCAGGCTACGGGCGGCCCTGGAGTTTCGCCGAGGAGGTGCGGGTCGTCGGGAGTTTGCCGTAGAGCTTCCTGCCGGGGCATTCCGTCGCGAAGCCGTCGCGGTGGCCCGAGATGACGTTCATCGAGACGTTCCGGCCCTTGGGGTAGCGGTTGCCGCCGCCCGACTTGAGGGTGGTCTTCGCGCGCGGGTCCCGGCCGAAGAGGCCGAGCTTCCAGGCCGTGAGGCGGGCGACCGCGTCGACGGCGGCGGCGGGGGGCGCGGAGGAGGTGAAGGTGCCGAGCACCGCCACGCCCATGCTGTCCGTGTTGAAGCCCATGGTGTGCGCGCCGAGGACCGGCTTGGAGACGCCGCCCGCGCGGCCCTCGTAGACCGTGCCGCACTTGTCGACGGCGAAGTTGTAACCGAAGTCGCGCCAGCCGCTGCTGACCACGTGGTAGCGGTACAGGCTACGCAGCACCGCCGGGGCGTCCTTGCAGGCGTAGTTGTTCCCGGAGGCGCTGTGGTGGACGAACGCCGCCCTCACGGTGTTCGTGTAGGCGAAGGCCTTCTCGCGCAGGGACTCGTCCGCGCCCCACCCCTTGCGGGTGACGATCCGCGGGCGCGGGCCGATGTACGGGGCGGCCGCAGCGGCCAGTGCGCCCTCGCTGGCGAAGACGGCGTCGGCGGTGGAGTCGGCCTTGTCCAGCTCGGTGATCTCGTTCGCGCCGAGCTGGGCGTGCGGCACGTTCGCGGCGGAGGCCTCGGCCATCTCCATCGTCAGGCCAGGCGCCACCATCTCGCCCTTGTCGTCGACCGGGCCGCTGTTCTTGCCGTCCGCGGCCCCGGCGGGCGCCGCCTCGCCCGGGTCGACGAGTTCGATCCGCATGCCGGAGGGCAGCCGGGATCCCGCCTGGGCGGCCGGGGCGTCCGTTTCCGCCTGGACGCGGACCTCCACACCGTCGGACTCGCCGACCCACAGCGGGGCGGTGGCACCGCGGACCCGGCCGGAGCCGCGCTCCACCGCGTCGGGATCGGCCGCGTGCTCGCTGTTGTGGACCTCGACGTCCTGCCAGTCGGACCAGGTCGCGGTCCGCACGGAGCGCGTACGGACCTGGACACGGCCGTTGAGCTCGGTGGTGACGTCGTCCCAGACGACACCGACCAGCGAGAACGTCTTGACCTCGCGGGCGGTCAGGCCCTGCGTCTCCAGGCCGCGGCGCGAGGCGCTCATTCCGGGAACGCCGGGGGTGCGGTCCGCCACGGGTCCCATGGGGGCGAGCGGAAGCGACTGGGTGGACCCGGCCGGGGTCACGGGGACGGTTTCGGCGAGTGCTGGAGTCGGGAGCGCGAGGGGCAGGGCCAGTGCGGCGGCCGTCGCGACGCCGATCGAGGAAGCAAGGAATCCACGCATGAAAAGGATGGTGAACACGCGCACCACGGGGCGCCATCCGAGATCTGATGCTCCGTCCGCTGCGCCGCCGATACCCCTCCCCCGTACGGAGGAGCCGCAGGCCCCCGTACGGGGGAGGGCCCCGCGTACGCTGTGCCGGGTGAACGCCATCACCCGCACCCCTGCCGACCTGCTGCGATCCGCGCTCGCCGCCGATCCGGGCCGCCCGCTCATCACCTTCTACGACGACGCCACCGGCGAACGCGTCGAATTGTCCGTCGCGACCTTCGCCAATTGGGTGGCCAAAACCGCGAACCTGCTCCAGGGCGACCTGGGCGCCGAGCCCGGCGACCGGCTCGCGCTGCTGCTCCCCGCACACTGGCAGAGCGCCGTGTGGCTGCTCGCCTGCGACTCGGTCGGGGTGGTGGCCTCGGTGGGCGGGGACCCGGGCGGCGCCGAGCTCGTCGTCAGCGGTCCGGACACGCTGGAGCGGGCCCTGGAGTGCGGCGGCGAGCGGGTGGCGCTCGCCCTGCGGCCGCTGGGCGGGCGCTTCCCGCAGCCCCCCGCCGGATTCGCGGACTACGCGGTGGAGGTGCCGGGGCAGGGCGACCGCTTCGCCCCCTTCGTCCCGGTGGATCCCGCGGGTCCCGCGCTGGAGGTCGGCGGCGAGGAGCTCTCGCACACGGCGCTGGTCGACCGGGCCCGCGAGGACGCGGCGAAGCTCGGCCTGGGCGAGGGGTCGCGGGTGCTGACCGGGCTGGACTACGACACCTGGGAGGGGCTGTCCGCCGGGCTGTACGCCGCGCTGGCGGCGGGGGCCTCGGTGGTGCTCTGCCGGAACCTGGACCGGCTGTCGCCCGAGGCGCTGGACCAGCGGACCGAGAGCGAGCGCGTCACCCACACGGTCTGACTCCGGCGCGCGGCCCGTCACCCACACTGATCAATCCCGGGAACGGCCGATCTGTCACCCGGACGGCCCTAGACACGACCCTGCCCCCGGGCTGCTCCGGCGCCCCGGGGGCAGGATCGGCAGTGGCCGTGCTCACCCGTACGGCTGCTCGCAGCGGCGAGGGGACGTAACGCCAGTGACGGACAGCGCAGGCATACCGGGCGGCACCGACGCGGCCGGAGGCGAACGGCGGCCTCCGCGGAACCGCAGGCGTCGGCTGCTGCGCTGGATCGGCCTCGGGCTGGCCCTGCTGGTGCTGGCGGGCGCGGCCGCCGGGTGGTGGCTCTACACCAAGTTCGACGGGAACATCACCGAGGACACCTCGGCGGCGGCCGAGCTGGAGCGCTACGAGCGCGAGCGGCCGGCGCACCTGGCCACGGGCGCGCAGAACATCCTGCTGATCGGCTCCGACTCGCGCTCCGGCAAGGGCAACACCGGATACGGGCAGGACCAGGGCACCCAGCGCTCCGACACCACGATCCTGCTGCACCTGCCGAAGGACCGCCGGAGCGCGACCGCGGTGTCGATACCCCGGGACCTGATGACGCAGATCCCCGCCTGCACACAGCCGGACGGGAACCGCAGCGCGTCCCGGTTCGCGCAGTTCAACTGGGCGTTCCAGTGGGGCGGGGCCGCCTGCACGATCCGTACGGTGGAGGCGTTCACCGGGATCCGGATCGACCACCACATGGTCATCGACTTCGGCGGGTTCAAGAAGATGGTCGACGCCATCGGCGGCGTGGAGGTGTGCCTCAAGCAGCCGGTGAACGATGCCGAGGCCAAGGTGCGGCTGGCCGCCGGACGGCAGACCCTGCACGGCGAGAAGGCGCTGGGCTTCGTCCGCGCCCGGCACAGCCTCGGCAACGGCAGCGACACCGAACGGATAAAGCGCCAGCAGCAGTTCCTCGGCGCGCTCGTCAAGAAGGTGCAGAGCAACGGCGTCCTGCTGAACCCGGCCCGGCTGTACCCGCTGCTGGACGCGGCGACGTCCTCGCTGACCACCGACCCCGGGCTGGCCTCGCTGCGCGACCTGTACGAACTCGTGCGGGGCATGCGGAACATACCGACCGAACAGATCAAGTTCCTGACGGTTCCCCGCCGGCCGTACGCCGCGGACCCGAACCGGGACGAGCTGGTGGAACCGGACGCGGCACGGCTGTTCCGGCAGCTGCGGGCGGACCAGCCGGTCACGGTGGCGCCGCCGAAGCCGTCGGCGACCCCGGACCCGGCCGCCGCGACCGCGACGCCGACCCCCGCAGCGACCGCCACGGACGCGGCTTCGGAAGGGAATTCGACCGGCGAGGGAACCTCGACCCCCTCCGCGCCCATCCCTACCTTCACAGGAACGACCGCAGGGAACGCGGAGTGCCGGTAAAGCAATCCCAAAGCCGGTGACCGAACCGAGTGGGATGGGTGGTTCACCCCGTTATAAGGGGAGTGGAATTTGTCACCCACCATGGTTTGCGGCCGAACGGGACGGATAGGGTGAGCGATCCGGTGCCCGGCCGGACCGAGACCGGGTACCAGCAGCCGGATCGTTGACCGTGCGCCTTGGGGAGGCGCGTCGCGAGGCACCGACGGAGGATTCGAGCAACCGTGGATGCGCAGAGCCGTGGACGGGCGGACGAGATCGACCCCGCCGACCAGTGGGTGCTCAACCCCCGCACAGGCAATTACGAACTGCAACTGGGTGATTCCGCTGTGCAGCAGCGGCCCAAGGTCGCCGCGCCGCGCAGATCGCCGTCGGCCCCCGCCCCCACCAGTCCTTCCCCCGGCGTACCGAAGCCGCGCCGCGGCGACGCCCCGCCCGGGGGCCGCAGGAGCGGCCGCTCACGCAAGGGCGGCGGCGATGGCGGTGGACGCCGCAAGAAGACCCTGCTGATCACCAGCGGGACCGTGGCGTTCCTGCTGGTCGGCGCCGCCACGGCGGCGTACCTCTACTACGACCACCTGAACGGCAACCTCAGCGTCACCGACGTCGCGGGCGCGGGCACGGGCGGCTTCAAGAAGGACCAGCCCATCAACATCCTGGTCATCGGCACCGACAAGCGCAGCGGCGAGGGCAACACGGGGTACGGGGACAAGGACAGCGTCGGCCATGCCGACACCACGATCCTGTTCCACGTCTCGAAGGACCGGACGAACGCGACCGCGCTGTCCATCCCCCGCGACCTGATCACCAACATCCCGGCCTGCCCGACCAAGCAGCCGGACGGCTCCACGAAGACGATCCCGCCCGTCAAGGGCACCCGCTTCAACACCAGCCTGGGCCAGGAGGGCCGCGACGCGGGCTGCACCATGCGCACGGTCAAGGAGCTCACCGGGATCGAGGTCGACCACTTCATGATGGCCGACTTCAACGCCGTCAAGACGCTGAGCACGGCGGTCGGCGGAGTGCCGGTGTGCCTGGAGAAGGCCGTGAACGACGAGGAAGGCTCCCATCTCAAGCTGGGCCCCGGCGAGCACAGGCTCTCGGGCGAGCAGGCCCTCGCCTTCGTACGCACGCGGCACGGCTTCGGCAACAACAGCGACCTCGACCGGATCAGGATCCAGCAGCAGTTCCTCGGTTCGATGATGCGCCAGATGAAGTCGCAGGAGACGCTGACCAGTCCCAAGAAGTTCCTGTCGCTCGCGGAGGCGGCCACCAAGTCCCTGAGCGTGGACTCGGGGATCGGATCCATCGCCAAACTCACCGACCTGGCCGGTGAGTTGAAGAACATCGACACCAAGAACATCACCTTCACCACCCTGCCTGTGAAGGACAACCCGGCGGAGCCGGAGGGCAAGAAGGCGACCGTCGTCGTCGAGAACTCGCTGGCCGACCCCCTGTTGCAGATGATCCGGGGGGACGTCTCGCTCACGGAGGTCGAGAAGAAGGAGCAGGCCGCGCAGGATGCGGCCGACGCGGACGCGAAGGCCAAGCAGGACGCCCTGCTCCAGGGCAACCGGGCGCCCGCCGGTGACGTACGGGTGAGCGTCTACAACGGCGGCGGGCCCTCGGGCTCCGCCTCCACCACCCTGAAGTGGCTGCAGGACAGCAAGGGGATGTCCAAGACCAGCAACCAGGGCAACGCCCCGGCGAAGGTCGGCGCCACGCAGCTGGAGTACGCGCCCAACCAGGCCGACCAGGCCCGGGCGCTCGCGGACGCCATGGGGCTGCCCGCCACCGCGCTGAAGATGGGGACGACGGACGCGGCGGCGAAGACCCCGATGAAGCTGACGCTGGGTCCGGACTTCCAGAAGCCGGGCGCCCCGCTGACGCCGCCGGTTCCGCAGGAGCTGCCCAAGGACGTCCAGCAGACGCAGGCCGACAAGGCGATCTGCGCCAAGTAGCCGGACGTGGCCGGTCGGACCGGCGCAATGTCGACCAAGAAGGACCTTGAGGGGGATACGCGTGAGCCACAGCGACGTGCGGGGGGAGGGGGCGAGCGCCCAGGCCGACGGGGACATACCCGGCGGCGGGGCGGGCGCGCCCGGCACGGTGCCCCCGCAGCGGGGCGGCTCCGGGCCGGCCGGCCCGGGCGGCGCCCGCCCCACCAGGCGGGGCCGCCGGCGCGCGCTGCGCTGGGTCTCCTCCGTCCTGTCCCTGCTCATACTCGGGACGGCGGCGGCCGGCTACCTCTACTACCGGCACCTCAACGGCAGCATCCAGACGGGCGCGCTGAACCTCGGTGAGAACAAGCTGGGCGGTTCCAAGCCCAACGCCTTCGGGCAGACTCCGCTGAACATCCTGCTCATCGGCTCCGACGCGCGCAACGACGCGGAGAACCAGGCCCTCGGCGGGGCCACGGACACCTTCGACGGGCCGCCGCTCGCGGACGTCCAGATGCTGCTGCACCTGTCCGCGGACCGCAGCAACATGTCCGTGATCTCGATGCCGCGCGACACGATGCTGATGATGCCCAAGTGCACCGAGCCGGGCGGCAAGGTGCACCCCGCCAGCAAGGGGCTCGTCCAGACGAACGAGTCCATCCAGCGCGGCGGTCCCGGCTGCACGGTGGCCGCGTGGACCGAGCTGACGAAGATCCCCATCGACCACTTCATGATGATCGACTTCAAGGGCGTGGTCCGGATGGCGGACGCCATCGGCGGCGTCCCGGTCTGCGTCGAGCAGAACGTGCACTCCCGCACGCGGGACGGCAAGGGCTCCGGCCTGAAGCTGCCGAAGGGCACGAGCGTCATCCAGGGCGAGACGGCCCTGCAGTGGCTGCGCACCCGCTACGGCTTCGAGGACGGCACCGACATCGGCCGTACCCACGCCCAGCACCAGTACATGAACTCGATGGCCCGCGAGTTCCGCAAGAACGCCAAGCTCAGCAATCCGGTCAAGCTCAACAGCCTGGCCCAGGCGGCGATCGAGGCCATGGTCGTGGACACCGGCCTCAACAAGATCGACAAGCTGTTCGACCTCAGCATGGAGCTCAAGAAGGTCCCGCCGGGCCGCATCACCATGACCACCATGCCGTGGGTCTACAGCACCAAGCCCGGCCTGGGCGGGCGGGTCGAGCCCAAGGCGGGCGAGGCCGAGGACCTGTTCCGGATGGTCCGCGAGGACATCGCGCTCGACGGCCAGGGATCCGGCTCTCCGGCCGCCTCCGCATCCCCGGGCGCCTCCGCAGCCTCGGGCGCACCGTCCCCGGGCTCCCCGTCCCCGGGCTCCCCGTCCGCGCCCGCCCAGCAGCCGAGCCCCACCGCCACCGCGGCGGCCACGGCCGCGCCGCCCGCGAAGATCGCGGTCACCGTCCGCAACTCGACCGGCGGCAAGGACGGCACCGAGGCCAAGGTCAAGGGCCGGGCGAGCGAGGTCGCGGCCGTGCTGGCCGGCAAGGGCTTCACCAGGGTCGTCGCCGACACCCAGACCGGCGCGGAGGACACCTCGGTGATCCGCTACGCCACCGACGCCCAGGCGGCCGACGCGGCCGTCGTGGCCACCGCCCTCGGCCTGCCCGCCGCCTCGGTGCAGAAGTCCAACCAGGTCGCCGGGATCGTCGTGTTCGTCGGCAAGGACTGGCGTTCCGGCAGCACGCCGGCCGCGCCGGCGCCCGCCCCGACCAAGGCGCCGGACTCCGCCCACGCGCTCAACGGCGACAACGACCAGGCCTGCATGGCGATCCAGCCCGGCTTCACCTGGTAGCACGCACACGAAAGGGGCCCGGGGGCGGGGGGGGGGGGGGGCGGGGCCCCCCCCCCCCCGCCCCCCGGGGCGGGGGGCGCCGGCGGGGGGCGCGCGGCGGCCGCCGCCCGCGG
>NZ_JBHXAG010000045.1:0-29176 GCF_042726555.1 Streptomyces sp. NPDC060232 | reverse complement strand
GCCGGCCCCCCGCCGCCCGGCGCCCGGGGCGGCGCCGCGCCCGCCGGGCGGCCCCCCCCCCCCCCCCGCCGCGCCCCCCCCCCCCTCCGGCGTTCCCGGACCGCGTCAGGACGCGGCCGGCGGCGTCTGCCCGCCGGGGGCGTCCTTGTGCGCGATCTTGACCAAGGCGTCCTTCGCCTTGCCCGTCCCGCTCGTGATCTGGCCGCTGTACTTGCCCTTGGTCTTGGAGTCCACGGCCTTGGCGACCTTGTCCAGACCCTCGCTGATCCTGCCCTCGTGCTGGTGCGCGAGATCGCCGACCTTGTCCTTCGCCGGAGCGAGCTTGGCCTTCAGATTGTCCAGCAGGCCCATGGGTCACCTTCCGTTGGCGTTCGCTACGTACGGGCGCCCTCGCCGGCCTCGCTGTCCGCGGCCACCTCGGCCGACTGCTGCTTCGGGATCTCCACGGCTTCCGCCGGCTCGCTCTCCGCGACAGCAGGCTCGGCCTCGCCCTCCGCACCGGACTCCGCCGCCGGAGCCTCGGTCGCGACCTCCTCGGTCACGGCCTCGTCCTTACGACGAAAAAACCGATCAAAAACGCCCATGTCTACTCCCGTAACGTTACGCGTGTGAGTGAAGTTCCGCGTTCACCGAACCGGCTCTGCGCCGGGCGTACACACGGCGTACGCCCGGCCGGAACCTCGCCAGGGCAACGACCTCCCTCCCACCCCGTCACGTCGCTCGATCGGGTACATGAGCGCGTCTTGACCGGGGGCTGCGAGACTGGGGCGGTGAGGAATGCAGCCCCCGCCCCGCGGGTCATCGCCGTCGTCGGTCCCACCGCGGCAGGAAAGTCCGACCTGGGCGTAGCCCTGGCCCGCCGGTTCGACGGCGAAGTCGTCAACGCCGACTCCATGCAGCTGTACCGGGGGATGGACATCGGCACCGCCAAGCTGACGGTCGAGGAGCGCGGCGGCGTCCCGCACCACCTCCTCGACATCTGGGACGTCACCGACACCGCCAACGTCGCCGAGTACCAGCGGCTGGCCCGCCTGGAGATCGACAGGCTGCTCGCCGAGGGCCGCACCCCCGTCCTCGTCGGCGGATCCGGCCTGTACGTGCGGGGAGCCCTGGACGCCATGGAGTTCCCCGGCACCGACCCCCAGGTCCGCGCCCGGCTGGAGGAAGAGGTCACGCTGCGCGGCCCCGGCGCCCTGCACGCCCGGCTCGCCGCCGCCGACCCCGAAGCGGCCCGGGCGATCCTGCCCAGCAACGGCCGCCGCATCGTCCGCGCGCTGGAGGTCATCGAGATCACCGGCAAGCCGTTCACCGCGAACCTGCCCGGCCACGAGTCCGTCTACGACACCGTCCAGATCGGCGTCGACGTCGCCCGCCCGGAGCTCGACGAGCGGATCGCCCTGCGCGTCGACCGGATGTGGGAGGACGGCCTCGTGGACGAGGTCCGCGCGCTGGAGGCCCGCGGGCTGCGCGACGGGATCACCGCCTCCAGGGCACTGGGCTACCAGCAGGTGCTCGCCGCGCTCGCAGGCGAGTGCACCGAGGACGAGGCCCGCGCGGAGACCGTGCGGGCGACCAAGCGGTTCGCCCGCCGTCAGGACTCCTGGTTCCGCCGCGATCCGCGGGTCCACTGGCTCAGCGGGGCCGCCGCCGACCGGGCGGAACTCCCCGGACTCGCGCAGTCGTTGGTCGAACGAGCGGTTACAGCCTGATCACGTGATGGCATCGGGACGCCCCGGGCGCCCGTAGCGGGGCTGAGGGCGTGCCATCATCAAACTCCAGCGGGTGCGATCACCTGCGATGCATGGCGGCGTACTGAGTCCGAGTGGGGAGGGCGCGTGGCGATGGAGGCCGGCCCTCGCGACACCGGGCGGGACGACACCCGGCGGGAAGCGGACCCGATGCTTCTCGGCGGGACGGAGGGACCCGGGGTCCTCGGGCTGCCCGCCGACCCCGTACGGCTGACCCCCGACGGCCCCGACGCCCCGGACTCCGCCGAGGCTGAGGCGGCCGCCGGACCCGAGTTCGAGGTCGAACTGCGACCGCAGCGCCGCCTGCGCGTGTGGCAGATCGCCCCCATCGTGATGCTCGCCGCCGCCGGTTCGCTGATGTTCGCCTTCCCCCTCGCCTTCGAGTTCGGCGACGGCGGAGCCGTGGTCGCCATGCTCGGCTTCCTCATCAGCTGCTGCGCCGGAGGCTGGGGCATGATGGCCGCCCGACGGGTCGGCTACACCTGGCCCGGGCTCCCGGCCCGGGGGAGCGGCCGCCGCCCCGACTGGCGCATGGCCGCGCTGTACGCCGTGGTCGCGCTGGTCCTCGTAGGCCTCGCCGTGTACCGGGTGGCCCGGCTCCGCTGACCGCCCCTCGGACGGTCCGGCCCCTCTGAGCTGCGGCTGGGTACGATGGCCCGGTGACGCAGACCACCCTCTCCTTCCTCAAGGGCCACGGCACCGAGAACGACTTCGTGATCGTCCCGGACCCCGGCAACGCCATCGAGCTGCCCGCCTCCGCCGTCGCGAAGATCTGCGACCGGCGCGCCGGCATCGGCGGCGACGGGGTGCTGCACGTCGTCCGGTCCGCCGCGCACCCGGAGGCGGCGCACCTGGCCGACGAGGCGGAGTGGTTCATGGACTACCGCAACAGCGACGGCTCCGTCGCCGAGATGTGCGGCAACGGCGTGCGCGTCTTCGCCCGCTACCTCCAGTACGCCGGCCACGTCGAGCCGGGCGACCTCGCCGTCGCCACGCGCGGCGGCGTCAAGCGCGTGCACCTCGACAAGGCGGGCGACGTCACCGTCTCCATGGGCCGCGCCGCGTTCCCCGAGGGCGAGGTCACGGTCAGCGTCGGATCGCGCAGCTGGCCCGCCCGCAACGTGAACATGGGCAACCCGCACGCCGTCGCGTTCGTCGAGAGCCTCGACGACGCCGGGAACCTGTTCACCGCCCCGCCGTTCAGCCCGGCGTCCGCCTACCCGGCGGGGGTCAACGTCGAGTTCGTCGTCGACCGCGGCCCCCGGCACGTCGCCATGCGCGTCCACGAGCGCGGCTCCGGCGAGACCCGCTCCTGCGGCACCGGCGCCTGCGCCGTCGCTGTGGCCGCCATCCGCCGTGACGGCGCGGACCCCGCGGCCACCGGCGAGCCGGCCACGTACACCGTCGACCTCCCCGGCGGAACGCTCGTCATCACCGAACACCCCGACGGCCGGATCGACATGACCGGCCCGGCCGTGATCGTGGCCGCCGGCGAGTTCGACGCGGCCTGGCTCACCGAAACGGCTTTCTCCTGAAGCTTCCCTCTAATGGGTGATCCGTTTCACGCTGCGCCAGAGGTGGACTGCGCCACGTGGTGGGGTCGGTAACATCAGGCACCGGCCCTGAGGGCGCACCCCATGCCCGCCACCGCCGGTCGAAGCCGCCGGAGGTGCCCATGAGTGCAGAGGCCACGAACCCCGAAGCACACCCCGAAGCGCGCCCTGAGCTCCGCAGACGGGGCCGCAGCAGGATCGATCTGCGCCGGCTCGGGCGCGCGGCGCTGCTCGGGCCGACGTCCCGGGACCGCCTCCCGGACGCGATCGGCCACGTCGCGGAGGCGCACCGCGCCCACCATCCGGACGCCGACATGTCCATTCTCCGGCGCGCCTACCTCCTCGCGGAGAGCTCCCACCGCGGTCAGATGCGAAAAAGCGGTGAGCCGTACATCACACATCCGCTCGCCGTCACCCTGATCCTCGCCGAACTGGGCGCCGAGACAACCACCTTGACGGCCTCTCTGCTCCACGACACCGTCGAGGACACCGATGTGACCCTCGATCAGGTCCGGGCCGAGTTCGGCGACGAGGTCTGCTTCATCGTCGACGGCGTCACCAAGGTCGAGAAGATCGACTACGGCGCCGCCGCCGAACCGGAGACCTTCCGCAAGATGCTCGTCGCCACCGGCAACGACGTCCGCGTGATGTCCATCAAACTCGCCGACCGGCTGCACAACATGCGCACGCTGGGCGTGATGCGCCCCGATAAACAGGCCCGCATCGCCAAGGTCACGCGCGACGTCCTCATCCCGCTGGCCGAGCGGCTGGGCGTGCAGGCCCTCAAGACCGAGCTGGAAGACCTCGTCTTCGCGATCCTGCACCCCGAGGAGTACGAGGGCACCCGCGCCCTCATCGCCGCGCACGCCGGCGAACGCGACCCGCTGCCCGCCATCGCCGACTCCGTGCGGACCGTCCTGCGGGAGGCGGGCATCAGCGCCGAAGTGCAGGTCCGGCCGCGCCACTTCGTCTCCGTGCACCGCATCGCCCGCTCGCGCGGCGAGCTGCGCGGCTCCGACTTCGGCCGGATCCTCGTACTCGTCGGCGAGAACGCCGACTGCTACGGCGTACTCGGCGAGCTGCACACCTGTTTCACGCCGGTCGTCTCGGAGTTCAAGGACTTCATCGCCACCCCGAAGTTCAACCTGTACCAGTCCCTCCACACGGCCGTCGCCACGCCCGAGGGGTACGTCGCCGAAGTCATCGTGCGCACCTGGCAGATGCACCGCGTCGCCGAGGCCGGCGTGGTCGCGCTCGGCAACCCGTACGCCACCGCGACGCCGGACCCCGCCGCCGACCCGGACGAGGAGCGGGTGGACCCCACCCGTCCCGGCTGGCTCTCCCGGCTGCTCGACTGGCAGCAGTCCGCCCCCGACCCCGACACCTTCTGGACCGTGCTCCGCGCCGAGCTGGCACAGGACCGGGAGATCACCGTGTTCCGGGCCGACGGCGGCACCCTGGGCCTCCCGGCCGGAGCCAGCTGCATCGACGCCGCTTACGCGCAGCACGGCGAGGCCGCCCACGGCTGTATCGGCGCCCGCGTCAACGGGCGCCTCGCCTCCCTGTCCTCGCCGCTGTCCGACGGGGACACCGTCCAGCTGCTGCTCGCCCAGGACGCCTCCTCCGGACCGGCGGCCGAATGGCTGGACCACGCCCGGACGCCCGCCGCCCGCATCGCCATCAGCAGCTGGCTGGAGACCCACCCCGACCGCGCCATGGCCACCACCTCGGCGGCGCGGGCACCGTTGTCGGTGGTCGGAGCCCGGGGCGGCGGGGCCAACGCCGTCGCCGACCTGCCGGACGCCACCGTGCGGCTGGCGGGGTGCTGCACCCCGGTGCCCCCGGACGACGTCGCCGGCTTCCTGGTCCGCGGCGGAGCCGTCACCGTGCACCGCGTCCACTGCGCGGCCGTGGCGCAGATGCGGGCCGTCGGGCGCACCTCCGTCGCCGTGCACTGGCGGGCGACCGCCGACTGCCGGGTCACCCTGCTCGCTGAATCGTTCGGCCGCCCCCATCTCCTGGCGGACCTGACCGAGGCCATCGCCCACGAGGGCGTCGAGGTGGTCTCCGCGACGGTGGAACCCCCGGTCGAGGGCCGGGTCCGGCACACCTACACCCTCCAGCTGCCCGACGCGGCCGGGCTCCCCGCCCTGATGCGCGCCATGCGGGACGTCCCGGGCGTCTACGACGTCAGCCGCGCGTAGGCCGGTACGGCGCCGGAAGGCCCCGTTCGGGTGGACCCGTCGCGCGCCGTACCCGGCCTCGCGCCGGGCGCTGGTAAGCGGTGGTGGATGCAGCTCTCCTCCCCCCGCCTGCGCGCCGCCCTGCTCGCCGCGGCCTCCCTCACCCTCGTCGCCGCGGTACTGCCTCCGCCGAAGCCCCTGGGCATCGGCGACCGGCTCTTCCCCGAGCTCGGCAACCCCGGCTACGACGTCCTCTCGTACGACCTGTCCTTCACGTACAAGGACAACAAGAGCCCCCTCGACGCGGTCACCGTGATCGACGCCCGGGCGACGGCGCAGCTGGAGCGGGTCAACCTGGACTTCACACACGGCAAAGTGGCGTCCGCCGAGGTCAACGGGGAGCCCGCAGGGTTCGAGAGCGTGGGGGAGGACCTCGTACTGACCCCGCGGCGCGCGGTGGCGGACGGCGGCCCGCTGCGCATCACGGTCCGGCACACCAGCGACCCGCGGGGCCGCCGGGACGGCGGCTGGGTACCCACCGAGGACGGTCTGGCCATGGCCAACCAGGCGGACGCCGCCCACCGCGTGTTCCCCTGCAACGACCACCCCGCCGACAAGGCCGTCTTCACCTTCCGGATCACCGCCCCCGCCGGGCTCACGGCCGTCGCCAACGGGCTCCAGGTGGCCCCTGCCCGGCGCACGGGCCCCTCCACGACGTGGACGTACCGGACGCGGCACCCGATGGCCACCGAGCTGGCCCAGGTCTCCGTGGGCCGCTCCGCCGTCGTGCACGGGACCGGACCGCACGGGCTGCCGCTGCGCGACGTGGTGCCCGCCGCCGACCGGCAGCGGCTCGACCCCTGGCTGAAGAAGACCGCCGGCCACATCGAGTGGATGGAGGAGCGGGTCGGCCGCTACCCCTTCGAGAACTACGGGGTGCTGATCGCACAGGCCACGACCGGCTTCGAGCTGGAGACGCAGACCCTCTCGCTCTTCGAGAGCAGCCTGTTCTCCGGCGACGGCTACCCCGAGTGGTACGTCGAGTCGGTGATGGTCCACGAGCTCGCCCACCAGTGGTTCGGCGACAGCGTCACCCCGCGCACCTGGTCCGACCTGTGGCTCAACGAGGGGCACGCCACCTGGTACGAGGCGCTGTACGCGGACGGGCTCGGCAAGTACTCCCTGGAGCGGCGCATGCGCGAGGCGTATCAGCGCTCCGACCAGTGGCGGGCGGCGGGCGGGCCCCCGGCCGCCCCGAAGGCCGCCGCGCCGGGCGAGAAGATCGGGCTGTTCCGGCCGGTGGTGTACGACGGCTCCGCGCTGATCCTGTACGCGCTGCGGCAGGAGATCGGCGCCCGGGCCTTCGACCGGATCGAGCGGCGCTGGGTCGCGCAGTACCGGGACGGGATCGCGGGCACGGCCGACTTCGTACGCCTCGCCTCGCAGGAGGCGGGCCGCGACCTCGGGGCCTTCCTGGAGCCGTGGCTCTACGGGGCGAAGACCCCGCCGATGCCGGGGCACCCGGAGTGGAGCGCCCCGGCCGCGGCGGCGGGCAAGGCTGCGCCGGGCAGGGCCGCACCCGGCAAGGCGGCACAGGGCAAGACGGCACCGGGCAAGGCGGCACAGGGCAAGACGGCACAGGGCAAGGCAGCGCCGGGTAAGGCGGCACCGGGCAAGTCCGTACCCGGCGGGAAAAGGGTGTGACCGCCGAGGAACGGGCATGTCACCATCGACGGGTCCGTTCGGGGAATCCCCGGGCGGTGTGACACGTTGGACGTGACAGCTACCGTGTCCCCACCAGGCGTGACACCGCTATTCGAATCGACGTAAGGATCCAATGACCTCCTCTTCTTCCCCTTCCCAGGACGCGCGGGACGCAACTGACGTGCGTGACTCGCAGAGCTTCACCGAGAGCCTTCGGGCCGATGCCCTGATGGAAGAGGACGTCGCCTGGAGCCACGAGATCGACGGAGACCGGGACGGCGACCAGTTCGACCGGTCCGAGCGCGCGGCCCTGCGCCGTGTGGCAGGCCTCTCCACCGAGCTCGAAGACGTCACCGAGGTCGAGTACCGACAGCTCCGCCTGGAGCGTGTCGTCCTCGTCGGTGTCTGGACCTCCGGAACGGTGCAGGACGCGGACAACTCCCTCGCGGAGCTCGCCGCCCTCGCCGAGACGGCCGGTGCTCTGGTACTGGACGGCGTGATCCAGCGCCGCGACAAGCCGGACCCGGCCACCTTCATCGGTTCGGGCAAGGCCCGCGAGCTGCGTGACATCGTCATGGAGAGCGGCGCCGACACCGTCGTCTGCGACGGCGAGCTCAGCCCCGGCCAGCTCATCGCCCTCGAAGACGTCGTCAAGGTCAAGGTGGTCGACCGGACCGCCCTGATCCTCGACATCTTCGCCCAGCACGCCAAGTCCCGAGAGGGCAAGGCGCAGGTCGCACTCGCGCAGATGCAGTACATGCTGCCGCGACTGCGCGGCTGGGGTCAGTCGCTGTCCCGGCAGATGGGTGGCGGCGGCGGTGGCGGCATGGCCACCCGAGGCCCCGGTGAGACCAAGATCGAGACCGACCGGCGCCGTATTCGCGAGAAGATGGCGAAGATGCGCCGGGAGATCGCGGAGATGAAGACCGGCCGTGACATCAAGCGGCAGGAACGGCGCCGCAACAGGGTGCCCTCGGTCGCCATCGCCGGCTACACCAACGCGGGCAAGTCCTCGCTGCTCAACCGCCTCACGGGCGCGGGCGTGCTGGTGGAGAACGCACTGTTCGCCACCCTCGACCCGACCGTGCGCCGGGCCGAGACGCCGAGCGGCCGGATCTACACCCTGGCCGACACCGTCGGGTTCGTCCGGCACCTGCCCCACCACCTCGTCGAGGCGTTCCGCTCGACGATGGAGGAGGTCGGAGACTCCGATCTGATCCTGCACATCGTGGACGGTTCGCACCCGGCGCCGGAGGAGCAGCTGGCGGCGGTGCGTGAGGTCATCCGCGAGGTCGGCGCGGTCAACGTGCCCGAGATCGTGGTGATCAACAAGGCGGACGCCGCGGACCCGCTCGTCCTGCAGCGGCTGCTGCGGATCGAGCGGCACTCCATCGCCGTCTCGGCGCGGACGGGCATGGGCATCGAGGAACTCCTCGCGCTCATCGACTCCGAGCTGCCGCGGCCCGAGGTCGAGGTGGAGGCCCTGGTGCCGTACACGCGCGGCTCGCTGGTCGCCAAGGCGCATGCCGAGGGCGAGGTGATCTCCGAGGAACACACCCCGGAGGGCACCCTGCTCAAGGCGCGCGTCCACCAGGAGCTGGCAGCGGACCTGGCGCCGTACGCGCTGGCGAAGCAGTAGTCCTGAGCTCCTGAGCTCTTGATGGCTGAGGGCCCCTGCAGTGCAGGGGGCCCTCAGCCGTTCGTCATCGATCCCGGCAAACCGCCGGCGGCCACACGGGCCGCCGGCCGCCGTCTACTTGAACTTGTTGCTGACGGCGGTGAAGATGCCCTTCGCCTCCGGCCCCAGCCGTGGTCCGGCCAACCAGCCCGCCTTGACCGGGCCGATCGAGGTGTTCGACACCAGCGCCCGCTTGCCGTCGGCGCCCGTCGCGACCCAGCCGCCGCCGGAGGCGCCGCCGGTCATCGTGCAGCCGATGCGGTACATCACCGGCTCGTTCGCCCTCAGGGTCAGCCGTCCCGGCCGGTCCGTGCACTGGAATGCCTTCTGGCCGTCGAAGGGGGCCGCCGCCGGGTAGCCCGTCGCCGTCAGGCTCGCGACCTTCGGCACGGCGGGTGCGGCGAACTCCACCGGGAGCGCCGAACCGACCGTCTCCTCCAGGGACTTGCCGCTGCCCTTCTCGGGCGTCACGTGCAGCACGGCGAAGTCGTACGGTGCGCCCGCGCCGCCGGTCGGACCGCCGGTCGCGATCCACTGGTCGGAGGTCTGCGCCCAGTCGCTCCACCACACGCCGAACGGGGCCACCTGCTCGCGGGGCGCGCCCTTGAGCTGCGCCGAGGGCTTGCCCGCGTTGTTGTAGGACGGCACGAAGGCGATGTTGCGGTACCAGCCGCCGGCCTTGCCCGCGTGCACGCAGTGCCCCGCGGTCCAGACCATGTTGGACTTGCCGGGGCGCGCGGGGTCCTTGACCACGGTCGCCGAGCAGACCATCGAGCCCTCGGGGCCGTCGAAGAAGACCTTGCCCGATTCCGGAACACTCCGGTGGTAGGGCGCGTTGGCCGGCTTGGCCGCCACCGGGGCCGGGGTCGGGTCGGTGACACCCTGGTCCTTGCCCGCGTCCGGGTCGACGGACGGGCGCTGCGGCTGCTCGGCGTCACGCATGCGGTCCGGGTCCCAGAGGTCCTCGATGATCGGGTTTATGTAGTCGCCCGCCTCGCGGAGCCAGTCCTCCTGCTTCCAGTTCTTCCACTCACCCCCCTTCCACTTCTCCAGGTCGATGCCCCGTTCCCTGAGCTTTTCCTTGAGCTGGTCCGGGATCTTGATCCCGTCCGTGTTCGGCAGGCTCGCCGCCACGGTCGGCTTGGCGTCGGTGCCGGCCTCCCCGTCGCCGGGGCCGCAGGCGGCGGCGGTCAGCACGAGGGCGGCCGCGCAGAGCGTCGCGGTGACCGGTCGGTTCGGTCGCATGTCGTTCGTCCCCCTGGAGGTTCGAGGCGTGGAGTGGAGCCCCCCACTATGCCGCTGCCGCCGAGGACGACACAGCCCGGGTCCGTGGTTCCTTTTGCTCATTTCTTGAGCAACCAAGGATCTTGGCCCCACCCGTGATCCGTCGCCGCCACCGTCGTTGGTACGTACGGGGGATAGGGGGAGCGTTGGTGTTCGAAGCGCAATCCGTAAGTGAAGTCAGTGCGGGAGGAGCGACACTCGTGGCATTCACCGAGCCGACCGGGGCGGCGGCCGCGACACAGAGCCCACCGCAGGAAACGCCGCAGACGACGCCCCAAGTGCCGCCGCAGACCGGTCGGGCAGCAGGTCACGACGGCATCCTGCGCAGGCAGGCGCAGCGGGAGTCCGCCGCCCGGACGTATGCCCGCTCCCTGCCCATCGTCCCGGTACGGGCGCGCGGGCTGACCATCGAGGGCGCCGACGGCCGGCGTTACCTCGACTGCCTCTCCGGCGCCGGCACCCTCGCGCTCGGCCACAACCACCCGGTGGTGCTGGAAGCCGTCCGCGGCGTCCTCGACTCGGGTGCGCCGCTCCACGTCCTGGACCTCGCCACACCGGTCAAGGACGCCTTCACCACCGAGCTGTTCGCCAACCTGCCGCCGGCGCTGGCCGCCGACGCGCGCATCCAGTTCTGCGGGCCCGCCGGCACGGACGCCGTGGAGGCCGCCCTCAAACTGGTCCGCGCCGCGACCGGTCGCCCTGGACTGCTCGCCTTCACCGGGGCCTACCACGGCATGACAGCCGGCGCCCTGGAAGCCTCGGGAGGCGCCGCCGAGGGACGGGTGACCCGGCTTCCCTACCCGCAGGACTTCCGCTGCCCGTTCGGCGTCGGCGGCCCCGAGGGAGCCGAACTCGCCGCACGCTGGACGGAGAACCTGCTCGACGACCCCAAGGGCGGCATCCCTCTCCCCGCCGGCCTGATCGTCGAACCCGTACAGGGCGAGGGCGGGGTCAACCCCGCCCCGGACGGCTGGCTGCGCCGCATGCGGGAGATCACCGCGTCGAGGGGGATCCCCCTCATCGCCGACGAGGTACAGACGGGGGTCGGCCGGACCGGAGCCCTCTGGGGCGTCGACCACGCCGGAGTGGTGCCCGACGTGATGGTCCTGTCCAAGGCCATCGGCGGCAGCCTGCCGCTCGCGGTGATCGTGTACCGGTCGGGCCTGGACGTATGGGCGCCCGGCGCCCACGCGGGGACCTTCCGAGGCAACCAGCTCGCCATGGCCGCCGGCACGGCCACCCTCGCCTTCGTTCGCGAGAACCGGCTCGCGGAACGCGCCGCGGTCCTTGGCGACCGGATGACAGCGGCCCTGCGCGGCCTGGCGGACTGCCATCCCTGCATCGGGGACGTCCGGGGCCGCGGCCTCATGATCGGCCTCGAACTCGTCGATCCCGACACCGGGGCCGCCGCACCGGCCCTGGCCGCGGCCGTCCGCCAGGAGTGTCTGGAACGCGGCCTGATTGTCGAACTCGGCGGCCGCCACGGCGCCGTGGTCCGCCTGCTCCCACCGCTGACCCTGACCGACGAGCAGGCCGCGGCGGTCCTCGACCGCCTGGCCGACGCCATCCCGGCCGCCACCCGCCGGACCCGGACCCGTTGACCCGCACCGGAGGACCCGCGATGCCCGAGCCGCACCAGTCCACCCCGACCACCCCCATCACCCCCATTACCCCGGCCACTCCCAGCACTTCGAACACCCCCATCACCCCGAGTACCTCGACCCAGCCCAACTCCCTTCCGGAGAACCCGGCTTCTGCCACCTCCCTGCCCGCGACCGACCCGGAAGTGCCAGCCCACCCGCAGCCACGGCCCGACCCGGCCCGTACGGCGCCTCCGCGTCCCGAGCCCGGAGCCGCCGCCCCGGGGCAGCCGACACCGCCGCCGCCCGCCGACCCCGTACGTGACCCTGCCGCGGTGCAGCCGCCCACCGCGCCCGACCTGGCCAACGGCACCCCGGCATCGTCCGCCGCCGACGCCCGCAGCGCGGACGTCCGGCCCACCGAACCGGCGCCCGGCTCGCCCGACCCGCACACCCACTCGGCCGCCCCGGCCACCGGGCGCGGATCCGCCGCCGACGCCCACACCGGCGGGATCACGGCCGAGCACTCCCCGACCCCGGAATCCGCCCCCCGGGTGCCGTCCCCGCAGCCGGCCGCAGCCGACGCCGGGGCAACCGCCACCGTGCCGCGGCAGAAAGTCGGCACTCCCAGAGCCCGCACCGGTTGGCCGGGCTTCATCCGACCGGAGCCGACCGCCGGACCCGACCCCCTGGACCACCCCGACCCGGCCCTCGCCGCCGAGGCCGCGGCGGTGGAGAACCTCCTCCGGTGCTGGGTCCGCGAATCCGGACTCCACCGCCCCGACGGCCGCACCGGAAGCCCACTGCGCATCCCCCTTCCCGCATCCGGCACCGCCGTGGTGGTCGGCGTCCGCCACTGGTCCCATGCGGGCTGGCACCGCTTCGGTCCCGCCCGCCTCGAAGGCACCGCGCCCACCGCGCCGTGCCTGGACGCCGTCACCCTCGCCGCACTCATCGCCCGTGAGGGTGCGGGCGACGGCCGCAGCGGCTCCGACCTCGTCGGCCGGGTCGCCGACTCGGTGCGCCGTACCACCGAGTTCATCACCGACCGGCGAGTGCGCCCCACCGCCCCGGCCCCCGCCTGCGCGGACCGCTTCCTCACCGCCGAACAGTCACTCCTCCTCGGCCACCCCCTTCAGCCGGACCCGAAGAGCCGCGAAGGACTCTCCGAGAGCGAGGCCCGTCACTACTCGCCCGAACTCCACGGCTCCTTCCCCCTTCACTGGTTCGCCGTCGATCCCTCCGTACTCGCCACCGAATCCGCCTGGACCGAGCGCGGCCGCCCCGTCTCCGCGCCGCAACTCCTCGGCCGCCTCACCCCCGGACTTCCACTGCCCGACGGCACCACCCCCCTTCCCCTGCACCCCTGGCAGGCCCGCGAACTCCTCCAGCGCCCCTCCGTCACCACCCTCCGCGACGCGGGACTCCTGCACGACCTGGGCCCGCACGGAGAGGCCTGGTACCCGACCTCCTCCGTCCGCACCGTCCACCGGCCAGGCGCCCCCGCGATGCTGAAGCTCTCCCTGAGCCTGCGCATCACCAACTCCCGCCGCGAGAACCTCCGCAAGGAACTCCACCGGGGCGTGGAGGTGCACCGACTGCTCCGCACCGGCCTCGCCGAGCAGTGGCAGGCGGCCCACCCCGGCTTCGACATCGTCCGCGACCCGGCCTGGGTGGCCGTGGACGCCCCGGACGGCACCCCCGTCCCCGGCCTCGACGCCCTGCTCCGTCACAACCCCTTCCGCTCGGGCGACGACGCCGTCTGCATCGCCGCGCTCACCTCTCCCCGCCCATGGCCCGGCCGGACCACCATGAGCTCCCGGCTCGCCGAGATCGTCACCGGCCTCGCCTCCGCCACCGGACACACCACCTCAGCCGTTGCCGCCGAGTGGTTCCTGCGCTACCTCGACCACGTGGTCCTGCCGGTTCTCGCCTTCGACGCCCTCGCCGGTATCGCCCTCGAAGCGCACCAGCAGAACACGCTGGTCCTCCTCGACCCCGCCGGCTGGCCCACCGGCGGCCGCTACCGCGACAACCAGGGCTACTACTTCCGAGAATCCCGCCGCGCGGAGCTGGAGCGACGGCTCCCCGGCATCGGCGGCCGCAGCGACACCTTCGTCTCCGACTCCGTCACCGACGAACGCTTCGCCTACTACCTCGGCATCAACAACGTGCTCGGCCTCATCGGTGCCTTCGGCTCCCAGCGCCTCGCCGACGAACGCGTCCTCCTCGCCGCCTTCCGCCGCTTCCTCGCCAAGGCCGCAGGCCTCGGCCCCCTGCCCACACGGCTGCTCGACTCGCCCACCCTGCGTTGCAAGGCGAACCTGCTCACCCGCCTGGGCGGTCTCGACGAGCTGGTCGGCCCCGTCGACAGCCAGTCCGTCTACGTCACCATCACCAACCCCCTTCACGATTGACGCGTCGGTGCCCGACGCGGAGGAGAACCCCCCGATGACCCTCACGGACACCGCCGCCGACCTCGCCGGACCAGGCCTCGACGCCCCTGACACAGTCGACGCCCTCGGCGCCCGCCGGACCAACGCACCACGCCTCAACGCCGAGCTGCTGCCCCTGCTCGCCGAGGCGGACCTGCTCGATTCACCGGCCACCTGGGGCAGCGTCACCACCCGGGCCGGAGCCTTCCGCCTCGAACCCGTACGGCCGGGCCGCGACCTGGAACTCCTCACCGCGTGGATGAACGATCCCGAAGTGGCCGCCTATTGGGAGCTCGCCGGCCCCGCCGCGGTCACCGCGGCCCACCTGCGGTCCCAGCTCGACGGCGACGGCCGGAGCATCCCCTGCCTCGGCCTCCTCGACGGCACGCCGATGAGCTACTGGGAGATCTACCGGGCCGACCTCGACCCACTCTCCCGGCACTATCCGGCGCGCCCCCACGACACGGGTATCCACCTGCTCATCGGAGACGGCACGAACCGGGGCCGCGGGCTGGGCACGGCCCTGCTCCGTGCCGTCGCCGACCTGGTACTCGGCAACCGCCCCCGCTGCACACGCGTCGTCGCGGAACCGGACATCCGCAACACCCCCTCCGTCTCGGCCTTCCTCAGCTCAGGCTTCCGCTGCCATGCGGAAATCGACCTTCCCGAGAAGCGCGCCGCCCTGATGGTCCGGGAGCGGGTGCTGCGCAATCTCCTCTGATCGCCGCACCGCACGCCCCGACCGTCGTCGTCGCTCCGCACCTCTCCCTTCGAAAACTCTGCGTCGCGCAGTAAGGTTCCCGATCTTCGAGGAGTCTCGTGCCGAACTCTTCCGCAGCCCCCGACCCGACGCAGCCGGTCCTGTCGCCGTCGCCCCAACACCCCCGCACGCCACCCGAACTCACGCTCCCGACGTGGGACTTCGCCGCCCGTAGGGCTTCTCGCCAAGCTACTCGCCGAATTCGCCTACGAGGAGATCATCCGCCCTGTCCCTGTCCGCGTCCCTGTCCCCATCCCCGCTCCCGGTCCCGCCCCGGCCGCCGCCGGCGGCGCATGGGCCCTGACCCTCGATGACGGCAGCAGCCTCGGCTTCCGCGCCCGCCGACGCGTGTACGGCAGCTGGCATGTCACGCCGGACACCATCACCCTCAGCCCACCCCCGCCCGCGCCGGCCGCCCCGACCCCCTTCGGCGACCCGTACGACTTCCTCGTCCGCGCCCGCACCCTCCTCGGCCTCGACGGAGCCAACCTCGGCCACCTCGTCCGCGAGCTGAGTGCCACCCTGGCCGCCGACGCACGGATCGACCACACCGCCCTCACCGCCGACGTCCTCGCCGACCTCGACTACGCCGCCCTCGAAGGCCATCAGACCGGGCACCCCTGGCTCGTCCTCAACAAGGGCCGCATCGGACTGTCCTCCTCCGACACCGCGGCGTGGGCCCCCGAGGCCCGCAACCGCCAGCGCCTGCCCTGGCTCGCCGCCCACACCTCGCTCGCCGCCTACCGCGGCACCGCCGGTCTGGAGGACCCCGCCCGCCTCTACTCCGTCGAGCTCGCCCCGGCCACCCGTGCGGCCTTCGACCAGGCCCTTCGCGACCGCGGCCTCGACCCGCTGCGCTACCTCTACTTCCCCGTGCACCCCTGGCAGTGGGACGAGGTAGTCCTCCCCCTCTTCGCCCCGGCGCTCGCCTCCGGCGACCTCGTCCCGCTCTCCGCCGATCCGGACGCCCGCCTGCCCCAGCAGTCGATCCGCACGTTCCTCAACCTCAGCCGACCCGACCGGCACAGCGTCAAACTCCCCCTGTCCGTCTTCAACACCATGGTCTGGCGCGGACTGCCCTCCGACCTCGCCCTCGCGGCGCCCGCCGTCACCGCCTGGATCCACTCCCTCCGCGACGCCGACCCCTTCCTGCGCGACGAGTGCCGGGTCATCCTGCTCGGCGAGGTAGCCTCCGTCACCGTCCGCCACCCTGTCTACGACCGGCTTCCCGAGGTCCCGTACCAGTACAAGGAACTCTTGGGCGCGATCTGGCGCGAGCCCCTCACCGGCCTCCTCGCCCCGGGGGAGCGCGCCCGCACGCTCGCCTCACTGCTCCACACCGACCCGCGCGGCCGGTCCTTCACCGCCGAGCTCGTCAGCCGTTCCGGTCTGACGCCCACCGTCTGGCTGCAACGGCTCTTCGCCGCCGTCCTGCCCCCGCTGCTCCACTTCCTCTACCGCTACGGCACCGTCTTCTCCCCGCACGGCGAGAACGCCGTTGTGATCTTCGACGAGCACGACGTACCGGTCCGGCTCGCGGTCAAGGACTTCGCGGACGACGTCAACATCAGTGACGAGCCGCTGCCCGAGCTGGCCTCCGTTCCCGCCGAGGTCCGGGCCGTCCTGCTCACCGAGCCCGCCGACTTCCTGCCGCAGTTCATCCATTCCGGACTGTTCATCGGAGTCTTCCGCTATCTGTCGGCCCTCTGCGAGGACCGCCTCGACGTCCCGGAGGTCGATTTCTGGGCGCTCGTACGGGCCGAGATTCTGCGCCACCAGGCCCGCTTCCCCCAGCTCAAGGAGCGCTACGAGCTCTTCGACCTGCTCGGGGCGCGCATCACAAGGCTGTGTCTCAACAGGAACCGGCTGTACGAGGACGGCTACCGCGACCGCCCCGACCGCCCGCACGCCGTGCGATACGGCACCGTGGCCAACCCCCTCCACCGGCCATGAATCCCCGTCGGTGTGTGCCGGGTGTCAGCGGAGCCCCGTAGGGTTGGCAGTGCTATGACGAAGCCCTCCCTCCCCGACCTGCTGCACGCCGCCGTCTCCGCCGTCGGCGGCACGGAGCGCCCCGGCCAGGTGGCCATGGCCGAAGCCGTCGCCGAAGCGATCGACGACAACTCCCACCGGCTCATCCAGGCCGGTACGGGCACCGGTAAGTCACTCGGCTACCTGGTGCCGGCCCTCGCCCACGGCGAGCGTGTGGTCGTGGCCACCGCGACCCTCGCCCTGCAGCGGCAGCTCGTCGAGCGTGACCTGCCCCGGACGGTGGACGCACTGCATCCGCAGCTGCGCCGCCGGCCGCAGTTCGCCATGCTCAAGGGCCGGTCCAACTACCTGTGCCTGCACCGCCTGCACGAGGGCGCGCCGCAGGACGAGGAAGAGGGCCTCTTCGACCAGTTCGAGGCGGCGACCCCCACGAGCAAGCTCGGCAAGGACCTGCTGCGCCTGCGTGACTGGGCCGACGAGACGGAGACCGGCGACCGCGACGACCTGACACCTGGGGTGTCGGACAAGGCCTGGTCGCAGATCTCCGTCTCCTCCCGCGAGTGTCTGGGTGCGACGAAGTGCGCGTACGGGGCCGAGTGCTTCGCCGAGGCCGCACGCGAGCGGGCCAAGCTCGCGGACGTGGTCGTCACCAATCACGCGCTGCTGGCCATCGACGCCATCGAGGGCGCGCCGGTGCTCCCGCAGCATGAGGTGCTGATCGTGGACGAGGCCCACGAGCTGGTCTCCAGGGTGACCGGCGTCGCCACCGGCGAACTCACGCCCGGCCAGGTCAATCGTGCCGTGAAGCGCTCCGCCAAGCTGGTCGACGAGAAGATCGCGGACGCGCTGCAGACCGCCTCCGAATCCTTCGAGCGCGTCATGGAGCTTGCGCTCCCGGGCCGCCTGGAGCAGATTCCCGAGGACCTCGGCTACGCCCTGATGTCCCTGCGGGACGCCGCTCGCAATGTGATCTCGGCGATCGGCGCCACCCGCGACAAGTCCGTCCACGACGAGGACGCGGTCCGCAAGCAGGCCCTGGCGGCGGTGGAGAGCATTCACACGGTGGCGGAGCGGATCACGAACGGCTCCGAGTACGACGTCGTCTGGTACGAGCGCCACGACCGCTTCGGCGCCACCCTCCGGGTCGCCCCGCTGTCGGTGTCCGGGCTGCTGCGCGAGAAGCTCTTCGAGGACCGTTCGGTGGTCCTGACCTCGGCCACCCTGAAGATCGGCGGCGACTTCAACGGTGTCGCCGCGTCTTTGGGGCTGTCCCCGGAGGGCGTCGAGGGGGACGACGTGCCCGTGTGGAAGGGCCTGGACGTCGGCTCTCCCTTCGACTACCCGAAGCAGGGCATCCTGTATGTCGCCAAGCATCTGGCCACGCCGGGCCGTGAGGGCACCCGCGGCGACATGATGGACGAGCTCGCCGAGCTGATCGAGGCGGCGGGCGGACGCACCCTCGGGTTGTTCTCCTCCATGCGCGGCGCCAAGGCGGCCGCGGAGGAGCTGCGCGGCAGGATCGACAACCCGATCCTGCTCCAGGGCGAGGAAACGCTCGGCGAACTGATCAAGGCCTTCGCCGCCGACCCGAAGACCTGCCTGTTCGGAACGCTGTCGCTGTGGCAGGGCGTGGACGTGCCCGGTCCCAGCTGCCAGCTGGTGGTCATGGACCGGATCCCCTTCCCCCGCCCCGACGACCCGCTGATGAGCGCACGGCAGAAGTCGGTGGAGGAGCACGGGGGCAACGGCTTCATGGCCGTCGCCGCCACGCACGCCGCGCTGCTGATGGCGCAGGGCGCGGGCCGGCTCGTACGGGCCACGGGGGACCGGGGCGTCGTCGCGGTCCTGGACCCCCGCCTGGCCACGGCCCGGTACGGGAGCTTCCTGCGGGCCACGCTGCCGGACTTCTGGTACACCACGGACCGCAACCAGGTCCGCCGCTCGCTCGCCGCGATCGACGCGACCGCCCAAGCCGACGGCAAGTAGTACTCGGGAGCACGAAGGGCGCCCATCCACGGGGCGACCCAAGCGGCGGGCAGCCGTGTGCGCGAGAGCGGCGGCGGTTTGGCCGCAAGGAACAGAACAACCCCCGGGACCGGCGCAGTGGGTCCCGGGGGTTGGCTAGGGAGTGGCGGGGTCAGACGCGGCGCAGGACCGCGACGACCTTGCCGAGAATGGTCGCCTCGTCGCCGGGGATCGGCTGGTAGGCGGCGTTGTGCGGGAGGAGCCAGACGTGGCCGTCCTCGCGCTTGAAGCGCTTGACGGTGGCTTCGCCGTCGAGCATCGCGGCGACGATGTCGCCGTTCTCGGCGACGGGCTGGCGGCGGACGGTGACCCAGTCCCCGTCGCAGATGGCGGCTTCGATCATCGAGTCGCCGACGACCTTGAGGACGAAGAGCTCGCCGTCGCCGACGAGCTGGCGGGGGAGCGGGAACACGTCCTCGACCGACTCCTCGGCGAGGATCGGGCCGCCGGCCGCGATCCGGCCGACCAGGGGAACGTAGGAGGCGGCGGGCTTGCCGGTGGTGTCCGTGGGCTGCGAGCTGGGCTGGTCCGAGCCGCGCACCTCGTAGGCCCTGGGCCGGTGCGGGTCGCGGCGCAGGAAGCCCTTGCGCTCCAGGGCCATCAGCTGGTGTGCCACGGACGACGTGCTGGACAGGCCGACGGCCTGGCCGATCTCCCGCATCGACGGCGGGTAGCCGCGACGCTGCACGGAGTCGCGAATGACCTCGATGACCCTCCGCTGCCGGTCCGTGAGCCCGGAGCTGTCGGCGCGGATGCCTGGAGGTCGACCTGGCAGCGAGCGGGCGGGGCGCACTGCGGCCTCCGCGTCCGGGTTCAGGTTTGCGTCGTTCATGGCATGCACCGGCTCAAGTCGGCTCTGGGAGCGGTTCTGGGCAGTGATGGCGGCACTGTCTGCGGTGGTGGTCACGTCGGTCGGCCCCTCTCGAAATGTTCTCCCTAGCTGGACAACGGTAGTTGCTTTCGAAAGGTTGCGCCAAACACACGTTCGAGTGAAAAATCGCAGATCGCCCTGCGTGGGTAAAACGCGGGGTGTATAGGCGATCGGATCGACGAACGAGGGTTCGGTCCGTCTCCCGCTGCTTACGGTACCCTTCCCGGTCGGGTCGCCGCCGTCCGGCCCTGCGCCCAGTGTGGCATCGGCATGCCCCGTATCCGGCTATCGGACGCCGCGACACGCAGAGGCATCCAAATCCACCGCAACCCAAGATCTAGTGGTTGGATGAGCGCGGCCACCCAGAAGTTGTGGTCCCCGGGTCTGCTGAGACTCCCGGGATCGCATATGCTTGGGGCTGCTCCGCGAGCCCCCGACAGAGTCCGTCTCCGTCGTTCAGGGGCTCCGCGGGGTGATTCAGTCGTGCCGAGAAGGAGGGTGAGGGAACCATGCACTGCCCCTTCTGCAGGCACCCCGACAGCCGCGTCGTCGACAGCCGCACCACGGACGACGGCACCTCGATCCGCCGGCGCCGTCAGTGCCCCGACTGCTCCCGTCGTTTCACGACGGTGGAGACGGCCTCGCTGATGGTGATCAAGCGCAGCGGGGTGACCGAGCCCTTCAGTCGTACCAAGGTCATCTCCGGCGTGCGCAAGGCGTGCCAGGGGCGGCCCGTCACCGAGGACGCCCTCGCCAAGCTCGGCCAGCGGGTCGAGGAGGCGGTGCGCGCCACCGGCAGTGCCGAGCTGACCACCCATGACGTGGGTCTGGCCATACTCGGCCCGTTGCAGGAACTCGACCTGGTCGCGTACCTGCGCTTCGCGTCCGTTTACAAAGCGTTCGACACCCTCGAAGACTTCGAGACCGCCATCGCGGAACTGCGCGTGCCGCGGCCTCACCCCGAGTGCGAGCACGGCGGGACCGGTTCGGTCCCCGTGCCCGCCTCCGCCGCCGACTGACCGGGCTGCCCGCGGCGTGGTGCTCGTGCACCGGGTCGTGGCCGGTCGGCCGTGCGAAGAGACGTAGATACAGAGACACAGCACTGTGCCGCGGAATATCGCTGGCACTTTAGGGCGTTTTTGCCCGCATATGGGAGGCAGCGGCATGACAGAGACGGCGAGCAGCTCGGCACGTGGTTCCCGCACCAAGGGGACCAAGGCTGCCAAGGGCGGCCTGCGTATCGAGCGCATCCACACCACCCCCGGCGTGCACCCTTACGACGAGGTGAACTGGGAGCGCCGCGACGTCGTCATGACCAACTGGCGCGACGGCTCGGTCAACTTCGAGCAGCGCGGCGTCGAGTTCCCCGACTTCTGGTCGGTGAACGCGGTCAACATCGTCACCAGCAAGTACTTCCGCGGCGCGGTCGGCACCCCGCAGCGCGAGACCGGTCTGAAGCAGCTGATCGACCGGATCGTGAAGACGTACACGAAGGCCGGCGAGGACCACGACTACTTCTCGTCGCCCGCCGACGCGGAGATCTTCGAGCACGAGCTGACCTACGCCCTCCTGCACCAGATCTTCAGCTTCAACTCCCCGGTGTGGTTCAACGTCGGCACGCCCCAGCCGCAGCAGGTCTCCGCCTGCTTCATCCTGTCCGTCGACGACTCCATGGAGTCGATCCTCGACTGGTACAAGGAAGAGGGCATGATCTTCAAGGGCGGCTCCGGCGCCGGCCTGAACCTCTCCCGCATCCGCTCCTCCAAGGAGCTCCTCTCCTCCGGCGGCAACGCCTCCGGCCCGGTCTCCTTCATGCGCGGCGCCGACGCGTCCGCCGGGACGATCAAGTCGGGCGGCGCCACCCGCCGCGCGGCCAAGATGGTCGTCCTGGACGTGGACCACCCGGACGTCGAGGCCTTCATCGAGACCAAGGTGAAGGAGGAGGAGAAGATCCGCGCCCTGCGTGACGCGGGCTTCGACATGGACCTGGGCGGCGACGACATCACGTCCGTCCAGTACCAGAACGCCAACAACTCCGTCCGCGTGAACGACGAGTTCATGACGGCCGTCGAGAACGGCACCGAGTTCGGCCTGCGGGCCCGTATGACCGGCGAGGTCATCGAGAAGGTCGACGCCAAGGCGCTCTTCCGCAAGCTGGCCGAGGCCGCGTGGGCCTGCGCCGACCCGGGCATCCAGTACGACGGCGTGATCAACAACTGGCACACCTGCCCCGAGTCCGGCCGCATCACCGCGTCCAACCCCTGCAGCGAGTACATGCACCTGGACAACACGTCCTGCAACCTCGCCTCGCTGAACCTGATGAAGTTCCTGAACGACGACGGCAAGGGCGACCAGTCCTTCGACGCCGAGCGCTTCGCCAAGGTCGTCGAGCTCGTCATCACCGCGATGGACATCTCCATCTGCTTCGCGGACTTCCCGACGCAGAAGATCGGCGAGAACACCCGCGCCTTCCGCCAGCTGGGCATCGGCTACGCCAACCTCGGCGCTCTGCTGATGGCCACCGGCCACGCGTACGACTCGGACGGCGGCCGCACCCTCGCCGCTTCGATCACCTCGCTGATGACCGGTACCGCGTACAAGCGATCCGCCGAGCTGGCCGCCATCGTCGGCCCGTACGACGGCTACGCCCGCAACGCAGAGGCGCACAAGCGCGTCATGAAGCAGCACGCAGACGCCAACGCCGTCGCGCCGCGCACCGACGACCTGGACAACTCGATCTGGGCCGCGGCCACCGAGGCCTGGCAGGACGTCCTGCGCCTCGGCGAGAAGAACGGCTTCCGTAACTCCCAGGCCTCCGTCCTCGCGCCGACCGGCACCATCGGTCTCGCGATGTCCTGCGACACCACCGGTGTCGAGCCGGACCTGGCCCTGGTCAAGTTCAAGAAGCTCGTCGGCGGCGGCTCGATGCAGATCGTCAACGGCACCGTCCCGCAGGCCCTGCGCCGCCTGGGGTACCAGGAGGAGCAGGTCGAGGCGATCGTCGCCCACATCGCCGAGCACGGCGTGGTCGTCGACGCCCCGGGCCTGAAGACCGAGCACTACGAGGTCTTCGACTGCGCCATGGGCGAGCGTTCCATCTCCGCGATGGGCCACGTCCGGATGATGGCGGCGATCCAGCCCTGGATCTCCGGCGCGATCTCGAAGACGGTCAACATGCCGGAGTCGGCGACCGTCGAGGAGATCGAGGAGATCTACTTCGAGGCCTGGAAGCTCGGCGTCAAGGCGCTCGCGATCTACCGCGACAACTGCAAGGTCGGCCAGCCCCTCTCCGCCAAGAAGAAGGAAGAGGAGAAGGAGGAGGTCACCGCCAAGACGGAGGAGACCATCCGCGCCGCCGTCGAGAAGGTCATCGAGTACCGTCCGGTCCGCAAGCGCCTCCCCAAGGGCCGCCCGGGCATCACCACTTCCTTCACCGTGGGCGGCGCCGAGGGCTACATGACGGCGAACTCCTACCCGGACGACGGTCTGGGCGAGGTCTTCCTGAAGATGTCCAAGCAGGGCTCGACCCTCGCGGGCATGATGGACGCCTTCTCGATCGCCGTCTCGGTCGGCCTCCAGTACGGCGTGCCGCTGGAGACCTACGTCTCGAAGTTCACGAACATGCGCTTCGAGCCGGCCGGCATGACGGACGACCCGGACGTGCGGATGGCCCAGTCGATCGTCGACTACATCTTCCGTCGCCTGGCGCTGGACTTCCTGCCCTTCGAGACCCGCTCGGCCCTCGGCATCCACACTGCCGAGGAGCGTCAGCGCCACCTGGAGACCGGCTCCTACGAGCCGCTCGAGGAGGAGCTGGACACCGAGACGCTGGCGCAGTCGGCCCCGCTCGCCGCGGTGCCGTCGGCCCCGAAGCAGGCCCCGGTCGCCGTCCCGGCCCCGGAGCGGAGGACGGCCCACAGCAGCGCCGAACTGGTCGAGATGCAGCTCGGCGTCTCCGCGGACGCCCCGCTCTGCTTCTCCTGCGGCACGAAGATGCAGCGCGCCGGCTCCTGCTACATCTGCGAGGGCTGCGGCTCCACCAGCGGCTGCAGCTGACGCCGGGCGGAGGTAGTCCGCGCGGGTAGCTGACCAGCAGCTCACGAAGGGGACCGGCCTCAGGCCGGTCCCCTTCGTGTGTCGGCCGTCAGCGGTGGCGATCATTGTGCGGGGCGCTGACGTGCCCCGGCCCGGGATTTCGCGGGCCGTGCGAGGCCGGAAGGCAGCGGGGGGAGAGGGGGATGGGGAACATGTGGAGCGGTGACGAGCTGGACCTGGACGCGTATCTGACGCGGATCGGCCTCGGGGAGGGTTCCGGGGCGGTGGGGGAACTCCGTCCGGACCTCCCCACGTTGTACGCAGTGCACCGGGCCCACACCGCCGCCATCACCTTCGAGAGCCTGGACGTCCTGCTCGGCCGCCCCGTCGCGCTGGACGTGCCGTCGATCGAGGAGAAGCTCGTGCGCAGCCGCCGCGGCGGCTACTGCTACGAGCAGAACTCGCTGCTGGCCGCCGCCCTGGAGCGGATCGGCTTCGAGGTCTCCGGGCGCGGGGCCCGCAACCGCACCCGCGGGGACTCGCTGCTGGCAGTGACCCATGCGGTCCTCGTCGTGACCGTCGACGGCGTGGAATGGCTGTGCGACGCCGGGTTCGGCCACCAGGGGCCCCGCGAGCCCGTTCCGCTGGGGCGTGCCGGCGCCGAGGTGGAGCAGGGGGAGTGGACGTACCGCATCCGAGAGGAGGCTGACGGGGTCCTCGCACTGTGCATGCTGCGCGGGGAGACCTGGCGGGACCTTTACGCCTTCTCCCCGCAGCGGTACCACCCCGTCGACTACGTCGTGCTCAACCACTACAGCTCCGGTCACCCCCGTTCCTCCTTCGTCGGGCGGGTGATCGTCCAGCGTCCCGGCGACTATGTCCGCCGGGCGCTCGTCGGGCGGGAGCTCACCACCCTGCATCCCGACGGCAGGACCGAGCGACGGCTCGTCGGCGCGGACGATCTCCTCGCAGTGCTCGACCGCGAGTTCGGTCTTCGGCTGCCCGATCGGGACGCGGCGGAACTGGTGGGGATGTACCCCGCCGGGGACTGACCGGGGCCGCGCCTGGCCCGTACGATGGCGCAGTGCTGGTCAAGTGGATTCGCTGCACGGTGACGGACCGACGCGGGTTCGAGCGCGGACAGCGAAAATGGGCGGGGCTGCCGGGCGAGCCGGGATTCCGGGGGCAGGGCGGCGGCTGGAGCAGAGGCCGGCAGGGGGTCGCGCATGTCTTCGCGTTCTGGGAGAGCCGGTCCTTCTACGACTCCTTCATGGCGCGCTCTCACGACAGACTGGCCGCCGCCCAGAACGGTACCTACACCGATCTGCGGGTCACCCTCTTCGACCACCGCTTCGACGTGAAGACCGGTTTCGAGCCGCGCTTCACCGATGCCGACGTGGTCCGGGTCGCGCACACCCGGGTCCGGGAGGGCCGGGTCGACCACTTCGCCCTCATGCAGGAGAAGGTGTGGAATCCGGCGATGGCGGGCTCGCCCGGAATGATCCGGGGCCTCTTCGGCGAGGCCCCGGGCCGGGAGTTCCTGGTGCTCTCCATGTGGCACGCCGCCGCAGAGCACGGGAAGTACCGGCAGGAGCGGGTCGAGCGGCTGTCCCTGCGTGCCCAGATCCAGGCGGACGTGGAAGCCCTCACCGGAGACGTCGTCGACCTCGAACCGTCCTGGACGGTGTGACCGTATGACGAGCGCCAGGCCGACCGGCGTGCCCGGTCGGCCGGCCCGGCGGTGGCCGAATAGGGTCGTGGGATGGTTCGACCACGGCGCATCGTCCTTGTCCGACACGGGGAATCGGAGGGAAACGCCGACGACTCGGTGTACGAGAGGGAACCCGACCACGCCCTGCGGCTGACCCGGAAGGGCCGCGAGCAGGCCGCGGCGGCCGGCGTCCGGCTGCGCGAGATCTTCGGCAACGAGACCATCAGCGCGTACGTCTCCCCCTACCGCCGGACCCTCCAGACCTTCCGCGAGCTCGGGCTCGACCCCACCCGGGTCCGGATGCGGGAGGAGCCGCGGCTGCGCGAGCAGGACTGGGGAAACTGGCAGGACCGGGCGGACGTGAAGCTCCAGAAGGCGTACCGGGACGCCTACGGGCACTTCTTCTACCGCTTCGCGCAGGGCGAGTCGGGGGCCGACGTGTACGACCGGGTCGGGTCCTTCCTGGAGAGCCTCTACCGCAGTTTCGAGGCCCCGGACCATCCCCAGAACGTGCTGCTGGTGACGCACGGGCTGACGATGCGGCTGTTCTGCATGCGCTGGTTCCACTGGTCGGTGGCCGAATTCGAGGCCCTGTCCAATCCCGGGAACGGCGATTTCCGGATGCTCCTGCTGGGTCCCGACGGCCGGTACCGGATGGACCGCCCGTTTGAGCGGTGGACCACACCGGAGCCTTATGACCTGGACGGCTAGAGTGACCCGCGATGACGCCTGACTCCACTCCCGAACGGCGCTACGCACGCGCCATGGCCAGCCTCCGCGGGCTGGCGCTGGGTGACGCCCTCGGCTCCCAGTACTTCGTCCCCGTGAACTACCCGCTGCTCAAGCGGCGCGAGGTGCCCTCCGGCACCGAGACGTGGCAGTGGACCGACGACACCGAGATGGCCTGCTCGGTGGTGGCCGTGCTCGCCAGGCACGGACGGATCGATCAGGACGCGCTCGCGCTGTCCTTCGCCCACCACCACGACTTCGACCGCGGCTACGGGCCCGCGGTGAACCGGATGCTGCGTCTGGTGCGGGAGGGCGCGGACTGGCGCACGCTGGCCGCCGAACTGTTCAACGGGCAGGGCTCGTGGGGCAACGGCGCCGCCATGCGGATCGCACCGCTGGGCGCCTGGTACGCCGACGATCCGGAGCAGGCCACGCACCAGGCGGAGATCTCCGCCTATACGACCCATCAGCACCGCGAGGCGGTGTGCGGGGCGATGGCCGTCGCGGCGGCGGCCGCGCTGGCCGCGGGTACGCAGGCCCCACCGAAGGCGGCCGACCTGCTGGACGGGGTGATCGCGCTCGTGCCCCGCAGTGCGGTGGGCGCCGGGCTGCGGCGTGCTAGGGACATGCTGGACTACGGCGACGCGACCACCGTCGCGGCCGTGCTGGGCTGCGGACGCCGCACGAGCGCCCACGACACCGTCCCGTTCGCCCTGTGGTCGGCGGCGCGGGCCCTGGACGATTACGAGCGGGCGTTCTGGACCACCGCGCAGGTGGGCGGGGACGTCGACACGACCTGCGCGATCGTGGGCGGCGTGCTGGGCGCGCGCGGGGACGCCGTGCTGCCGGCCGAGTGGCTGGCGCGCACCGAAGCCCTGCCGGCCTGGCTGCCGCAGACGGCGGTGTAACCCGCCCCGCGTTCCGCGCGCGGGGTGAAGGCCCGCCCTCCGATTGTCACGGTCCTGCCACAGCGCTCTTTTGATCCTGTTCAAAACCTTGTGCCTGCTGCCTACCCTGTCCCCATCGCCGCCCCGACGTGAACCTCGGGGCGGCAGACAGGGGAGGGGACCCGATGTCAGAGAACACCGGCGGGGCGGATGAAGCCCGGCCCGCGGCGGCGGCCGACGCGCAGGCCGCGACAGGGGATTCGCCCGCAGATCCAACTCCGGCCCCGGCCGGCGGCCCGCCCGCCGCCGCGGCGCTGCCCCAGCCGGGCGCACCCGCCGACGCCGCCGCATGGAGGGCCCAGCAGCAACATCAGCACCAGCAGCACCAGCGCCCATGGGGCGCCCCGGCCGCGCACTCATCCGCGAAGCCCTCCTGGGCCACGGTGGTGCGCCCCGCCGAGGCCGCCCCCGTCCGGACCCCGGCCCTGGTCGCCGTCCTCGCCTCCGGCCTCGCCGCCGCGCTCCTCCTGGCCGACGGCATGGGACCCGGCCTGCTGCTCGCGGTGGTGCCCGCCGCCGTCGCCGCGTACGTCGCCGCCCGCGCGGCCGGGCGTACGGCCCGGCCCTGGACACTGGCCTGGGTGATCGGCTGCCTTGCGCTCCTCGCCGTGCCCGCCCTGCGCGACTCCGCGTGGCCGTCCACGCTCGCGATCCTGGCCGCCGTACTGCTCGGCGCGCTCGCCCTCCACGGCAGCCGCACCTGGCCCGGGGTCTTCCTCAGCCCGCTCGGCTTCGTCGACTCCACCGTGTCCGGCACCGCCTGGATGCTCAAGGGGCTGCGCTCACGCGGCGGGATCGGCAAGGACCGCTGGCTGCCCGTCGCCAAGGCGGCCGCCGTGGCCGTCGCCCTGCTCGTGTCCTTCGGCGCGCTGTTCGCCTCCGCCGACGCGGCCTTCGCCGATCTCCTGGGCGGCCTGATACCCGACGTGTCGGTCGAGGACGGCCCCATCCGCTTCATGCTCTTCGTCCTCGGCGCGGTGATCGCGATCGCAGCGGCCCGCACCGCGGCCGCCCCGCTGCGCTGGGACCGGATCGAGGTGGCCCCGGGCCGGCCGCGCTCCCGCGTCGAATGGGCCCTTCCGCTCGTCGTGCTCAACCTGCTCTTCGCCGGCTTCAACGCCGTTCAGCTGGCCGTCCTGTTCGGCGGCTACGACAGGGTCCTGCAGAGCACCGGCCTCGGCCACGCCGAATACGCCCGACAGGGTTTCTGGCAGCTGCTCTGGGCCACCCTGCTCACCCTCGCCGTGATCGCGCTCGCTCTGCGCTGGGCCCCGCGCTCAGGGGCCGGCGACCGACGGCTCGTCCGGATCGTCCTCGGAACACTGTGCGCGATGACGCTCGTCGTGGTCGCCGCCGCGCTGCGCCGCATGGACTTCTACGTGGACGAATACGGGCTGACCCGGCTGCGGGTCTCGGTGGCCGCGATGGAGCTGTGGCTCGGGCTGGTCATCGTACTGATCATGGCGGCCGGGGTGTTCGGCGCGCGCTGGCTGCCCCGCGCGGTCGCCGGCAGCGCGGCCGCCGCGGTCCTGGCCTTCGCACTGCTGTCCCCGGACGGGATGGTCGCCGAGAGGAACGTTGCCCGCTTCGAGAAGGACCAGAAGATCGACCTGGCCTACTTCCAGTCCCTGTCGGCGGACGCCGTCCCCGCCCTGGACCGGCTGCCCGAGCCCCAGCGGTCCTGCGCTCTGCGCGGGATCAACGACGACATGGCCGGGGCCGGCGACGTCCCCTGGTATGCGATGAGCATGGGCGAGTACCAGGCCCGACAGATCCTGCGCGAGCGCCCGGTGACGGCGTCGTACGAGGCCTGCTCCCGCCTGGGCACCTTCGGCAGCCGCGTCGAGTACTAGGGTCTGTATCGAGTTGCCCCGTGGAGCAAGGAGCGGCGTTCGGTGCGTGCCCTCGGCGTGCGGGACGAATGTCCTCGTAGCGGAGCTA
>NZ_JBHXAG010000044.1:0-29623 GCF_042726555.1 Streptomyces sp. NPDC060232 | reverse complement strand
AGCCGAGGAGACACTCCGGCGGGGCACCACCCCACACCACCCAGCCCCGCCGGCGATTGAGGCGCGGGGCCTGGGGCAGAGCCCCAGCAGCCACCCACCGGCGGGCAGCCGAACCGCACAGCCCGGGGCGCAGCCCCAGCAGCCACCCGGCCGCAGCCGCACCACCGGCCGCAGCCGAACCGCACAGTCCCGGCGGCGCCCCAGGTCCCCACTCGGCCTCAGCCCGCGGAGCGCAACGCCTCCGCCAACACCCCCGGCGCCTGCGCCAACGAGGGCCCGTACCAGGTCAGATGCCGTCCGCTGACCAGCGCCGCCGGCAGGCCGGGGAAGGCCTCCGGCCCGTCGCCCGCCGCGAAGGCGTACGGCTCGTCCGGCAGCACCACCAGATCGCAGCCGGCCGCCGCCAGCTCCTCCACCGGGATCCTCGGATACCGCTCCGCGTGCCCGGCGTAGACGTTCCGTACGCCGAGTCGGCCCAGCAGGTCACCCGCGAAGGTGTCCCGGCCCAGCACCATCCACGGCCGCCGCCACACCGGCACAAAGGCCGACAGCTCGCCCACCCGCTCCACGCCGGCCCACGCGGCCTCCGCGTCCGCCAGCCACGCCGGCCTCGCCAGTCCCAGCGCCGCCACCAGTACCCGGTCCAGTTCCCGCAGCGCCTGCGGCAGGTCTCGGACCTCGGTGACCAGCACCTCCAGCCCCGCCGCGCGCAGCGCGGCCAGGTCCGGTGCCCGGTTCTCCTCCTCGTTGGCGATCACCAGGTCGGGGCGGAGCTCCGCGATCCTGCGCACGTCGGGGTTCTTCGTCCCCCCGATCCGTTGCGCCGACCCGAGGTCGCCGGGGTGCGTGCACCAGTCGGTGACCCCGACCAGCAGCCCCGGCGCGCTCACGGCCACCGCCTCGGTCAGGGACGGCACCAGCGAAACGACCCGCCGCACCCTGTCAGCGCCCCGGCGACGGCGGCTCGGACGTCGCGTGGATGTGGTCGCCGACGGCGACCACCAGGATCCGGGTGTCCTCGGTGACGGCCCGCCAGCGGTGGCGTACGCCACCGGACAGGAACAGCGCGTCCCCGGTCTCCAGCCGGTACGCCCGCCCCTCGGCCTCCACCTGGCAGGCCCCCTCGACCACGTACATCAGCTCGTCGTTGCGGTGCTGGTACTCGCGCCCGGCGTCCTGGTCACCGGTGAACTCCAGTGCGTGCAGCTGGTGGTGCCCGCGCACGAGGGGCCGTACGCCCGGCACCGGGGTCAGCGCGGGCTCGTCGCCGGCCCGTACGAGGTCCACCGTGCGCGCGGTGTCGGAGGCGGCCAGCAGCTCGACGGCCGTGGTCTCCAGGGCGTCCGCGACCCGCTCCAGGGACCGCATGCTGGGCCGGGCCCGCTCGTTCTCTATCTGACTCAGGAAGGGCACCGACAGACCGCTTCGCGCCGACACGGCGGCCAGCGTCAGGTGGAGCGCGCGGCGGCGCTTGCGCACGGCCACACCCACCCGCAGCGGCTCCTTGCCGTCCTTGTCCTTGCTCTTGTCGTCCACGTCGTTCAGCTTGCCGTTCAGGCCGTCCGCGCCGTCCCTGTCGTTCATTTCGGGGCTGCCCTCCCCCTGTCCGTCGCACATCGGTGTGCTGTAAGCACCTTACGCAGCAACCGCCTCCGGTTTCGCCCGCACCGACCTTCCCGTACCCGTCCGCTCACCGTCAGTGGCGCTCCGGGGGCGTTCGGGCGCGCGCCGGGGCGCCCCGGTGACGGCGAACGCCCCCGCAGCCCGTTGCGGCATCATCGTCTGCGTGACGACACGACGCCTGATGCTCCTGGACACCGCCTCCCTCTACTACCGCGCCTACTTCGGCGTGCCGGACTCCGTGAAGGCTCCCGACGGCACCCCGGTCAACGCCGTGCGCGGGCTCCTCGACTTCATCGGCCGACTCGTCCAGGACCACCGGCCGGACGACCTGGTGGCCTGCATGGACGCAGACTGGCGGCCGCACTGGCGGGTGGAGCTGATCCCCTCGTACAAGGCCCACCGGGTCGCGGTCGAGACCGAGACGGGTCCCGACGTGGAGGAGACCCCGGACACGCTCGCCCCGCAGGTGCCGATCATCGAGGCCGCCCTGGACGCGTTCGGCATCGCCCGGGTCGGCGTCGCCGGCTACGAGGCGGACGACGTGATCGGGACGCTCACCACCCGTGCGACGGGGCCGGTCGACATCGTCACCGGCGACCGGGACCTGTACCAGCTCGTGGACGACGCCCGGCAGCGGCGGGTGCTGTACCCCCTCAAGGGCGTGGGCACGCTCCAGGTGGCGGACGAGGCGTGGCTGCGGGAGAAGTACGGGGTGGACGGCCCCGGTTACGCGGACCTGGCCCTGCTGCGCGGCGACCCGAGCGACGGCCTGCCGGGCGTCCCCGGAATCGGTGAGAAGACGGCGGCGAAGCTGCTCGACACCTATGGCGACCTGGCCGGGATCATCGCGGCGGTCGACGACCCGAAGTCGAAGCTGACGCCCGCCCAGCGCAGGCGGCTGGACGAGTCGCGGCCCTATCTGGCGGTGGCCCCGAAGGTGGTCAAGGTGGCTTCCGACGTGCCGCTTCCGCAGTTCGACGCGGCCCTTCCGGCGATCCCGGCGCAGCCCGAACTGGTCGACGCACTAGCCCATCGGTGGGGATTGGGTGGAGCTGTGTCCCGCCTGAGCAGCGCCCTACGCTCCTGAGGTGGTAACTTAGGTAAGGCTAAGTTTCATGGGAGTCAGGGGATACCGTGGCAGAAGGACGCGGCCGCACTGTCGGCACCGCCGTTGTCGTACGCACCGAGCGGCTCTCGCCGCACATGGTGCGGATCGTGCTGGGTGGTGAGGGCCTGGCGGACTTCGGCGCGGGCGAGTACACCGACCATTACGTGAAACTCCTTTTCGCTCCCGAGGGTGTCACCTACCCCTCTCCGTGGGACCTGGAACGCATCCGCGGCGACTTTCCGCGAGCGCAGTGGCCGCGCCAGCGCGCCTACACCGTGCGCAACTGGGACGCGCTGCACCGGGAACTGACCCTCGACTTCGTCATCCACGGCGACGAGGGCCTGGCCGGCCCGTGGGCGGCCCGGGCCCAGCCGGGCGAGCTCGTACGGTTCCTGGGCCCGGGCGGCGCCTACGCCCCGGACCCGGCGGCGGGCTGGCACCTCCTGGTGGGGGACGAAAGCGCACTGCCGGCGATCGCCGCGGCGATGGAGCGGATGCCGGCGGGCGCGGAGGTCCACGCCATCGTGGAGATCGACGGCCCGGCCGACGAGCTGAAGGTCGCGACCCCGGACGGCGTCGCACCGGTCTGGCTCCACCGCGGCGACCGCCCGGTCGGCGAGGCCCTGGTCGAGGCGGTCCAGGCCCTGGAGTTCCCCTCGACGGACGTCCACGCCTTCGTCCACGGCGAGGCCGGCTTCGTCAAGGACCTGCGCCGCCACCTCCGCCTGGAACGCGGCATCGCCCGCGAACGCCTGTCGATCTCGGGCTACTGGCGCCTGGGCGAGACCGACGAGGGCTGGCGCGCGATCAAGCGCGACTGGAACGCGACGGTGGAAGCCGAACAGGAACACCGCGCCGCCGCCTGACCCCGCCCGATCCGGCCCCGCCGGTGCCTGAGGCGCGCGATGCGACCCCCGCGGCGGCGGCGCGGCGCGCGCCGCCGGGCACTCGGCGGGACAATGTCCCCATGCGTACGCTCCGCGCCCTCGGGGCGGCAGGGGCCGCGGCCCTCCTCACCGCCTCGGCGGCCACGGCCGCGACGACCGCGCCGAGCCCGCCCCCCGCTCCCCTGCCCCAACTCACCGACGCCGCCGTCGACAAGGCCGTCGCCCGGCTCGACGGCACCGTCGAGGACATGATGCGCCGTACCGGCGTCCCCGGCGTCGCGGTGGCCGTCGTCCACGACGACGAGGTGGTCCACCTCAAGGGCTTCGGCGTCCGCCGCACCGGCGAGAGCGCCACTGTCGACCCCGACACCGTCTTCCAGATCGCCTCGCTCTCCAAACCCGTCTCCTCCACCGTCGTCGCCGCGACCCTCACCGACCCCGCCCAGTGGGACCGCCGCACCAGCCTCCCCGGCTTCTCCCTCAAGGACCCCTGGGTCACCGGGCACGTCACCACCGCCGACCTCTTCTCCCACCGCAGCGGCCTGCCCGACCATGCCGGCGACCTCCTCGAAGACCTCGGCTACGACCAGGCGTACATCCTCGGCCGCCTGCGCCTGGCACCGCTGACGCCCTTCCGCGCGAGCTACGCCTACACCAACTTCGGCCTGACGGCCGCCGCCGAGGCCATCGCCCATGCCAAGGGCACCAGCTGGCAGAAGCTCGCCGACGACACCCTTTTCAAACCGGCCGGCATGACACGCACCAGCACCGAGTTCTCCGCCTTCGCCGACTCCCCCGACCACGCCGCCACCCACGTCAGGAACCCGGACGGCACCTGGAGTCCCCGCCACGTCCGCGACCCGGACGCCCAGGCCCCGGCCGGCGGCGTCAGCTCCACCGTCCGCGACATGTCCCGCTGGCTGCGGCTCCAGCTCGCCGGCGGCACCCTCGACGGCAAGCGGATCGTCCCCGCCGACACCCTCGCCCGCACCCACGTGCCCGAGATCGTCTCGCAGCCGCCCGCGACCCCCACCGCCCGCACCGGCTTCTACGGCCTCGGCTGGAACGTCTCCTACGACGATGCCGGCCGGCTGCGACTGAGCCACTCGGGCGCCTTCGAGCTCGGCGCGAACACCAACGTGACCATGCTCCCGCTGGAGAAGCTCGGCATCGTCGTCCTCACCAACGGCGCCCCCGTCGGCCTCGCCGACGCCGTCGCCCTGGACTTCTTCGACTTCGCCGAGCACGGCAAGGCCACCACCGACTGGCTGGCGCTCGCCGGATCCCTCTACGCACAGATCGACGCCGCGGGCCGCTCTCCCACCGACTACGCCCACCCGCCCGCCGGTGCGAAGCCGGCCCGGCCCAGCGCCGCCTACACCGGCACGTACGACAACCCGTACTACGGCAGGGCCACTGTCACCGCCGGCGACGACGGCGCGCTCACCCTGGCCCTCGGCCCGAAGCCGCTGCGCTTCCCGCTGGCCCACTACGACGGCGACACCTTCAGCTTCGAGACCACCGGCGAGAACGCCGTCGGCCGCACCGGGGTGACCTTCGCCGACGGAACGCTCCGCGTCGAATACCTCGACGCCGACCACCTGGGCACCTTCACCCGGCAGTAGCCGCATAGCCTGTCCCCCGATGAGACGCAGATCCCCGGCACCCCCCTCGCCCCTCCCCCAGCGGGCCGGCATCGACCCGGTCCGGCTCCGGCTGCCCGCCGACCCGGACGGCACGTGGCCGGACCTCGGCAGCTACCTCGCCGCCCGCTACGCCGGCACCCGCGGCGAGGAGTCCATGGCGCACCTGCTGGCCGCTGGCCGGGTACTCGGCCCCGGCGGGCGGGTGCTGCACGCGCGGGACCCGTACGAGCCCGGCGCCTACCTGTGGTTCCACCGGGACATGGACCCCGAGCCGCGGGTGCCGTTCGCGGTGCGCGTGGTGCACCGGGACGCGCACCTGCTGGTCGTGGACAAGCCGCACTTCCTGGCGACCACTCCGCGCGGCAGCCACATCACCGAGACGGCCCTGGCCCGGCTGCGCGAGGAGCTGGACCTGCCCGGGCTCAGCCCGGCGCACCGCCTGGACCGGCTCACGGCCGGCCTGGTGATGTTCAGCGTCCGGCCCGAGGACCGCGGCGCCTACCAGCTCCTCTTCCAGCGGCGCCAGGTGCACAAGGAGTACGAGGCGCTCGCCGCCCGCGACCGGGCGCTCACCTTCCCGCGCACGGTCCGCAGCCGGATCGAGAAGGTCCGCGGGGTGATCGCCGCGACCGAGGTCCCCGGCCCGCCCAACGCCGAGAGCCTGATCGAGCTCGTCGACGTCCGCGGCGGCCTGGGCCGCTACCGGCTGACCCCGCACACCGGCCGCACCCACCAGCTGCGGGTGCACATGAACGGCCTGGGCCTGCCCATCCTGGGCGATCCGGTGTATCCGGAGGTCACCGATCCGGCGCCGGACGACTACCGCAGACCGCTGCAACTCCTGGCCCGCGTCCTGGCGTTCACCGACCCGGTCACCGGCGCGGCCCACCGCTTCGAGAGCGCCCGCACCCTCCAGGCCTGGCGCGACCGACCCGGCTGGGAGACCGGCCCCCCGGCGGACAGGCCGCCCACCCCCGGCCCCTGACGCGACTCGGCCGCCGCGCGGAGGAGTTCCCCGCGCGCCGGCCGATCACAGCACTAGCCGACGGAGCTGTAGGCCACGACGCCCCGAAGCAGCGCGTCCACGGCCTTGCGGGCGTTCTTCGCGACCGTACTGCCGCTGTCGCCGGCGGCCGAGGGGGCCGCCGCGGCGATCTGGCCGAGCACGTCGATGACCTGCTTGCACCAGCGCACGAAGTCGCCGGCCGGCATCTCCGCCTCGCGCAGCACCTCGTCCAGGCTCTTGTCGGAGGCCCACTGGTACGCCGCCCACGCGAAGCCGAGGTCCGGCTCGCGCTGGCCCACGCCCTCGGCCTGGTTGATGCGGTGCTCCTCCTCCAGGGCGTCGAGGTGGCCCCAGATGCGGACCATCTCGCCGAGGGCGGCCTTCGCCGCGCCGCCCGGGACCTTCGGCGCGACCGCGTCGTCGGACTGCCGGGCCTCGAAGACCAGCGCCGAGACGCAGGCGGCCAGTTCTGCCGGGCTCAGGCCCTCCCAGATCCCGGCGCGCAGGCATTCGGACGCCAGCAGGTCGAGCTCCCCGTACAGCCGGGCGAGCCGCTTGCCGTGCACGGTGACCTCGTCCTCGCGCAGGTAGTCCAGCTCGGTCAGCAGGGCGTGGATCCGGTCGAAGGTGCGGGCGATGGTGTTCGTCCGGCCCTCGATCCGCCGCTCCAGCTGCAGGGTGTCCCGCCGGAGCCGGTGGTAGCGCTCCGCCCAGCGGGCGTGGTCCTCGCGCCCGTCGCAGCCGTGGCAGGGGTGCGCCCGCAGCTCGGTGCGCAGCCTGGCGATCTCGCGGTCGTCGGCGGCCGCGGCCCGGCCGCGGGAGCGCCGCTCCGGCGTGATGTGCCCGGCCTTGCTGCGCAGCTGGGACGCCAGGTCCCGACGGGACTGCGGCGAGCGCGCGTTGAAGGACTTGGGGATCCGCATCCGGTCCAGTGCCTCGACCGGGACCGGGAAGTCGATCGCGGCGAGCCGCTTGACCTGCCGCTCGGCGGTGAGCACCAGTGGACGCGGGCCCTCCGCGTACTCGTAGCCGCGGTGCCCGTGGACCCGTCCGGCCGGCACGCCCGGGTCCAGGACCAGCGCGAGCCCGGCGAACTTGCCCGTCGGCACGTGGATGATGTCGCCCGGCTTGAGCTTCTCCAGGGAGCTGGCCGCCTGCACCCGCCGCTGGGCGGCGCCCTGCTTGGCCAGCTCCGTCTCACGGTCCTTGAGGTCGCGGCGCAGCTGCGCGTACTCCTCGAAGTTCCCCAGGTGGCAGGTCATGCCCTCCCGGTAGCCCTCCAGGCCCTCCTCGTTGCGCTGCACCTGCCGGGAGATCCCGACGACCGAGCGGTCGGCCTGGAACTGCGCGAAGGAGGTCTCCAGCAGTTCGCGCGAGCGGTGCCGGCCGAACTGGCTGACCAGGTTGACGGCCATGTTGTACGAGGGCTTGAAGCTGGAGCGCAGCGGATACGTCCGGGTGCCCGCGAGCCCGGCGAGGCCGGCCGGGTCCATGCCGCGCTGCCAGAGCACGACCGCGTGGCCCTCGACGTCGATGCCGCGCCGTCCGGCCCGACCGGTCAGCTGGGTGTACTCGCCGGGGGTGATGTCGGCGTGCTGCTCGCCGTTCCACTTGACGAGCTTCTCCAGGATCACCGTGCGCGCGGGCATGTTGATGCCCAGCGCCAGGGTCTCCGTGGCGAAGACGGCCTTCACCAGTCCGCGGACGAAGAGTTCCTCCACGACCTCCTTGAAGGTCGGCAGCATGCCCGCGTGGTGCGCGGCGATGCCCCGCTCCAGGCCTTCGAGCCACTCGTAGTAGCCCAGGACGTGCAGGTCCTCGGTGGGGATGGAGGCGGTGCGCTCCTCGACGAGCTCGCGGACCCTCAGGCGCGCGGATTCGTCGTTGAGGCGCAGGCCCGCGTACAGGCACTGCTGGACGGCGGCCTCGCAGCCGGCCCGGCTGAAGATGAAGTTGATGGCGGGCAGCAGCCCGTCGTTGTCGAGGCGGGCGATGACCTCGGGGCGGGACGGGGTCCAGATCCGGCCGCGGGAGCGCCGCTCGCGCTCGCGGTCGGCCTCGCGGACCATCTTGCCGCGCCGCCGGTCCTTCGGGCTGTAGGTGCGGCTGTTCTCCTCGCGCGCCATGCGCAGCAGGTCGGGATTGACCTCCCGGCGCGCGGAGCCGCGGCCGCCGTGGTCGGACTCCTCCTCGAAGAGGTCGTAGATCCGGCGGCCGGCCATGACGTGCTGCCACAGCGGGACGGGCCGCTCCTCGGAGACGATCACCTCGGTGTCCCCGCGCACGGTGTCCAGCCAGTCGCCGAACTCCTCGGCGTTGGACACGGTGGCCGACAGGGAGACCAGGGTCACCGACTCGGGGAGGTGGATGATCACTTCCTCCCAGACGGCTCCGCGGAACCGGTCGGAGAGGTAGTGGACCTCGTCCATCACGACGTAGCCGAGGCCGAGCAGCGACTGGGAGCCCGCATAGAGCATGTTGCGGAGCACCTCGGTGGTCATCACGACCACCGGCGCCTCGGAGTTGACGCTGTTGTCGCCCGTGAGCAGGCCCACCTTGTCGGCGCCGTAGCGCTTGACGAGGTCGGCGTACTTCTGGTTCGAGAGCGCCTTGATCGGCGTCGTGTAGAAGCACTTGCGGCCCTGCGCGAGGGCCAGGTGCACGGCGAACTCGCCGACGATGGTCTTGCCCGAGCCGGTCGGGGCGGCGACGAGGACGCCTTTGCCGGCCTCCAGCGCCTTGCAGGCCTCCACCTGGTACGGATCCAGGTCGAAGTCGTACATCTCGCGGAAGGGGGCCAGGGCGGTGGCCTCTTCGGCGGCGCGGATCCGGGCAGCGGCGTACCGCTCGGCGGGTGAGAGTTCTTCGGTCATCTTGCTGTCGAGCCTACCCGTCGGCTCTGACAACAGTCTCGATCATTTATGTGAGGGGCCGCAGAGCGGAAGCGGCCGGCTGCGCGGCGTGCGCGCCCCGGCCGCCTCCCGGCGGTAGCTGGGGGCGTACCTGTCAGGTGGCGTCGTCGTACCCGTTGATCCGCTGTCGTCCGCCGTCGTCCTGTCCGGGCAGGGCGGCCGGGGCGGGCACCGCTTCCATCCGGCCGATCGGCGCCGGGGTGAGGTCGAGCTCCGAGGCCTCGTCGTCGCTCAGCCCCGCGTCGGGGTCGTTGCGCCGGCGCCGGCGGTCGTTGAGGAGGCAGAGCCCGACGGCCGCGAAGTAGAGGGCCACGATGGGCAGGGCCAGCGCGAGCATGGTCGGCGGGTCACCGGTGGGCGTGGCGAAGGCGGCGAAGACGGTGATGCCGAGGACCATGCCCCGCCACCAGCCGGCGAGCCGCTTGCCGGTGAGCACGCCGGTGAAGTTCAGCAGGACCAGCAGCAGCGGCAGCTCGAAGGCCAGGCCGAAGACGATCACCATGCGGGTGACCAGGTCGAGGTAGTCGTCGACCGGCAGCAGGTTGCGCGCGTGGTCGGGCGTGAACTCCAGCATGATCGTCGCGGTCTGCGGGAGGATCTTGTACGCGAGCACGGCGCCGGCCATGAACAGGGGCGCGCCGACCGCGACGAAACTCCGTGCGTACTTCTTCTCGTGGCTGTGCAGCCCGGGCGCGGCGAACGCCCACAGCTGGTAGAGCCACACCGGCGCGGAGAGCACAACGCCGGCCATCAGCGAGACCTTCAGGGCGATCGAGAACGCCGAGATCAGGCCGTTCACGGTCATGTCGGCGCAGGGGCGCCCGTTGCGCTGGGTCACCACGCCGTTGGTGCAGCCGACGGAGTCCAGCATCGGCTTCAACAGGAAGTTGATGATGTCGCGGTAGAAGAAGGCCGCGACGATCGTGATCACGAGGATCGCGAGGACCGACTTCAGCAGGCGGTTACGCAGTTCGCGCAGGTGCTCGACGAGAGGCATACGCCCTTCGGCGTCCTTTGCCTTCCGTTCTCGTTTCTCCTGCTTGCGGGCAGACTTGAGCAACCCACGTCCCTTGTCTCGTTGCAGATGACTGGCGTGAAGGGCGTCGGTCAGCCCTGGGCGGTGCGGTTCGGCTCGCTGACCGGCCGGGAGCTGGTGACGTCACCGGGCGCGGCCTGGATGGTGCGCGGGGCGACCGGCTGCTGCGCGGACTGGTCGGCCGGGGCGGCGGCCGCGTCGTCGGCCTCGCCGTCCTTCTTCATGGCCTTGGCCTCGCTCTTGAGGATACGGGCCGACTTCCCGAGGGAGCGGGCCATGTCGGGGAGCTTCTTGGCGCCGAACAACAGGATGATGACTCCGAGAATGACGAAGATTTCCCAACCCCTGAGGTTGCCGAACATAGGTATCTTCCTTTTCTCCGAGGTTCACAGCACACGGGCACAGGCGCCTAGGACTGTCTCTACCGAGGATCGTAACCCCCGGGGGTAAACGCCCGGCAATCCCCCGGCGTACCCCGTCTTGCGTCCTGGCCGGTTGTCAATCCCCCGGTCACACCTCTGACACGTTCGTCACGGCCGCACGTCGTGGCCCGCCCGGGCCAGCCCCGCCGCCTCCCGCTCCAGGTCGGCCGACGCCACGGTGATCCGGCGGCTGGCCAGCGCGACCTCCGCGGAGAGCCTGCGCACCTCCGCGTACACACGCACCGCCAGCACGGCGAGTACGAAGACTCCGAGGAAGCCCAGGGCAATTGCGAACATCGGCCACAGCATGGGCCGAGCCTAGGCCACCGGACGCCTCAGATGCTGCGCAGGGTGCTCACGCCACCGCCGGTCAGCAGCTCCACGATGCGGTCCCCGGCCGGTTTGCGAACGGCCGCACCGCATTCAGGACACGTGAAGGAGTAGAAGGTGGCCCTGCGGCTGCCGCCGATGGCCAGCCGCAGGGCGCCCGCGTCCAGCTCGAAGCGGGCGCGGCACTCGGGACAGGAGGCCTTGAAGGCGACGGGCCCGGACGTTGGCGACATCGACCGCGCTCCCCTCAGACCTGTTCCCCGTACCCCGCGAGGGCCTCCCGGGCGGCGCTGCGCGCGCTGTCCGCCAGCTCGGCGGGGGCCGTGATCCGCCCCTCGCGGCCCAGCCTCAGCGCGAGGCGCCGCAGCGAGCCCGGGTCCGGGGTGCGCAGTGTGATCCGCAGGCCGCCGTCCGCGAGCTCCTCGGCGCTGTCGTGCGGGTAGTACTCGGCGACCCAGCGCCCGCCCGGTCCGACCTCGACCACGACCTCGGGGTCCTCGGCGGACGGCTGTACGAGACCCACCGACAGGTCGCGCGGCTCGATGGCCGGCGGCTCCGCCCGCTCGTCCAGCAGCCGGATCTCGGCGACCCGGTCGAGCCGGAAGGTGCGCCGGGCCTCGGAGAGGTGGCACCAGCCCTCCATGTAGGTGTGCCCCACCGCGAAGAGCCGGATCGGGTCGACCTCGCGCTCGGTGAGCTCGTCACGGGCCGGCGAGTAGTAGCGCAGCCACAGCCGCCGGCGTTCCGCGATGGCCCGGTCGACGTCCGCGAAGACCCCGCCCTCGGACTCGAAGGTCACCGACAGCCGCGAGCTCGCCCCGGCCGCCTCGCCCGCGGCCGCCTCCAGCTTCGCGGTCGCCCGCAGCAGGGCGTCCCGGTCGCTCTCGCGCAGCCCCGGCAGGGTCGCCACCGCGCGCGCGGCGACCAGCAGCGCGGTCGCCTCGTCGGCGGCGAGCCGCAGCGGCTCGGCGGTGGACTCCCCCGAGGCGTCGGGATTGCGCCACCAGATGCGCTCCCCGTCGGTGTCGATGTCGAGCAGGTCCCCGCCCCGGAAGCTGGTGCCGCACATGGGCAGCACGTCGAGGTCCGAGATCAGCTCGTCCTCGGTGATGCCGAAGGCGCGCGCGACGTCGGCGACGTGCGCACCGGGGCGCTCGCGCAGGTACGTCACCAGGGACAGCATGCGGCGGGTCTGGTCGATGGCGTTGGCAGCCATGCTGGTACGTCTCCCCCTCAGGGCACGTCTGTGGATGTCGCGGTTCGAATCAGAGTGCGGCGGCGGACGGGCGCCGCACCGGCGGCGGTTCCCGGGAGGCCTGTCAGGCCCCGGCGACGGCCCGCAGCCGGTCCACCACGTCCGCCCGGAGGTCCGCGGGCCCGACCACGACGACGTCGGGACCGAACTCCACCAGCCAGGCGTCGAGCCCGTGCCCGTAGGGGATCTCCAGCTCGTCCCAGCCGTCCGTGCCCTCGTGCACCGCCGTGGCCTTGGCCCGCAGCGGGTAGCCCGCCCCGGCCCGCAGCCGGATCAGCGCGGAGCGGTCCGCACTCTCCCCGGCCCAGCTCGCCACGGTCTCCCGCACGGTCACCACGTCCGGCACCTCCGCGGTGTACTTCGCCGCGCGCGAGCGGACCTTCCCGGTGATCCGCGAGAGCCGGAACACCCGCTCCGCCCCGCGCTCACGGTCGTAGCCGGCCAGGTACCAGTGACCGCGCCAGCACTCCAGCGCCCACGGCTCCACCTGACGCGTCTCGGGCCGCGCGGCCGTCGACTTGCGGTAGTCGAAGACCACCGGGCGGCGGTCCCGGCAGGCCAGCATCAGCGGCTCGAAGGCCGCCTCGTGAACCGGGATGCGCGGCTCGATGGCACTGTGCTGGCCCTCGTACGGGTCACCCGCCTCCGGCATCCCGCCCGCCCGCAGCTTCTGCAGGGCGCCGCTGGCGGCCCCCGCGAGACGGGCCTGCTGCCACACCTTGGCCGCCAGCCCCAGGGCGGCGGCCTCCTCGGCGTCCAGGGAGACCGGGGGCAGCCGGTTGCTGTCGCGGCGGGCCAGATAGCCCGTCTCCCCCTCCAGGTTCTCCACCGTCTCGATCACCAGACCGAGTTCACGCAGATCGTCCTTGTCCCGCTCGAACATCCGGTTGAAGGACTCGTCGTTGCCGGCTTCCATGTAGGCCTCGATGGAACCGCGCAACTCGCGCTTGCTCAGCGGCCGGCGGGTCCCCAGCAGACACAGCGCCAGATTCATCAGCCGCTCGGCCTTGGCAATCGCCATCGACGCCCATCCCCCGTTCTCGACACACACTCGTGACCGTTGACCGTACCGCCCCGGCGGTCCCGGACAAAAGCGAGGGCCCCCGCCTCACGGCGGGGGCCCCTGCACTGCTCGCGGATGTTCCGCTCAGCCGACCTTGACCAGGTCGCAGACGAAGATCAGCGTCTCGCCCGGGGCGATGGCACCGCCCGCGCCACGGTCGCCGTAGGCCAGGTGGGCCGGGATGACCAGCTTGCGACGGCCGCCGACCTTCATGCCCTGGACACCCTGGTCCCAGCCTGCGATGACCTGACCGATGCCGAGCTGGAACTGGAGCGCGGAACCGCGGTTCCAGGAAGCGTCGAACTCCTCACCGGTGGAGAAGGCCACACCCACGTAGTGGACGGAGACACGGTCGCCGGCCTTGGCCTCGGCACCGTCACCCAGCCAGATGTCCTCCTTGACCAGCTCGGTCGGGGCCGGGCCCTCAGGGAAGTCGATCTCGGGCTTTTCGAGCTTGTCGCTCACGGAACTGCTCCTCAAACTATGTGGACAACCGGGACAGTCTTACATCACCGCGAGGATGTCGAGGCTGAAGACCAGCGTCGAGTTCGCCGGGATGGTCCCCTGCTCCTTGTCGCCGAAGCCCATGTCCGGCGGGATGACCAGCAGGATGCGGCTGCCGACCTTCTTGCCGACGATGCCGTCCTTGAGACCCTTCACCTGCAGCTGCTCCAGCGGCCAGGTCACCGACTGACCGGACGTGTAGGTGCTCTCGAAGGTCTTGTCGTCCTTCCACGTCTTGCCGTGGAACTTGACGACGACACTGTTCTTGTCCGTCACCGCCGGACCGTCGCCCTCCAGGACGTAGTTCGACACCAGCTTCGCCGGCGGGGTGACGTCCTTCGGGACGGTCACGGCGACCTCCTGGCCGTCCGTGTTCGTACCGACCTTCGGCAGGTCCTTGTTGTCCTGCGCGACTTCCTTGCCCTTGGCCGAGACCGGGACCGTGGCACCCTTGACGATGTCCACGACGAACACCAGCGTGGCGTTCCCCTTGATCTTCGGCGGCGAGCCCTGCGCTCCGTAGCCGAGGTCCGGCGGGATCACCAGCACGACACGGCTGCCGACCTTCTGGCCCTCAAGCCCCTGGTCCCAGCCCTTGATGACGGCGCCGGCGCCGATCGTCACATCGAACGGCTGCCCCTTGCCGAAGCTCTGGTCGAACGGCTCGGCGCCGTCCCACACCTGGCCGTAGTAGTTGACCTGGGCGATGTCGCCCTTCTTCAGCACCTGGCCGGTGCCCTCCTTGACGGTCACCACCTTCAGCTCCTTGGGCGGCTCGCCCTTCCCCTTGGCCAGGGTGGGCGTCTCCCCGAACTCGGCGCCCTTCGTGATCGCGGGCGCCCCGTTCTTCATCTGGGCGGAGTCGGAGCCGCTGTCGTCGCCACACGCCGCTGTCGACAGCAGCAGAAGGGGTACGACAAGCAGGCCGGCAAGTCGGCGCACGTGTTCCTCAGATCTCAGACGGCAAGGCGGTCGCCCGCCACTCTAAGCCGTGCGCAGGGCCCCGTACGAGAGACGTACGGGGCCCTGGCGAGATACGGGGCGTCACACCGCCCGCCTACATACCGGCGATCAGCTTCTCCACCCGGTCGTCCACCGACCGGAACGGGTCCTTGCACAGCACCGTCCGCTGCGCCTGGTCATTGAGCTTCAGGTGCACCCAGTCGACCGTGAAGTCCCGCCGCTGCTCCTGCGCACGGCGGATGAAGTCGCCGCGCAGCCGCGCCCTCGTCGTCTGCGGCGGCACCGACTTGCCCTCGAAGATCTTGAGGTCGTTGCAGATCCGCGCCGCCTGCCCCTTGCGCTCCAGCAGGTAGTACAGCCCGCGCCGGCGGTGGATGTCGTGATACGCGAGGTCTATCTGAGCCACCCTCGGATTCGACATGGTCATGTTGTGCTTGCCCCGGTACCGCTCGATCAGCTGGTACTTCATGACCCAGTCGATCTCGGTGCCGATCCGGTCCAGGTCCTCCGCCTCGATCGCGTCCAGCGTGCGGCCCCACAGCTCCAGCACCTGGTCGACCACGCCGGTACGGATGCCCCGGCGCTCGGCGAAGTCCACCGCCTTGTCGTAGTACTCCCGCTGGATCTCCAGCGCGGAGGCCTCCCGCCCGGACGCCAGGCGCACCTTGCGCTGGCCCGTGATGTCGTGGCTGACCTCACGGATCGCCCGGATCGGGTTCTCCAGGGTCAGATCCCGCATCACCGTGCCCGCCTCGATCATGCGCAGCACCAGGTCGGTCGCGCCGACCTTCAGCAGCATGGTCGTCTCGGACATGTTCGAGTCGCCCACGATCACGTGGAGGCGGCGGTACCGCTCCGCGTCCGCGTGCGGCTCGTCACGCGTGTTGATGATCGGCCGCGAACGCGTCGTCGCGGAGCTGACGCCCTCCCAGATGTGCTCGGCCCGCTGGCTCACGCAGAAGACCGCGCCCCGAGGGGTCTGCAGCACCTTGCCGGCACCACAGATCAGCTGCCGCGTGACGAGGAACGGAATGAGAATGTCCGCCAGGCGGGAGAATTCCCCGTGCCGGGCCACCAGGTAGTTCTCGTGGCAGCCGTACGAGTTGCCCGCCGAGTCGGTGTTGTTCTTGAAGAGATAGACGTCGCCCGCGATTCCCTCCTCGTGCAGGCGGCGTTCGGCATCGACGAGCAGTCCTTCGAGAATGCGCTCGCCTGCTTTGTCGTGCGTGACCAACTCGGTCACGTTGTCGCACTCGGGAGTTGCATATTCCGGATGCGAACCCACGTCCAGGTACAGGCGGGCGCCGTTCCGCAGGAAGACATTGCTGCTGCGGCCCCATGACACGACACGGCGGAAGAGGTAGCGCGCCACTTCGTCAGGAGACAGTCGGCGCTGTCCCCTGAACGTGCACGTGACGCCGTACTCGTTCTCCAGCCCGAAAATGCGGCGGTCCATGACTGAACATTACGCCTTCTGCCCTCTTCTGAAACCGGGTTCGCAGCCGCCGTTTCGATCAGTTCCCCCGAGCAGGCCGCAAAACGCCGGGCGGGAACCCCGCGAACACCACGGGCGCGCCGCACCGACGCGCCCGCCCGTCACTGCGCCGACCGGCCCTGCGCGGCCACCTCACCGGAACCGTCCGGCACTCCCCGAGCCGAACCCGCCACCGCACGGCTGTGACCCGCAGTTGACAGCACCCCCTGAGTCACCATCAGCACCAGCAGCGCCAGACCGCCCGCGACACACGCCACGCCGAAGCCCCACGCCGTACCCCCCAGCTCCACCGCCGGCCCCGCCGCCGCCGTACCGATCGCCGCACCCACCCCGAAGAAGGTGACCAGCCACGAGAACGCCTCCGTCACCGTGCCCGCCGGCGCGTGCCGGTCCACCACGATGAACGCGCACGCCAGAGCCGGCGCCAGGAACACCCCCGACACCGCCGCCAGGGCCGTCATCGCCACCGGACCCGGAGTCAGCAGCAGCGGCAGGTAGCAGACCGCGAGCAGCGCCACCAGCAGCCGCAGCCGCCGCTCAGGCGCACCCGCCCACTGCCGCGCACCGTAGAACACACCGCCGATCAGCGCACCGAGCCCCAGCGCCGCCATCAGCCAGCCGTACACCGCCTGGCCCCCGTGGCCGTCCGCGTACGCCACACCGGCCACCGTGATCGAACCCAGCGCCATCCCCACGAAGAAGAACGAGCCCAGCAGCGCCAGCAGCCCACGCGAGCGCAGGGCGCCCAGCCAGTGCGCCTCCCGCGGCTCCGAGCGCCACGTCCGCGACGGCTCGCTGACCACGACCGACAGCGCACCCAGCACCCCGATCGCGTTCAACGCCAGCAGCGCCCCGGCCGGCGACCACACCGCCACGAACAGCGTCACCAGCAGCGGACCGACGGTGAACATGACCTCCTGCGCCACCGCGTCCATCGCGTACGCCGCGTGCACCTTCTCCTCACGGCCCCCCAGCACGCTCGGCCACAGGGCCCGCAGCCCGCCCTCCAGCGGCGGCGTGAAGAGCCCGCCGACCACCACGGCGGCGTACGCCGCGACCGCCGATCCGGTGCCCGCCAGCGCCAGCCACACCATTCCGAGCGCGGACAGCAGCGCCGCCGGCAACTGCACCCGCGGCTGCCCGAACAGGTCCACGGCCCGCCCGAGCAGCGGCTGACCCACCGCGTTCGCCAGCCCGTACACCGCGGCCAGCGCCCCCGCCAGGCTGTAGCTCCCGCCCTCCGCGCGCGTGAACAGCACGATCGCGATCGGCGCGGTGGCGTTCGGCAGCCTGCCTGTCAGCGTGCCCACCAGCAGCCTCGCGGCGTGCCGGGTCCCCAGCAGCTCCGCGTATCCCGCGGCCATGACTGCCCCCTTCTGCCCGGATCCAGCCGGGGTAATACGTATAACTTGATGCGTCATACGTACCATGGCCACAGTCCACGGGTCCACCCCACGGACCCCGAGACCACCCCTGACCTCGCACTACAGGAGCCCCGTGTGACGAGACCCACCAGCCGGGACGTGGCCACCGCCGCCGGGGTCTCCCAGGCCACCGTCTCCCTCGTCCTCGGCGACAAATGGCCCGGACGCGTCTCCGAACGCACCGCCGCCCACGTCCGCGAAACCGCCACCCGCCTCGGCTACCGCCCCAACCTCGCCGCCCGCAACCTCCGCCTCGGCTCCACCCGCACCGCCCTCCTCGTCGTCCCCGCCCTCACCAACGAGTTCTTCGCCCGCGTCTACACCGGCGCCGCCCGCGTCGCCGCCGAACACGGCTTCGGCGTCGTCCTCTACCCCTCCCCCGACGGCACCGGCCCCGCCCGCGACCCCTTCGCCTCCGCCAGCGCCGCCCTCGACGGCGTCATCGCCTCCTCCATGGCCGCCCACGCCCTCCACGCCATCGGCGGCGACACCCTCCCCCTCGTCATGCTCGACAGCGACCCCCGCGCCACAGCCGCCGCCGCCCACGTCAACCTCGCCATGGCCGACGGCATGCGCCAGGTCACCGAGCACCTCCTCGCCCTCGGCCACCGACGCTTCCTCCACCTCGCCTCCGCCATCGACTCCTGGACCTTCCGCACCCGCGCCGAAGCCCTCACCACCCTCCTGGGCCCCGAAACCGACCTGCGCACCGTACGGTCCCCCCTCACCGTCCACAGCGCCCGTACGGCCATGGAAGAGGCCCTCGCGACCCCCCACCGCCGACCGACCGCCATCGTCTGCGACGACGACATCCTCGCCGCCGGCGCCTGCAAAGCGGCACGCCGCCTCGGCCTGCGCATCCCCGAGGACCTCTCCGTCACCGGCTTCGACGACCTCGCCCTCGCGACCGCCGTCGAACCCGAGCTCACCACCGTCCACCTCCCCGCCGAACGCGTCGGCGAACAAGGCATGACCGCCCTGCTCGCCGTCCTCGAAGGCAGCCCCTGGACCGCCCCCGACATCCCCGTCACCCTCGTCACCCGCGACTCCACGGGCCCGGCCCCGGCCCCCTGAACCCGGGCACGACGAAGCCCCGGCCACCCCGCAAGGGGCGACCGGGGCCACGTACCCGGCTCCTACTCGGCGTCGTCCTCCGGCACCTCGTCGTTCGACACCGCGTCCGCCTGCGCCGCGGCCGGCACGTCCGCCTCCAGCAGCCGCGCCAGCTGCCGACCCCGGATCCGCTTGAACTTGCGCTGCTGCGACCGCGTCCGGTCCAGCACCGCCACCTCCAGCCGCTCGGCCGGGATCGCCTTGTCCGCACCGCTGGCCTGGCTGGACAACGCCGCGACCGCCAGCTTCAACGCCTCCGACAGCGTCATCCCGTCCTGGTGGCGCTGGTCCAGGTAGGTGCTGATCTGCTCGGCGTTGCCGCCGACCGCGACCGAGCCGTGCTCGTCCACGATCGAACCGTCGTGCGGCAGCCGGTAGATCTGGTCACCGGCCGCCGTCGCACCGACCTCCGCCACCACCAGCTCCACCTCGTACGGCTTCTCACCGGCCGAGGAGAAGATCGTGCCGAGGGTCTGCGCGTACACGTTGGCCAGCCCACGCGCCGTCACATCGTCCCGGTCGTAGGTGTATCCGCGCAGATCCGCGTACCGCACACCGCCGATCCGCAGGTTCTCGTACTCGTTGTACTTGCCGGCGGCCGCGAAGCCGATCCGGTCGTAGATCTCGCTGAACTTGTGCAGCGCACGGGACGGGTTCTCACCGACGAACACGATGCCGTCGGCGTACTGCAGCACGACAAGGCTGCGACCGCGGGCGATGCCCTTCCGGGCGTATTCCGCCCGGTCGGCCATGGCCTGCTGGGGTGACACATAGAACGGAGTCGACACCGGCTTTCCGTCCCTTTCTTCTGGGTGACGAGGTGACGGGCGGTCAGAGCAGGGCGGCGCGCGGGCCGTCGGGCTGCTCCAGGCGACGATCGGTGACCGAGCGGGCGAGCGCCTGCGACTCGTCCTCGCTCAGCCTGCGGAAGCCCTCGTCGGTGATGACGGTGACGATCGGATAGATGTGGCGGTACAGGTCCGGCCCGCCGGTCGCCGAGTCGTCGTCGGCGGCGTCGTACAGCGCCTGCACCACCAGCGTGGTGGCCTGCTCCTCGGTCAGATCCGGGCGGTAGAGCTTCTTCATGGAGCCCCGCGCGAAGATCGAACCGGAACCGGTCGCCGCGTAGCCGTGCTCCTCGGAGCGGCCTCCGGTGACGTCGTAGGAGAAGATCCGGCCCTTCTCCTTGCCCTCGTCGTAGCCGGCGAAGAGCGGCACCACGGCCAGGCCCTGCATCGCCATGCCGAGGTTGCTCCGGATCATGGTGGAGAGCCGGTTGGCCTTGCCCTCCAGGGAGAGGGTCGCGCCCTCCACCTTCTCGAAGTGCTCCAGCTCCAGCTGGAACAGCTTGACCATCTCCACGGCCAGGCCGGCCGTACCGGCGATGCCGACCGCGGAGTACTCGTCGGCCGGGAACACCTTCTCGATGTCCCGCTGCGCGATCATGTTCCCCATGGTCGCCCGCCGGTCACCGGCGAGCACGACCCCGCCGGGGAAGGTGGCGGCCACGATGGTCGTCCCGTGCGGCGCCTCGATGACACCTTCCGGCAGCTTGCGGTTCCCGGGCAGCATCTCGGGCGAGTGCGCGCCCAGGAAGTCCATGAAGGACGACGACCCCGGCGTCAGGAAGGCTGCCGGTAGACGCCCTGTGCTACGAGTGTTGGGTTCCACAGGTTTCCTTCCACGTAAGCGGCTGCACGCCTCATGACGTCCGGCCGATCCTTGAACTGCCCCAGGGCTGCGTTACAGCTGAAGCACAGTACGCCTCGGACCTTACCCGTCTGATGATCGTGATCCACATGCTCCGCCGGAGCGATCCGACAGATCACGCAAACCCCGCCCTGAGCAACGATCATCTCGTCACGCTCGGCCTCGGTGATGCCGTACGAACGCTTCAAGTGGCCCGCCCGGCCCTGGATGGCCCGGCACGCCTTGCACCGAGTGGATAAGCCGTCAGACGCCGAGGCGTTCTTGTGCCACTCGCTGTGCGGCTTGACCTCCCCGCATTGCCTGCAGAGCTTGTGGCCGGACGGGACATCCACTTTCTCCTTGACGACCTTGCCTCTGGCCGCCTGGCGGCGCCGGTAGTGCGCGGCGCTGTACTCAGCCACGCACTCGCGACACCTCGGCTGAAGGCCGTTACCACGGTTCCGGTCTAGGGCGAACCCGCTCAGCGGCACGTCGCGGCTGCAGCCGCGACACCACTTCGTTCCATTGGACATGAAGCCAATGCTGGCGAGTTCACCTTAGATTCGAAGGCTATTCGCCGCCTTTTTGTACGAAACTCCGAACAAAATCCTCAGCATTCTCTTCGAGTACATCGTCAATCTCGTCAAGTACGGAGTCGACGTCGTCGGAGAGCTTCTCCTGGCGCTCCTTGAGGTCGGTCGATTCCTCGACCGCCGCCTCCTCGACCTCCTCGGTCGAGCGCGTCGCCTTCTGCTGTCCGCCGCCGGTGTCCTTGGTCGCCATGTCTACCTCACCCCGCTCGGTTCGCACGCTCACGTCGAGAGACCCCGGGATTCGGGATCTCTCAAGATCAGACCCTACGTCGGACCCTATAGGGAGGGTCCGACATTCGTCCCCGTACTTTCACAGTCCGGTTCTTCTCATGATTCCCGGACCGCCGGCATTTCAGGCCCGCTCACTGCCCCGAAAGCACCCGGACCAGGTCCTCCGCCGTGCGGCAGCGGTCCAGGAGCTCCTTGACGTGGTTGCGGGTCCCCCGCAGGGGTTCCAGCGTGGGGACGCGCTGCAGCGAGTCCCGGCCCGGGAGGTCGAAGATCACCGAGTCCCAGGAGGCCGCCGCCACGTCGTCGGCGTACTGCTCCAGGCAGCGCCCACGGAAGTACGCCCGGGTGTCCTCCGGAGGCTTGCTCTGAGCCCGCTCGACCTCGGTCTCCTCCACCAGCCGCTTCATCTTCCCGCGGGCCACCAGACGGTTGTACAGGCCCTTCTCGGGCCGTACGTCCGCGTACTGGAGGTCCACCAGGTGCAGCCGCGGCGCGTCCCAGTCCAGCCCGTCCCGGCGCCGGTAGCCCTCCAGGATCTCCCGCTTGGCGATCCAGTCCAGCTCCCCCGACAGGCTCATCGGGTCGCTCTCCAGCCGGCCCAGTACGTCCTCCCAGCGGGCCAGCACGTCCTTGGTCTGCTCGTCGGCGTCGGTCCCGAAGCGCTCGTCCACGTACTTCCGGGCCAGCTCGAAGTACTCCATCTGCAGTTGCACCGCGGTGAGTGTCCGGCCGCTGCGCAGCGTGATGAGGTGCCCCAGGTCCGGGTCGTGGGAGACCTGGTGGAGGGTGCGTACGGGCTGGTCGACGGCGAGGTCGACGCTGATGAACTGGTCCTCGATCATGGACAGCACCAGGGCCGTCGTGCCGAGTTTGAGGTAGGTGGAGATCTCGGAGAGGTTGGCGTCTCCGATGATCACGTGGAGCCGGCGGTACTTCTCGGCGTCGGAGTGCGGCTCGTCGCGGGTGTTGATGATGGGCCGCTTCAGGGTGGTCTCCAGACCGACCTCGACCTCGAAGTAGTCCGCGCGCTGGCTGATCTGGAAGCCGTGCTCGCGGCCGTCCTGGCCGATGCCCACGCGTCCCGCTCCGGTCACGACCTGTCGCGAGACGAAGAAGGGGGTCAGGTGGCGCACGATCTCCGAGAAGGGGGTCTCCCGCTTCATCAGGTAGTTCTCGTGCGTGCCGTAGGAGGCGCCCTTGTTGTCGGTGTTGTTCTTGTAGAGGTGGATGGGCTGGGCCCCGGGCAGCTGGGCGGCCCGTACGGCGGCCTCGGCCATGATCCGTTCGCCGGCCTTGTCCCAGAGGACGGCGTCCAGCGGGTTCGTGATCTCCGGGGAGCTGTATTCGGGGTGCGCGTGGTCGACGTAGAGCCGTGCGCCGTTCGTCAGGATGACGTTGGCGAGGCCGATGTCCTCGTCGGTCAGCTGGCTGCTGTCGGCGGCCTCGCGGGCGAGGTCGAAGCCGCGGGCGTCCCGCAGCGGGTTCTCCTCCTCGAAGTCCCAGCGGGCGCGTCGCGCCCGGTGCATCGCCGCCGCGTAGGCGTTGACGATCTGGGACGAGGTGAGCATGGCATTGGCGTTCGGGTGACCGGGGACGGAGATCCCGTACTCCGTCTCGATCCCCATTACTCGCCGTACGGTCATGCGGCCCTCCTTGCCCGGCGGCGCCCCCCTCCGGGGGCGGCGCTCAAGTACCGCTGGTGCTCCGGTGCGTGTGACTGTGCGGTGCCCGTCCCCGCACTGCGCGACCGGCGGTACGGAAGAGCCTAGAACCACTGCGCGCTCGTGGGGAGATCATTTCCGTCATTGAATCTGCCCTGTCACCGGCCGGAATACGGCCGGTCGATCGGTCGGGTAAAGCAGTCGGCTGCGGATGCCCGGGGAGGGCATCCGCAGCCGCTCCGGTTCAGAGGTACTGACCGGTGTTCGCCACCGTGTCGATGGAGCGTCCGGTGTCCGCGCCTTGCTTTCCGGTGACGAGGGTGCGGATGAATACGATCCGTTCACCCTTCTTACCGGAGATTCGGGCCCAGTCGTCCGGGTTGGTGGTGTTGGGCAGGTCCTCGTTCTCCTTGAACTCGTCCACGCAGGCCTGGAGGAGGTGGGAGACCCTCAGGCCCTTCTGGTTGTGTTCGAGGAAGGCCTTGATGGCCATCTTCTTGGCACGGTCGACGATGTTCTGGATCATCGCGCCCGAGTTGAAGTCCTTGAAGTACAGGACTTCCTTGTCGCCGTTGGCGTACGTGACCTCAAGGAAGCGGTTCTCCTCGGTTTCGGCGTACATCTGCTCGACGACGGTCTGGATCATGCTGTGGACGGTGCCGGCCGTGGAGCCCTGGTGTTCGGACAGGTCGTCCGTGTGCAGGGGCAGCGAGGCCTTGAGGTACTTGGCGAAGATGTCCTTCGCGGCCTCGGCGTCCGGACGCTCGATCTTGATCTTCACGTCGAGGCGGCCGGGGCGCAGGATGGCCGGGTCGATCATGTCCTCGCGGTTGGAGGCGCCGATGACGATGACGTTCTCCAGGCCCTCCACGCCGTCGATCTCGGCGAGGAGCTGGGGGACGATGGTGTTCTCGACGTCGGAGCTGACTCCGGATCCGCGGGTGCGGAAGAGGGATTCCATCTCGTCGAAGAAGACGATGACGGGGGTGCCCTCGCTGGCCTTCTCGCGTGCTCGCTGGAAGACCAGGCGGATGTGGCGCTCGGTCTCGCCGACGTACTTGTTGAGGAGTTCGGGGCCCTTGATGTTCAGGAAGTACGACTTTCCCTGGGCCTGTCCGGTCACCTCGGCGACCTTCTTGGCAAGGGAGTTGGCCACGGCCTTGGCGATGAGCGTCTTGCCGCAGCCGGGCGGGCCGTAGAGCAGGATGCCCTTCGGGGGCCGCAGTTCGTGCTCCTTGAACAGGTCGGGGTAGAGGTACGGGAGCTCGACCGCGTCGCGGATCAGCTCGATCTGGTCGCCCAGGCCGCCGATCTTGTCGTAGTCGATGTCGGGGACCTCTTCGAGGACCAGGTCCTCGACCTCGCTCTTGGGGACGACCTCGTAGACGTAGCCGGAGCGGGGTTCGAGCAGGAGGGCGTCGCCGGGGCGGATGGTGATGTCCAGGAGCGGCTCGGCGAGCCTCACCACCCGTTCCTCGTCGGTGTGCCCGACGACCAGGGCGCGCTCGCCGTCCTCCAGGATCTCCTTGAGGGTGACGATGTCCCCGGCCCGCTCGAACTCCATGGCCTCGACCACGTTGAGGGCCTCGTTGAGCATGACCTCCTGGCCGCGCCGGAGGTCTTCCGGGTCGACGCTGGGGCTGACGTTCACGCGGAGCTTTCGGCCTCCGGTGAAGATGTCGACGGTGCCGTCCTCGTTCGCCTGGAGGAAGACACCGAAGCCTGCCGGCGGCTGTGCGAGCCGGTCGACTTCTTCCTTGAGGGCCACGATCTGGTCCCGGGCCTCACGGAGGGTATTCGCGAGTCGTTCGTTCTGTGCGGAGACGCCGGCCAGATTCGTCTGGAGCTCGACGATCCGCTCTTCGAGAATCCTCGTGTGTCGCGGAGAGTCGGCGAGCTTACGTCGCAGGACGGCGATTTCCTGCTCGAGATAGGCAACCTGGCCGGCGGGGTCCTCGGACCCTCGCGCGGGCCGGATGCCGCGGTTGATGTCGTCGTCGTGGGCTGCCACGGTCCTCACCTCCTCCAAGGGGAGCTGGACGCTTCCTGACCCTACCTGGGCTGGTGGTGATTGAAACCCCTAGATCACAAAGACGATAGGGGTGTGTCCGATCTTCACCCTTGCGTACTCCCTCACGCCAAGGAAATACCCACCCATCAAACTCGGGAAGCCGCCGGTTGTAAGGTCGAAGTGTTCAACACCCGTCAGGGCCCGTGCGACTTGCTGCGGGTTGTGACCGGGATGGATCACTCACCGCAGGGAACGGCAGGAGATATGACCGTGCAGCAGGAGGCTCCGACGGGCGGCGCCGGTGGGGCCGGCGAGCCGCTTGAGGTCTGGATCGACCAGGACCTCTGCACCGGGGACGGCATCTGCGCGCAGTACGCGCCCGAGGTGTTCGAGCTGGACATCGATGGTCTGGCGTATGTGAAGAGCGCGGACGACGAGCTGCTGCAGGAGGTGGGGGCGACCACTTTGGTGCCGCTGCCGATGCTCCAGGACGTGGTGGACTCGGCGAAGGAGTGTCCGGGTGACTGCATTCACGTAAGGCGCGTTTCGGACGGTGTGGAGGTCTTCGGTCCGGACGCGGAGTGAGGTTCTAAACACTCCTGGCGGCTGAGTCCGTCAGCTCCTGGCGGAATTTTCCGTCGGTCCAGCGCCACTTGGCGAGCTGCTTCTTGTCGGGGCAGCAGCGGGGGACCTCGGGGCCGGAGTAGCCGAGGAGGCTCGCGGTGACGGTGCGGTCGCGCACGGTGAGTTCTGTTGCGGTCACGCGCTGCGGGGTGTCCAGGAGGGTGGCCACGACGCGGGGGCGGGATCCTTCGGCGGGGTCCTGGGTGAGTACGTAGACGGCGTGCGGCGGGGTGCCGGAGCCTGCGTCGCAGCGGACGGCCGCCACGGTCTCGGGGCGGCCGTCGCCGTCGAGGTCGCCGTGGGCGGTGGCGGTGACGGCCCGGGGTGCGCCCTTGCAGTCGAGGGGGTAGGTGGCGGCTGCCGCGTCGGGGGCGGTGGCTTCGGGACCTCTCGCGGCGGGTTCTTCGGCGGCGGACGCGCCGCGCTCGGCGCGGGACGCGTCGGCGGGGGTGCCGGTGGCCGGCTGTACGAGTCCCGCCGCGGCGATGACGGCGGCCAGGGCGGTGGCCGTGGCGAGCCAGTGCAGGGGCCTGGTCCGGGTGTGGGCCAGGGTGTCCGGGGTTGCCAGCGTGGCGGGGGTGTGCAGCACGCGGGTGTCTCCTGTGCGAAGGGTGACGGGGAGCCAGCATCGTGCCATACCTCACACGGGGGTGGAACGGCAGGGTCCGGGGTCGGTGCGCAGGCAACGAAAAGGCGCTGGGGCGCAGTTCCCCGGGGTTGGGGGGAACTGCGCCCCAGCGCCTTCGTGTTGGGTCGGCGGGGGGGTACTGAGGGCCCTTACGCGGAGCGGTCGCTGCCGGGGCCGTCGTAGTCCTCGCCGTAGGCGCCCTTGGCGGGGCGGCGGCGGCGCATGGGGGGCTCGACGCCGTCCGCGAGGCGGCGGGCGGTGACGAGGAAGCCGGTGTGGCCGATCATGCGGTGGTCCGGGCGGACGGCGAGGCCTTCGACGTGCCAGTTGCGGATCATCGATTCCCAGGGCTGCGGCTCGGCGAAGCAGCCGATCTCGCGGATGGACTCGACGGTCTTGGACAGCTGGGTGGTGGTGGCCACGTAGCAGCAGAGGATGCCGCCGGGGACGAGGGCCTTGGAGACGGCGTCCAGGCATTCCCAGGGGGCGAGCATGTCGAGGATGACGCGGTCGACGTCGGTGTCGGAGAGGTTGTCCTGGAGGTCGCCGACGGTGAGCTGCCAGGCGGGGTGGGGGCCGCCGAAGTAGCGTTCCACGTTGGCGGTGGCGATCTCGGCGAAGTCCGCTCGGCGCTCGTAGCTGTGGAGCATGCCCTGGTCGCCGATGGCGCGCAGCAGGAAGCTGCTCAGGGAGCCGGAGCCCACGCCCGCTTCCACGACGCGGGCGCCGGGGAAGATGTCGGCGAAGGCCAGGATCTGGCCTGCGTCCTTGGGGTAGACCACGGCGGCGCCGCGGGGCATGGACAGGACGTAGTCGGGGAGCAGGGGGCGCAGCGCGAGGTACGCGACGTTCCCCGTGGTACGGACAACACTGCCTTCGGGAGCACCGATCAGCTCGTCGTGGGGGAAGGAACCCTTGTGGGTGTGGAAATTCTTCCCGGCTTCGAGCGTGAACGTGTAGTGGCGGCCCTTGGGGTCGGTGAGCTGAACCTGGTCCCCGACCTTGAAGGGCCCGCGTCGGCGGGCGGCACCGGTCGGTTCGGACATGTGACCAGTGTATTGGCTTCAGGAGTGGGGCCGTGCCATGGCCTTCACGAAGGCCTTCTCGACGTCGAGGGTGGACAGGACGCCGTAGATGGCGCCGTCGGGTTCGAGGACGAGGTATTCGGTGGCGGGGTTGGCGCGGAGGTGGTCGAGGAGTTCTTCGCCGGTGAGTTCCGCGGAGACTTTCATGCCGTCGGTGAGGTCCTGGGCGAGGGTGCTGACGGCGACCCAGGGGCGGCGGTGTTCGGGGACGGAGGCGATGGCGCTCTCGCGGACGATGGCGGTGGGGTCTGCGTGGCCGTCGACGACGACGAGGGCGCGGGCTCCGGCTTCGTTGGCGCGGCGGAGGGCTTCGGAGAGGGGGGTGGCGTTCTGGACGGGGATGGCGCGGCGGGTGAGGGTGCGGGCGCGCAGTTCGGGGAGGTGTTCGCGCAGCCGGGCCATGCGGAGGCTGTTGCCGGCGCCGGTCCAGATGATGGCGGCCAGGATGGCGGCGAGGAGGGCGTCCATGACGGTGTCCATGCCGCCGATCTCTTCGGTGCGGTTGCCGAGGAGTCCGGTGTGGGTGAGGAGGGGCAGGCCGAGGAGGACGGCGACGGCGAGGGCGCGGCCGACCCAGGCGGCGGCGACGGTGCCGGCCATGGGTTTGCCGGTGATGCCCCAGATGACGGCGCGGAGCATGCGGCCGCCGTCGAGGGGGAGGCCGGGGAGCAGGTTGAAGGCCGCGACGAGCAGGTTGGAGATCATGAGGCCGGCGAGGAGGACGCCGGGGACGGTCGCGGGGTCCACGGCGTTCATGCCGAGGTAGAAGGCTCCGGCGAGGAGGAGGGAGAGGAGGGGGCCGACGAAGGCGAGGACGAACTCGCGGCCGGGGGTCTCGGACTCCTTTTCGATCTCGGAGACGCCGCCGAAGAACTGGAGCTGGATGCGGCGGACGGGGAGTTTGAAGCGGAGGGCGGCGACCGTGTGGGCGAGTTCGTGGACGAGGACGGAGGCGTAGAAGGCGACGGCGAAGAAGAGCGAGACGAGGTAGCGGACGGGTCCGAGGTCGGGCAGGACGCGGTCGAGCTGGTCTCCGAAGACCCAGGTGATGAGGGCGGCGACGAGGAACCAGCTGGGTGAGACGTAGACGGGCACGCCGAAGGGGCGGCCCATCAGGAGTCCGCCGCCCGGTCCGGAGCGCCGTTTGTCGCGCTCGTCGGTCTGGTCGGTGTCTGCCACGTCTGTCCTTCGTTCGTTGCCGGGGGTTCGCGGGTGGTTCTCGTGGTGTACGGCGCGGTGTGTGCAGCGCCTGGTGATGCTCCGATCATGCAGTGCGAGGGGGCTTGTCGTCGATGGTATGCGCGTGCTGTCGGTGGCGGGTCGTAGGGTTTTGTCCATGACGACGAGCCCCGGTGCCGTGCCCGGCGCGGCCGAAGCCGCCAGCCCCATCGCTGTGGCGCCTTCTTCGCTCTCTCCTTCCCGGGCGAGCGATTTCATGCAGTGCCCTTTGCTGTACCGGTTCCGGGTGATCGACAAGCTGCCGGAGAAGCCGAGTGCGGCGGCGACGCGGGGGACGCTGGTGCACGCGGTGCTGGAGCGGCTGTTCGATCATCCTGCGCAGGAGCGGACGGCGCCGCGGGCGAAGGAGCTGGTTCCGGGGCAGTGGGACCGGTTGCTGGGGTCGCGTCCGGAGCTGGCGGAGCTGTTCCCGGAGGGTGACGGGGGGGTGGGGCTGGCGCGGTGGCTGACGGAGGCGGAGGCGCTGGTCGAGCGCTGGTTCACGTTGGAGGACCCGACGCGGCTGGAGCCGGTGGAGCGGGAGTTCTTCGTGGAGACGGAGCTGGAGTCGGGGCTGCGGCTGCGCGGGATCATCGACCGGGTGGACGTGGCGCCGACGGGTGAGGTGCGGATCGTCGACTACAAGACGGGGAAGGCGCCGCGGCCGGAGTACGCGGAGGGTGCGCTGTTCCAGATGAAGTTCTACGCGCTGGTGGTGTGGCGGCTGAAGCAGGTGGTGCCGCGGCGGCTGCAGCTGGTGTATCTGGGCAGTGGGGACGTGCTGACGTACGACCCGGTGGTGGCGGACCTGGAGCGGGTGGAGCGCAAGCTGCTCGCGCTGTGGGAGGCGATCCGGGAGGCGACGCAGACGGGTGAGTGGCGGCCGCGGCCGACGAAGCTGTGCGGCTGGTGTGACCACCAGGCCTCGTGTCCGGAGTTCGGCGGTACTCCCCCGGTGTATCCGCTGCCCGTCGTGCCGCGGCCGGCCGGGGAGCCGGACTGCTAGTGCCGCGTCAGGCGACGTTCGCCCCGTCGCGGCGTCCGGCACGCACTCTCGCCGCACCGGCCGAAAGCCACGTACGTCCCGTACGAGCGC
>NZ_JBHXAG010000043.1:0-29634 GCF_042726555.1 Streptomyces sp. NPDC060232 | reverse complement strand
GTCCACAGACCCCGCACAACGGGCACTGCAGCGTCCAGGAAGGCCAAGCCCACGACCCCACGACCCCGCCGCACAGGTTAAAGATCAAGCTAGACCTCTCAAGGCCCGCGTGCCATTCGCGTGCCATACCGTAACGGGGTGTCGGATTGGGCGTTGAATCGTCACTCGCAGCCACCAGACGCCGAACCGTCTCGAATTCCGCCCCGTCGCCTTCCGCCGTTCCGCGCGCCATGTCCTGACCTTGGCGGGACTGATGGCGTTGACGTACTGGTCACCGAAGGTCGGCTCCAGATGAAGGCGGAGCAGCCGACGGTACAGCTCCTCGGTCGTTGCTCGCACGCGGCCCGCATCGCGCAGCGCCAGGCCCGGATCCTGGGCAGCCTGCAGTACCCGCTGGTGCACGGCGACGACCAGGCTGCGGCAGCGCAGCTGCGGCACCTCGCCCCCACCTACGCGCAGCTGCGTACGGCCATTAACGCGGGACTGAGCAATGCCTCGCGAACGGAATGAGAGCCGTCGGGTTCTCCGGCGCCCTCCGCGCGTCTCCCATCGGTCGACTGCTCGACCGGACGCGTCCGAGCTGAGCACTCCGCGTCCCGCCGCAGGTTGCGTCAGAACCGGAGCACGCCGAGATCTCGCACCGTGCCGGCCAGAGCGCGGATGACGTCGTTCTCGGCTTCTGTCCGCCAGACCAGGGCGTAGGTCATGGTCGCCATGTCGGGGACAGGAAGCCATCGGATGTTCTCCATGCCCCAGTACCTGGTGACATGGCCGGGAAAGGTGTGGATGATCTCACCCATGCCGACCCTGCTGATCAGCTCATCGCCGTTGTCCGCCGGCATGAGGCGTTCGATCGGCCGGCCTCGTGGGGTGTGGAAGGGCAGGTAGCTGTCTTCCCAGTAGTCAGGCAGGCCGAGGGCGGTGGCGTGCGGAAACTCGGCGAGCAGCTCCAACGGTACGGAGTCCCGTCGCGCGAGCCGGTGGTCGGCGGCCACGGCGAGAATCCGCGAGTCGGTGCACAAGGTCGGACCGACGGTGAAGTCCGGCTCCTCCACCGGCAGCCAGGCGACAAGGACATCCGTCGCGCCGCTTCGGAGCTGGCCGAACACATCGTTGTACGTCGCCAGGCGGATCTGGAGCTCCCATCGCGGATACCGCGAGCGGAACGTCTTCCAGTAGGCGTGCAGATCGACGACGTTGAACGGCAAGGTGCTGACGCGAAGCTGTGCGGTGACGCCGCGGGCGGCCAGCCGGGCGCGTTCCAGGGATTCGTGCAGGCCCGCGTAGACCGGTTGCAGATCGTCGCGGAACTGCCGGCCGACCTCGGTCAGGCGCACCGTGCGGCTGGTACGGGTGAACAGCTCGGCGCCGATGCGCCGCTCCTGCTTCCTGATGGCCTGGCTGACGCGCGCCTGGGAGACGTGCAGCCGCTGTGCGGTCCGGCCGAAATGCAGCTCCTCGGCCAGCACCAGGAAGATCTCGATGTCCCGCAGCTCCACCGCCCCCAGCCCCCTTCGATAACCCAGCGGTTATCGAACCGCGCGGAATTTTACATTGATCACGATTGCGACCCGCAAGAAGGTTGAGGGCATGCAATCACGCATGAAGAACCCGGCGCTCGTACTGTCGGACGCGCTCATGAGCCTCGGCAGCTTCTTCACGTCGGTCAACCGGGGCGGCCACTGCGATGAGCTGCCGGACATCGTGGCTCTGCGCGTCGGCCAGATCAACGGCTGCGGTGACTGTGTGCACACGCACGTGCAGAACCTGCGCGAGGCGGGCGAGAGCGACGAGCGGGTGGCTGCGGTGGCCGCCTGGCGGGAGGCACCGTTCTTCACCGATGCCGAGCGCGCCGCGCTGGAGCTGGCCGAGGAGGTCACACGCCTGGCCGACCGCTCCCCGGACGCGGCGCCTGACGCCCTGCCGAACTCGGTGCCGGAGGAGCTGTGGGAGCAGTTGTCCGGGCACTTCGACGAACAGCAGCTGTCCGCCCTGATCCTGTCGATCGGCGTGACCAACATGTTCGACTGCCACACCACCGGGGTCCGTGAACCGATCGGCGCGTCCAGGAGGCGACGGCGGCCATGAGCGATGACATCGACCTGACCACGATGTACGCGATGCACGATGCCCTGCGCCGGGAACTGGCCCGTCTGGACCGGATCACCATCGGCACGGACCGTGACCCCCGGCACCTACCGACCACTGCCGGATGGACGCTGTTCAAAAGGGCTCTCCACGCCCACCACACGGCCGAGGACGAGGCGCTGTGGCCGGCGCTGCGTCGACGCCTGGCCCGCCGCCCGCAGGACCTGGCTCTTCTGGAGGCGATGGAGGCCGAGCACGCCGCCATCGACCCGCTGATCGAGGCCATCGACGCGGCGCTCGCCGACCCCGAGGTCGACCAGCTGCGGTTGGGCGTACTGACCGACGCGCTGACCACCGGCCTGGCCGGGCACCTCGAGCACGAGGAGGACGCGGCCGTGCCGCTGATCCGGCGGGCGTTGACGGCCGAGCAGCAGGGCCACTTCGGCCGGGTCCATGCCCAGCTGATCGGCCTGGACGCACCGCTGTTGCTGCCGTGGCTGCTGGACGGCGCCGACGAGCCGACGGCACAGAAGCTGCTCGCTCCACTGCCCGCATCCGTGCGCGCCGCCTACACCGCCGAGTGGGCCCCGGCCTACGCCGACCTGGACCGCTGGAGTCCTGGCACCGCTGCGACGCACTGACACCGCAGTCGGGCGCACGGCATGCGTGCGCATCGTCCGGAACCCGGACCTACGTTCCCCGCAGAAGATCCCTGGAGTCATCGCCTTGTCCGAGCACGTCCACCTCTCTCCGCTCCACACCATCTCGGCCACCGACGCCGCCACCTGGCACCGGGTCGTCGCCGCCTCGATGGCCCGCGACCTGCCCGGGGTACCGCCTCCCGGCCCCGAGCAGATCCACGCCCAGCTCACCAAGCCCGCCTTGGACAGCCGCCGGCTGACCTGGCTGGCCACCGGGGCGGACGGCGTCCCCGTCGGAGTCGCCGGTCTCCGGCTGTTCACCTCCCCGGGGAGGGATCACCTGGCCGAGATGGAACTCCACGTCGACCCCGCGCACCGGCGTCGGGGAGCCGGCTCCCGCCTGCTGTCGGCGGTCGTGTCTGCCTGCCGCGCCGAGGACCGGCGCAGCCTGATCGTCGAAGCAGCGGCCGACAGTCCGGGCGAAGCCTTCTGCCAGAAGCGGAACTTCCGCCTGGCACTGGCCCTGGACCATCTGATCCTGCACCTGAACCAGTGGGACGAGGCCGCCGTTCTTCGGGTCGCCGAGGCCGAACACCCGGGCTACCGGCTGACCGGCTGGACCGGCACGGTGCCCGACGACCTCGCCGAAGCCTTCGCCACCGCCAAGAACGCGATGAACGACATGCCCGTCGGAGACCTGGACTACGGCAGTGTGGCGTGGGACGCCGACCGCGTGCGGGCCATGGCCCAGGTGATCGCCGACCGCGGCGACACCCTGCTGACCCTCGCCGCCGTCCACGACGACGCCACCATGGCCGGCTACACCGAGATCCTGGTCCCGCAGGGCGCGCCGCCGCGTGTGCAGCAGTACGACACCGCGGTCGTGCCCGCGCACCGCGGCCACGGCCTCGGGCTGTGGCTCAAGGCCGCCATGGTGCGCCGACTGCGCGCCGAGCACCCCGGTGTCGTCGAGGTCGAGACGGACAACGCCGAGGACAACGTCCACATGCTGGCCGTCAACCACCGGTTGGGGTTCCGCTCCTACCGGCGAACGCGCGAGTTCCAGCTCGACCTTCCCGTTGCCTGACTTCCTCCAATCCCTTCCCAGGAGCCGCCGTGAACGTCTCAGCCTCCGCCCTCTCCCTGACCGTCGCCGATGTCGACGCCTCCCGTGACTTCTTCCGCACCCACCTCGGCTACGAGGTGACCATGGCCGACGACGGCTTCTGCTCACTGACCCGCGAGGGCGCCGCCGTGGACATCGTCCTGCTCCGCAAGGGCACCGAGGTCCTGCCGGCCGAGCAGCGGGACCGGGAAGCGGGCGGGCTGATCGTCGCGCTCACGGTCAGCGGCCTCGCCGCGGAGGAGGCCCGGCTGCGCGCGGCGGGCGCCCCCATCACCATGCCGCTGCGCGAAGAGCCCTGGGGCGAGCGCCTGTTCCAGATTACCGACCCCAACGGAGTCGTCGTCCAGCTCGTCGAATGGGCCGCACCCGACCACGACGCGGACGGGAGCGAAAGCACCGCCGTGCGGGTGGTCACTCCTTCGCCCGGCGATGTCACCGTCTCCCCGAACGCCACCATGACGGGCCTCGCGGCCCCCAGCCGCGGCAGCGCCGAACTCAGCACCTGGACGGTCGCGATGGAGGCCGGCGCGACCGGACCCGAACACTCCATCAGCCATGAGCAGGTCTGGACGGTCACCGCGGGCTCCCTGGAGGTGACCTGCGACGGCCGTACCGAGAAGGCCACGGCCGGCCAGACCCTGATCCTGCCGCCGGCCGTCGTCCGCCGGATCCACGCCCCGGAACGGGCCGAGGCCCACGTCTCGATGCGCTCCGACGGGGTCGCTTCCGTTCCCGGCACCGAAGGCACCCGCGAACTGCCCTGGGCACGGTAGCGACGGCTGCCGCCGCACGAGCTTGTCCTCAGGGGCTTCCGGCAGCGCCCGGACTCTCCCGCACCATCACCGGCCGAGGCCGGAATCCACAGAAACGAGATGGACGAAATGCGTGTGCTGATCATGGCTTACGGGTCACGCGGCGACATCACGCCGCCGGCCGCACTCGCGGCACAGCTGCGGAAACTCGGCGCGGACGTGCGGGTGTGCGCGCCTCCGGACGAGGAGTTCACACAGCTGCTGGCCGGCATAGGGGCGGAGCACGTGCCGTTCGGTCGGTCGGTGCGCCCGCTGGTGACCGGTGCGCCGCCGTCACCCGGCTTCGCGACCGAGTTCGCGGCCGAGCTGGTCGCAGAGCACTTCGACACGGTAGCCAAGGCGGCCGAGGGCTGTGACGTGCTGGTGGCGACCGGCCTGATGCCGGCCGGCGCCCGGTCAGTGGCCGAGAAGCTGGGCATCCGCTACGTGTACGCCTGCTTCCACCCGTTCGAGATGCCGTCGACGCACTACCCGCCGTCGCCGCGGCCGGGCCCGCCGATTCCGACCGACGCGATCGACATGACCGACAACCGGGCCCTGTGGGACCTGGACGTCCAGAAGGTGAACGCGCTGTACCTCGCACCTCTCAACGCCCACCGGGCGGAGATCGGACTGCCGCTGGTGGACAACGTCCGCGACCATGTCTTCGGCGACCGGCCATGGCTGGCGGCGGACCCGGTCCTGGGCCCGTGGCAGGAGCTGACGGACCTCGACCTCGTGCAGACCGGCGCATGGATCCTGCCCGACGAACGCCCGCTGCCGAGCGACCTGGAGGAGTTCCTGGACGCCGGCACACCGCCGGTGTACGTCGGCTTCGGCAGCATGCCGATGCGCGCCGCGACCGATGTCGCCCGGGTGACTGTCGAGGCGGTCCGCGCCCAGGGCCGGCGCGTACTCGTCTCCCGCGGCTGGGCAGACCTGGGCCTGGTCGACGACGCGGACGACTGCTTCGCCGTCGGCGACGTCAACCACCAGGCGCTGTTCCGCCGGGTGGCCGCAGTTGTCCATCACGGCGGCGCGGGCACGACGACGACGGCCGCCCGGGCCGGCGCGCCCCAGGTGGTGGTACCCCAGTTCGTGGACCAGCCGCACTGGGCCGCCCGCGTGGCAGACCTGGGCATCGGAGCGGCCCACGACGGCCCGACCCCTACCTTCGAGTCCCTGTCGGACGCCCTCAGGACGGCCCTGACCCCCGAGACGGAAGCACGGGCGAAGGCCGTCGCATGCACGATCCGCACCGACGGGACGGCGGTGGCCGCGAAGCTGCTCCTCGACACGGGGAACGCGGCGCCGATGAGCCGCGAACAGATCTCCGGCATCGCGCATGCCGACCACCCGATAAAGTCTCCGCTCGACGACGACTCGGTCAGCCTGCTGCTCGAACGCGGCCTCCCGCGAGGCGATGAGCGAGTGCTCGACCTCGGATGCGGCACAGCGGAATGGCTCCTGCGCGCCCTGGCGACGCGCCCGCACCTGCACGCGGAGGGCGTCGACGTCTCCGAAGTCGCCCTGACGCAGGCCCGCCAGGCGGCGAGCAAGCTCGGGGTCGACGAGCGCCTGGTCCTCCACCACCAGGAGGCCGCGGACTTCGTCTCTGCACAGCCGTTCGACCTGGTGATCAGCGTCGGCGCCACCCATGCCTTCGGCGGTCTCCTCCCCACCCTCGCGGCGGCCCGCAAGCACCTGGCCCCCGGCGGCCGCGTCCTGATCGGTGAGTCGTTCTGGGACTGCGCCCCTTCACCGGAGGCCATCGAGATGTTCGGTGACCTCGACGACCTGGCGACCACGGTGGACCGCGTCGTCGCCGACGGATGGACCCCTGTCCACGGCCATGTCAGCACCCGCAGTGAGCTGGACGCCTACGAGTGGGCCTGCTGGGGCTCGCTGGCCTCTTGGGCTCTGGACCACCCTGCCGATCCGGCCGGCGCACAGGCACTGCGAACGGCCACCACCGCCCGCTCGGAGTGGCTGCACGGATACCGGGACAGCTTCGGCTTCCTCTGCCTGGTCCTGCGTCAGACACCCGTCACGACTGGAAAGTAAGTACACAGATGCAACCAACGTTCGTACTGGTCCACGGAGCCTTCGCGAACTCCTTCTCCTTCGCCCCCCTTCAGGCGGAACTCGGCCTCCTCGGGTACCGCTCGGTCGCCGTCGACCTGCCCGGCCACGGTTTCCAGGCGACCTTCACCCGCTCCTACCAGTCGCCTCAGGACCCCGAGGGGCTCGCCACCGCGCCCGGCTCGATCAAGGGGGTCACGCTCGCCGACAACGCCGCGCACCTGATCGGCATCCTCGAACGGGCCCAGCGGAACGGCCCCGTGATCCTCGTCGCCCACAGCCGCGGCGGTGTCACGGTCACGGCCGCGGCCAACGCCCGCCCGGATCTCATCGACCGCATCGTCTATGTCTCTGCCTGGTGCCCCGTCGACCTCGACGTCAACGACTACTACGCCGAGCCGGAGATGGCCACGGTCGACCCGGGTGCCTTCGCTTCGGCGCTGGCCGCGAACCCGGCCGACCTCGGACTGCTCCGCGTCAACTTCCGCACCGCGGACCCGAACTCGCTCACAGCGCTAAAGGCGGCCTTCCTCGCCGACGGCACCGACGAGCAGTTCCTCGCCTTCCTGAACACCTTCCAGCCCGACGAGAACCTGGACGCCGGCGGCTCCGCCGACCGCGCGCAGGCCGCGACCTGGGGCCGCATCCCCAAGACCTACATCCGCCTGGCCGACGACACGAGCCTGCCTCTCGCCCTACAGGACCGCCTGATCCGCGAGGGCGACGAGCTGACGCCGGACAACCCGTACGACGTCCGCACACTGGAGGGCAGCCACCTCAAGTGGCTGGTCGACCCGGCCCCGGCAGCCCGCATCCTGGGCGAACTCGCCACGCTCCCGGCCCCGTCCGATCAGGCGTGATCCGAATGGCATGAGCGGATCGGTGGTGGAGGGACGAGGAACGACGCGCCCATGCGGGGCGCACCCCCGACCGCCCCCGCGCTGAGATCGGATGCCGCTACCGGGTGACAGCCTTCGCCGAGGCCGTCACCCGGCCCCCGCGCCGCTCCATGGACGTTGGCAGCGTAGGCGGTCCCACACAGTGGCCACGGCGGTCGCCGCCCCAGTGGCAGTGATTCCCAAGCTTATGGCGCGGGTTCGATTCCCGTCATCCGCTCTTGAGAGAAGGCCCAGGTCAGCGACCTGGGCCTTCGTCGTTGTCTAGACCTGACTGGTAGACGCGCACCACTTGCGCACCACATCCTCCCCGTCAGGCCCGCTCGGCGGCCTTCTGACGAGCCGCTTGCACCATCCCGTCAAGGCCGGCCGCCACCTCTTTCTGCCTCTCGTGATCAGAGTGTTGGTGGATCAACGCGGCCTTCTCGGAGGACCGGCCGGCCCGCACCATCGCGTCCTTCAGCGTCGCCCCGGACCTGATGGAGAGGGTGTGCCCGGTGTGATGAAGGTCGTAGAACCCACGAAGAGCAGGCCGTCCGACCGCCGACGCGGGCACCCACGACGAGGCCCGCGCACTCCATGCTCGCCTTGGCCGACGCGGGCCGCCGAAGACACCACGGGCGCTGACCTGTCAGCGGCCCTTCTTTCGCCTGCCTCCGATCTGGTAGGGCCGCATCATCTCGTTGTCCTCGTGCTCGACGATGTGGCAGTGCCAGACGAAGCGACCAGGGTGGTCGAACCGGGCCTTCACCCGGGTGATTTCTCCCGGGTAGGCGATCACGGTGTCCTTGAAGCCACGCTCCCAGCTCTCCGGCGGAACGGATGCCCCGTTGAACGGCTGCCGGTCAACCACCTCGAACGCCACCTCGTGGATGTGGATCGGGTGGGCGTCCACAGTGAAGTTGTGCAGCTCCCACGTTTCGGTCGCGTTCAGCCTCGGGTTCTCCGTGACCGGGTCGGCCCAGCCGAGCAACACCGGATTGCCGGCGGAGTCGACCGTCCCGAGCATGGCCTGGACCGGCGTGCCCGGCGGAACCAGGGGATTGCTGGAGTTCACCTCGTTGAGGGAGAGCCGTCGGGTGACGCTCGCCGCGCCGAGCGGCCTGATCCTGGGCAGCCGGAGCCGATCCGGTAGGACGCTCGCATCTTCGCCCACCAGCGGGCCGACCACGAATTTCATCACCTGCCCGGTGGTGGCCGGATCCGCCACAGGGAAGTCCACGCCTGGTTCGCCCCGGCCGAAGGGTTCGTCCGCGCCCTCGTTGATGAGGTACAGCTCGGTGCCTTCCGCGATCCCGGTGAAGTCGACGATCACGTCGGCCCGCTCCGCGTTGGCCAACAGCAGCCGTTCCAGCTGCACCGGTTCGGGCAGGAATCCGCCTTCGTTGCCGATCTGCCAGAACGGAACGGCCGAACGGGCCGGCCGGACGATCGGACTGTCCGCGATCTTCAGGATCAGGAACCGGGCATTGCATCCATTGAGCAAGCGCAGCCGGTAGCGGCGCGGTTCGACCTCGAACTTCGGCCATGTCCGGCCGTTGACCACCATCGTGTTGGCGAAGAATTCGGGGTTCCAGATGGGAGGTACATCGGTGGTGGGAACGTACGGGCCCGCGAACCCGTCGAAGAATTCCCGGCTCGTGGGGTAGAACAGCGAGCCGTCCGAGTTGAACGACCTGTCCTGGATGGCCAGGGGGATCTCGTGGTACCGGGTGCCCGGCGCATCACCGGAGGCGGGCGCCGGTCCGGGCAGAACCCCCTCGGGCAGGTCGCACTCGCCGCCGCGCAGCAGGTAGAACCCTGCGGGTCCGGCGTAGACGTTGAGCCGGGTCATCCCCAGGGTGTGGTCGTGGAACCAGAGGGCCGACGCCCGCTGGTCGTTGGCGTACTGAAAGGTCGCTGTACCCGGCTCCCACTTCAGGCCGTGCGCTTCGGCGAACTTCTCCCTGAACTCGTCGTAGAACGAGCCCACGGTGGCGAATCCAGCGGGAATGTTGTTCGCGCGCGGCAAGTACCACGCCTCGGTGTAGCCGTCGCTCTCCTCGGTGGAATGCCCACCGTGCAGATGAGTGACGAGCGGCACGGGTCCGGTGTACGGACCCGGCGTCGACGTGAACGTCGGCCGGGAATCGCGCCCGGACTTGCCACCCGGCGGATTCGCCCAGTGCAGGGTGGGATCGACCGCCAGCAAGTGCGGGAGGAAACCGCCTTGGCTGTCGACGAGATCGTTCACCCAGGTGACCCGGACAGGCCGGTCGGCCTTGGCCTCGATGGTGAACGAGGGGTAGTTGAAGGTGGTTTTGTCCTCGAGCGAGCCGTACCCCCACACGGTGGTGGACGGCAGAGTGGGCGGCAGTACCTGCTGGCTGAACTGCCGGACGCCGATGACGTACGTGTCGATGCCGTGCCGCTGCGGGTGGCGCGCCTTCGGCATCACCGGCGGGATCACCAGATTGGTGACGTATTTCGGAATGGTCGTTGGGTCCAGGGTGGGGACTGGGAATGTACGGGCAGACCCGGCCCCCGGGGCCACCGCGGTCCCGTTCGGGAGTGCCACCGCCCCATTGGGTGCCGGAAGGACCAGGGTCGCCCCACCAACGGCCCCGGCTACGAGAAGTTCTCTTCGCGCGATCAATTCTCCCGCTTTCCACAACCCGAGGGCGCCGATCGATTCGTCACCGAATGTTACCGTTTAAGTCACGGTGAGCGACGGCGTGATGTCCGGCGTGTCCTCGAACCGCCGGAGCCAACGGCGTGCGGGTGACAACCGGCGGAGTACCGGCAAAAAAGCCGTTGGCGGCACACGGCTCGTCCAGCAATCGGAAATGCCAACGGTGATGAACCCGCGGGCTACAGGTTCGCGCTCCTGATCACGTTCGAGACGAAGAGGTCATGCCAGACGCGCACCAGGTCGTGCAGGGACCACCTACCTCATCGACGCGCGCCAAGGGTTTTCTCACGTCGGACTCAGGGGCCGTGCCACAACGTGCCAGTAGGGGCGGTAAACAGCGGTCGGCAAAGGATCCGACACGGCAACGCGACCCGCGTCTCTCGCAGTCGTTTTCGCAGGTCAGCAGCCATACGCACCCCCAAGTGCAGGGTGGTTCCCAAGTTTATAGCGCGGGTTCGATTCCCGTCATCCGCTCTTGCAAGAAGGCCCATTTCAGCGAGCTGGGCCTTCTTCGTTGCGCGGACCTCTCCAGGCGTTCCGCACCACTTGCGCACCCTCTCCGTACCACCCGCCCCTTCTCGCGTCAGAGCAGGTGCGGCGGCGGTACGACCAGGACCACGGCCAGGAGGCGCGGCCTCATCCGCGGGAGCGCCTGGGTCTCGAACCACCCGCCGGAGGGGAGCATGTGACGCCGAACCGTTCCAGGGGTGGGGTCGCCGAGTTCGGACGGGGCGACGCCAAGGTTGGCCAGTTCGATGATCTGGTCGGCGACGGCCTTCACTTCGTCGCGCACAATTTTCGGGTAGCTCGCCTCGTCCTCGGCGTGGAAGGCGTACTCCCACACCCAACGGTCATCGGTCACCGGGCGTCCTCGCCGGCGGTACGGAGACCGGCCTCGGCGGCGGCGGAGTTGCGGATGCGGCTGATCTCGCCGGCGATGTCCCGAGCCTCGCCAAGGCCGGTGACCTCTCCGGCGCGGGCCTCCAGCGCGCGAAGCCGGGCGGCGGTCTCCGGGTGTCGGGCAATGGCCACCTCGACGGCCCATGCCTCCGTGAAGGCGCGGAGGGGAATGGCGCAAACGTCGGCACGCGCGCGGGCGGTGCTGGCCGCGCGGTCCCGGTCGAAGTCGGCCAGCAGCTGCGGGGCCACCTGGGCGAGGGCGGCGCGGATCGCTTCGGGCTGGGCGGGCGGCTGCGGGATGGCGGACGGCTGGGGCGCGGTGCTCATGCGGCTTCGCTCCTCTCCTCCTGGTCAAGTTCGCCCGCACGGTAGGCGTTGGCGAGGGTGGTGACGTACTGGCGGGACCAGCCGACGCGGCGGCCTGCCGCAGCTTTCTGCCCGTAGCGGTCGGCGGAGCCGATCCGGCCGACCGTGCGATTGAGGTGCGCCTGCGCCCGCGCAAGGGCCTGCTCGGCCCGGCGGACGGCCTTGAGGGCATCGTCCAGGTCGGCCTTCTCGTCGCCGGTCAGGGGGTCGCTCGCAGCTCGCACAGCCCGAGCATAAACCGTCGTCCGCCCTTGACACTATGGCGCCACCCGGAAGAGCGGTCGCGGTAGGAACGCGTACCGTCGGCGCCGGTGGACAAGGGCCTCCACGTGCCCCAACATCCCGAGGCGCAGCCCGTGTGACCTGCACCATGAACGAGCCCACCGGTCGCGGATTCGCCACCACAAGCCGAGCCGGCAACCACTCTCCCAGGCAGGCCGGTTGACGTGGCGCGCACAGCCAGGCCGCCCCGACGACACTCTGCGCCACCCCCCCATCGCACCGGGAGGGCAGGGGTTGGCGATTCAGCAGGCGTTCACCAATGGTGACCGTCGGGTGACGTGTTGTCAGTGGCAGCTGCTTTCATAGGCCAGTTGCGCAGGGAAGCGCAACGCGACCACCGAGGGGGATGCACCTGTGCCCTGGATCAATACGTACGTGAAGTCGGACGGCACCACGGTCAGCGGGCATCTCCGGCTTCCGCCGGGGGCTCGCCGGGAAACCGCGCTGCTGGGCCTGATCGTCGCCGGGGTCTTCATCTTCGGCAACAGCTCCACAACGGCTGGGGCGGGCACAGCGCCAGGACAGGAGTTACCCCGACCGCAGTCGACGTCGATCTATCCGATCAAGTGGCCGGCGTGGGAGAACCAGCCGGCACCTCGGCCGGAGCCGACGGTCTCCTATCCGATCGTCTTCCCCGGCACGGCGAGCGGCCGGTGACCCGCCGCCCACCCGCAAGGCGGCGCAAGCGCGGCAGCAGCGCCCGACGTCGCAAGAGCACCGGCTCGCAGGAGCTGTGGATGCTCGGCTTGGCGGCCGCAGTGGCCTTCAGCATGATCACGGCACTCCTGTCATGGCTGGCCGCCCATCCCTGGGTCTTGGCCTTGATCTTGGTCGCCGCAGTCGGTGCCGGCTGGCTGTGGCTGCGGCGGCGCCAGGAAGCAGCCCGATGGGAGCGGGTCCGGGCACAGGGGCTGCGTTACGCCGTCGAGCACCTCGACGCGCTGCACTACAACGACTTCGAGTTCGCCATACGGGACCTCATGCACCGCGATGGCTGTTCCGACGCTCAGAAGGTCGGCGGGCGGGGCGACAACGGCGCGGACGTGAAGGCCACCGACCCCTACGGCCGCCGCTGGGTCATCCAGTGCAAGCACCGCAAGGCCGGCTGGTCCGGATCCGCGGTCGGCACCCCCGACCTCCAGGTCCTCAACGGCACCGGCCGCCAGGTTCACGGTGGCGACGTTCTGGTCATGCTCACCAACGGCCGCTTCTCCGGACCCGCACGTGCCTTCGCCGAGTCCCAGCACCTCCACCTCGTCGACCGCCACCTCCTCGCCCAGTGGGCCAGCGGATCCCGCCCCCTGTGGGAGCTCCTCCGCGCTGTCCCACCACCCCGCAGGCCTACTTCTCTCTCCTGACCACAGGGAAGGGACCAGGCACGGCGTGCCCGGCCCCGTCAGGGGGACCTCCTGGGCCATCTCCGGAACCAGCGTCCTCTCGTAGGCGGCGACTGCTGCATCGCCACCGTGCGCTCATTCCAGGCCGGTGGCTTCAAGGTGGGCGTGCTCATGAATCCACGGTGCGCCGCCGCCACCCGAGGAAGGCCGCGATAAGCCGGGGCCGCGTCAAGCCTTCAGCAGCCGGTAGGGACTTGGCGACGGTCGTGGCCCCGATGGCGGCCAGGCGCTCGGCCCGCCGGGTCCGCACGGTCGGCGGGTGATCCCATCGAGGTCGAGGTCGCCGAAGCCGGGGAGGACGTGCAGGCGCAGGAGCCGGCGGTACAGCCCGTCCGTGGTGGCGGCGAGGCCTCGCTCGTCCACGCACTTGCAGCACGTACTCCTTGCTTGTTGTCCTGGGCGGTCCGCAGCGAGGGCACCCGACAGCACCGCCAGAGCCGCGCGAATTGACGACGAACCGGCCGCCACGCCCGCCCCTGCGGGTTAGCGAGATCACCTGACTGGCGGCACATCCCCGTGTGCGGCGGTTGGATCTATGTGGGCAGGTGTGCGGCGCTGCCTCTTGCGAGTTAACCGAGCCCTGCCCATTCGGGGGCAATGTCGGATGATCGACAGTGCGAGTCTGATTATTTTCAGCGCGATTTCAGCCATGGAATGCGTTTATATTCATCCCCCCCTCCCCGCCTTACTCATTGCTGGTGCGCGAAATTTCCTGCGTAATATGCGGCAGCGACACACCAGGGCTTTCCGGGCAAACGGTAGGGCCCGGTACGCCACGGCCCCCCACAGGAAATGGCCTCTTGATGAAGCTGAAAATCCAGGCGGCTCGGCGCCGCACTCTGTCCGGCTGGCTGTCCTCGGCCGTCGCCGTCACGGTTGCCGCTGTAATGGTCGCCGGACTGCCGACGCAGGCAATGGCCATCGCGACACCCGTACCGCTGGGCACCACCGCCAGCTACTCCGTCCTGGCAGGTCAGGGAGTCACGAACACCGGCCCCTCAGTGCTCGACCACGACCTCGGGACGCACCCGAACCCGGCGATCACCGGGTTCCCGCCCGGACTGGTGCTCGGCGCAGTGCACGCCGCGGACGCTGCGGCCGCTCAGGCCAAGAGCGATCTGGTCGTGGCGTACAACCAGGCGGCCGGCCAGTTGGGCGGCCAGGCACCGGACTTCGTGCTCGCGGCAGGGATCGGCGGGGGCCAGGAGCTGCTTCCCGGCGTCCACAGGGCCACGTCCGGTGTCGGACTCACCGGCGACCTGGTACTGAACGCCGGGGGAAACCCCAATTCGGTCTGGGTGTTCCAGATTCCTGAAGCCCTGACCACGGCATCCAGCAGCCGGATCCTCCTGACGAACGGCGCTTCGCCGTGCAACGTGTTCTGGCAGATCGGGAGTTCGGCGACCCTCGGCACCACCTCCACCTTTGTCGGCACCATCATGGCTCTGACCTCCATCTTCGTGAACCAGGGGGCGAACATCGAGGGCCGGGCGCTGGCCCGTAACGGCGAGGTGACGCTCAACAACAACAGGATCTTCCTCGGCGGCTGCGCCACCGGCGGAACGACGACCGGCACCACCACCGGAACGACCGCGGGAACGACCACCGGAACGACGACCGGTACGACGGCCGGAACGCCGACCGCCGGCACGACGACCGGTACGACCGTGGGTCTGATCGGTGGTGGCCTCCTGGGCGGACCGATCGTCGACCTCGTGTCCGGCGGCACCTCGGGGAACATCGCCGGCAACACCTCCGGAAACACCGCGGGCAACACGGCCGGGAACACGGCCGGTGGGAACACCACCGGGGGGAACACCACCGGCGGGACCATCACCGGTGGGAACGTCACCGGCGGGCACGGCGGTCAGCCCGGCGGCCCTGACCACGGCGGCCCGGGCCATGGCGGGCCGGACCACGGTGGCGGCGTGGAGCACCACGGGCCGGAGCACGGCGGCCCGGGCAACGGGCACGACGAGGGACCCGGTAAGCCGGGCCACGACCACGAGCACGGCCACGACGGGAAGCCCGGCGACCACTTCGGCTACGGCAAGAAGCCCGCGGGCCACGAGGGCTAGGCAGCAGGCTGCACGAAGCCCGTTCATCGAGTGACGGCGCGCGGCGGAATCCTCATCGAATCCGCCGCGCGCCGTCGGTGAGAGTCGCAGAGACCTCAGGCGATCAGCAGACATGAGAAAGACCGGGTGGGCGGTGTCGAGCGGAATTGAATCTGCGGACGTGAAGGAACTCCATCAGTCTGATTCCGGTCCGGTCCCCCGGCAGCGTCATGACGAAGCGGTCAGACCCGGTAAGTCACCCATGGGCGTTCGTACGGTGAAAGCAGGGCTGCACACCGCCGTAGCCCTCTGCCTGCTGACGGCTCTGGTCCATGTCGTCATGGTGTTCCTTCATGTGGCCCCCTCCAACCCCGTATCGAAGCGGTACAGCTCGCAGGTCAACGGATGGGTGTTCCCGCTCTTCGAGCAGAACTGGCGGCTCTTCGCCCCGGACCCCGACTCCTTCAACCGAAAGATCCTGGCGAGAACCGCACACACCGACTCCAAAGGATCGGTGCAGGTAACCCCCTGGTTCGACCTGGCTGCCGTTGACCATTCCGCAGTCGACCACAGCGCGTTTCCGAGCCACACGTCCCAGAACCTTCTGCGCCGCGCCTGGACCTCCTACGTCGAGACACACGGGGGAAGCGACACAGCACGCTCGGAGCGGGCCGTGATGCTGCAGACGTACCTGCGCAACATCGCCGCGGACCGCGTCGCCGCCCACAACGACGGCGGCGCTTTCGACTTCGTTCAGCTCCGGGTCGTCACACTGCCCGTCGCTGCGCCCGGCGCACCGGCCGGAAACCGCCCGCCGGCACCCATCGAGGACCGGCTCCTGCCCTGGTGGAAGGTGACCTCCCATGGGAAATGAGCAGATCCCCCAGCCCTCTTCCACGGCGGCCACGCCGCACCTGCCTGCGGCCCAGGAGACGTCGATCGCCGGTACGGCCCACCGCTGGCTCCTCGACCGGATCGGCGGTCTGTGGGTGCTTCTCACCGACCGGCCGATCTCCCTCTACGCCGCGTCGGTTCTGCGCATCGGCTACGGGCTGCTCTACCTGGTCTTCCTGCTGCGCGAGTTCCCGCACCGTGACGAGATCTGGGGCCCCGGCTCCCCCTGGACACCCGCGCTGGCGCAACAGCTCTTCGACCAGACCGGCTGGAACAGCATCCTGATCCTGTCCGACAGCCGCGCCTACTTCGAGCTCTGCTACGTGACGGCCCTCGTCACGTCCGCGCTGTTCATGCTGGGCTGGCGGACCCGCGCCATGTCCGTCCTCTTCGCGGTCGTGGTGACCTCCTTCCATGCCAGGTCGATCTTCATGACGGACGGGGGCGACAACCTGATCCTGCTGATGGCCCTCTACCTCGTCCTCACCGCGTGCGGTCGGCGCTGGTCGCTGGACGCACGCCGAGAGCGGCTCAGGACAGCCCGCGCGGGCAACGCGCCGGCACCCGTGGGGAGCCTGTACGCACAGCAACTCCGGTCCGCTCGCATCACCTTGACCACGGTGGTGCACAACTGCGGCATCCTCGTCATCGCGGCACAGGTCTGCTTCCTCTACGGATCAGCCGGCCTGTACAAGATCCAGGGCTCTACCTGGGGCGGCGGCACCGCTCTCCACTACGCCCTGAACCTCGAACTCTTCCAGCCCTGGCCCGCACTCTCCCACCTCGTGGACGAGTACCCGATGGTGATCGCGATCGCCAGCTACGTGACGGTGCTCCTGCAGGTCGCCTTCCCCTTCGTGCTCTTCGGCCGGCTCAAGTACCCCGTTCTGACCGTGCTGCTGGGCATGCACATCGGCATCGCGGTGCTCCTGGGGCTGCCCCTCTTCTCCGGCGCGATGATCGTTGCGGACGCCGTCTTCCTTCCCGACCGCTTCTACGCCTTCCTGCCTCACCTGTGGCGACGCGCAGCACAGCGCACAGGGATGCGGCGACCGGCACCCGGCCGAGCAGCGGGATCCGGAACCGTACCTCCGCAGGGCAGGGCCTACGTACCCGGCACCGAGCATCGAGCCGCCCCTGCACAGAAGGACACCACGCCGGCCACCGGGCTCGCGTCCGAGCAGAGCTGAGCAGAGCTGAGCAGCCATGCGGACCGCCGAATGATCGGTATGCCAGGCAGCATCTGGCCTGCGCGGGCGACGGCGGCCCGCGTGACGCCGGGCCCGGAGTCAGGGGCCGTCACACACCTGCCGCCTTGGGAGTGCGGGCCGGGACACGTCTCGGCGGTCAACGGCGCGGGCGTTGCCAGATCCCCGCGTCTGGTCCATCAGGTGTGCAGACGGCTGTTGGGGCCCTCCTGATCGCCGGCGCTCTCGTCGTTGAACCAGTAGTCACCGGCGGCCAGGTACCGGAACGAATGCGTGCTCTCGCTCGGCAGCTCGACCGTGACGGACCGCTTGCCGTCCTTGCGCGGCCGCAGGGTGTGGGCACCCGGCTGCCAGTCGTTGAAGTCGCCCACCACGCTGACGGCGCCGGGCGGGGTGTCGGCGGGCAGGACGAAGGTGACTTCCGTGCGGTCCTTGTACAGCGTTCGCTCCAGCATGAAACGGGCTCCTGACAGCAGGGGGCGGGTGGGAATCGCGCCCATCCTCGGCACCGATCGGCCGGCGCGCCTCCCGACGCCGCCACATCGGGGACGGGCGTCACCCGCGTGCCTCGCTTCGCAGTCGAAATGATGCAGACCGTAACGGGGCATGTCAGCGTCGTCCGAGAGGAATCCGTACCCCACGCATCAAGGAGTCACCGTCATGGGCGGTACGCAGGACAAGCCCAAAGCGCCGGGCAAGGGCAGCGAAGCGCAGGAGCACCATCGCTCCGGAGACCCCGCTCACCCCCAGCCGGGCAAGTCATCCCGCAAGCAGGGCCAGAAGCAGAGCCAGAAGGAGACCTCGCGCCGCCGCGAGGACGACCTGCTGCGCGAAGAGGACCTGCACGACGAGAACCTCTGACCAGAACACACGCGCACACTCCCAGGGCCCGGCCGACGGTCCGCAGTCACCCGGCCGGGCCCTGTCACATACCGCCCGACTGAGGCCTGCCCATGGCAGGCAGGGGCTGGAGCCCGATCAACGACACATGCCGTCCGGTCCGCCGTTCGGCGGCTGAGCCCCAGGACACGTCGTCCGAGGGCTCAGTGGCCGGTGGCGTTCGCTCGCGTGGTCACAAACCCGCTCGCCGGCGGTCCGGCTTGAACGGGGCAGCCGACTCGGCGCCCGAACGGGCTTGTATCGCACGGCGCTCACCGGCTCGGCAGGGTCAGCGCGCGGACATCTGGCGGTGATTCCGGGCCGGTGTACACCTTGATGACTTCCTCGACAAAACTCCGGGTACCGTCCGGGCTCAGCGCCCGGGCCTGCAAGTGCGCGTACATGTCGCTGTAGCGTCGCACGTCGGATCGTTTTTCCAGATAGAGGTCGCTGGTGAACCTCTCCAGATACACCACGCTGCCATCGGTGGCCTCGGCGAAATCGAGCAGCGTGAACTGTCCCGAGACCCCCGGGTGCGCACCCACATCGTGAGGGAGAACCTGCATGGTGATGTGCGGCTCGGCGCTGAGGTGGGTCAGATGCTCCAGCTGTTCGCGCATGACCTCGCGGCTGCCCACGACGCGCCACAGCGCCGACGCGTCCAGCACGACCCATAAGCGCATCGGACTACCCGGGGTGCGCAGCCGGTCCTGGCGCCGCATCCGTACCTTGAGGCGTGTGGCGGCCTGTTCGGCAGTGGCGTGAGGGATCGTTCCTGCGATGACCGCCCGAGCGTAGGCGGGGGTCTGCAGCAGGCCGGGGATCACCAGAGGCTCGTAGCACCGGACCGCGGCCGCCTCGGTCTCCAGGCCGATGTAGGCGGCGTACGGGATGTCGTCGTAGGTGTTCCACCAGCCCTGCCGACCCGATTCCCTGGCCATCTGCATCAGACCCTCAACACGCCGCTGATCCCGGACTCCGTACAGAGATCTCGCACATCGCGTGGCCTGATGATGCGACGGCCGTTCTCCAGCAGACTGATCTTGGGCTGGGAAATCAACAGGCGCGCCGCCACCTACTGCGTCGTCATACCGCTGATCTCCCGGAGCCGACGTAGCTCCGACCCCAGTCGGCGCCTGCTGACAGTGGGATTGACAGTGACACCCACGGGGCGCATACCTCCACTCCGAGAACCTTGCGCTGGCGAGAAGACTGCCACGGCCAGGGCAGCCGGATCCGCCTTGGCTCCACGTCATGCACGGTGATTCGCGCCGGGCGCAGAGCGACCCGGACGTCGTTTTGCATCTCACCCGGCCGACCATATTTTTCGGTTGCAATAAATGAATGACGGGGATCGCCCGGCCGGAGCGCGGTGTTCAGTGCGTCTCGGTGCGCCTTCAGCCGGATGTCGCTGCCGGTCCAGGACTCGTGTCTGTCGGGACAGGTGTGGTGGCGATGAGGATCTGAGCGGCCTGCGTGATGTTGTCGGCGCGGACGGCGCGGGCCATCGCTTCCCGGGCGGCGTCGGCGGCGGTGTCCGGGGGGACCACCAGCAGGGCGAAGTGGTCGTTGTGGCCGCGCGTGATGAGCACGGTGCCGTCGCCGACCGGGTCGGAGTCGAGGTGCACGACCTGGCCGTCGACGACCAGGCGGGTGGGGAGGGCGTTCCAGGCGGCCGCGTCCACGCCGACCCGGGTGATGGGCCCGAGGTGCTCGGTCAACGCGCTGATCAGCGCGGGCAGCTCGGCCTCGATGTCGTGTGTGCGCGGCCACCACGCACCGTCGAGGGGCCCCTCCCGGGACCGCGTGGTCTCCAGCCGCAGCACGGCAGCGCCGGGCTGGATCGCATGATGGATCGCGTCCGGCAGGAGCATCGGGGGCGTGCGGGGGGTCTCGGAGTCCGCCATGTGGGTCACCCGTCCAGGGGCTGCGGCCGTACTGCGTCGCAGGTGGGCACCGATACCGTTCGGACGACGTCCGCAGACCGGTGCTCCTATCACCGTACTCCCGCCGCCCCCACCCCCGCCTGCCGGAAAACACCTGGCCAGAAGGCCCGAACCAAGCCGAACAGGCGTACCCTGAAAGCACCGGGAGTTCTTCGCACACCGGCTTCCACGCGGGTGTCGTTTCCGGTGATCGCCTAAAAACCGGGCTGCCGACGGGCAGTCCGGGGGCAGGTCCACACCATGACCACCACCCTCGACCGGACCGCGCCCCGCGACCTCGCCGCAGAGTCCCCGGCTCGCTTGTCCCTCACCCCGAAAACCACGCTTCTCGGCCAGTTGGACGGCGCCTGGTGGCCCTACTCCCGCGACCTCGAAGCCGAGCTGCCACCGCTCGTCGCCGCCCTGGAGGAACCCTGGGGCCGCGTCACCCGCGTCACCGTGAATCCCGCCCGGTGGCCCGTCGTACCGCACACGGTCGCCGTGGACGGGCGTGTGCTGCACGTGGGGTGGTTCACCGAACAGGACCCCGACAAGCTGATCCTGCTCTCCTACACCGTCGGCCGCTGGGACCTCCTCGTCGTCCCGCCCGAGACCGCACCCGCGGCTGCGGCCCGCCTGATGACCGCCGCGGCGATCCCGGGCAGCGTCCTGACCGCCGGCGTCCTGATGGCCAACGAATCCGTCATCGGACGCGGCGCCCGCGACGCGCGCAGCCGGGAAGCCGCCTGGGAGGGCGAGGGCGGGGCCTGCATGTCCCCCTTCGGGGAGCCGTTCGGACGAAGCTTCGGGGAGCCGTTCGGACGAAGCGCCCTCCCGCTGTCCGCGAACGGCTGGAGGTGAGTTCCGTGGGGACCCTCGTCCTCATCGCGGCGATCGTCCTCATGATCGGCGTCGGAATGAGCTGGATCCATCTGCTCAACGCTCAGCACGACGCCCGGATCACGGCCTACCGCTTCGGCGCCCCCCTGCCGAGGCCTCCCGGCCTGCCGGACGACACCGGTCGTCGAGCCCGCCACACGGATGCCGACCGGTGAGGAACAGACCTTCCTCCGACCGGGGGCAGCGGCCGGGGCGCCACGGCGCCCCGGCCTGCCGGCCTCACGCCCGCCCCGAAGGGAACCACGCCCACGTGACGTACATCGAGAGCCAGACACCGCCGTCGCTCGGGCTCGCCGAGGTCCGGATCATCGCGCACACGCCCGAAGCCGCCCGAGCAGTCGCGGAAGCGCTCCGCCGCTGTTTCGCAGGAACGGAACAGCGCAGCTACCCGGCCCTCGACGGCAACACCCGCCTCCACCTCACCGTGGACACGGCGACACCCGCCGGCCCCGCCCGCTCCTGGCTGGCCACCAGCAGGACCCCGGGCGGCACCACCGCCGTCCACTCCGACGAGATCTGAGAGGCCCTGACCGGACAGGCCCCGGCCCCCACCCCCGCACGCGAAAGGATGCAGTCATGGCCACGCTGCGCGAACGCAGGACCTACCGCGAACAGGTGCTCCGGGTCCTGTACGAAGCCGTCGAAGGCAACCGCCTCCTCGGCATCACCGGAGCACAGCTGCGGCGCGACCTGCACGTACCGGAACAGGACCTGGCCGCCGCCTGTACCTACCTGGCGGGCGAAGGACTGATCACCGTCGACTGGGAGCCCGGCAACACACCCGCGATGGTCACCCTCACCCACGAGGGAATCAGGCACATGGAGGCCGAGGAGGAAGGGACGGCCACGGGCCCGGCCTGATCCGAAGGACACGCCACGGGACCTCCGCGGCGCCGGCGCCGACCCACCGGGGAATCCGGGTCGTGGAGCCCGCCGGGCGGGGAAGCTGTGTGGCGTGCCCGGTCGCCGGGGCGCATCCTGGAGGCCATCCGCCCGTGCAGCCGGACGCCGACCCGCCGTCCGGTTGGAGGCAACAGGATGACCGTCGGAGGCCCCGTGGACCCGGACCGCTCGGAGAGCTTCGGGGAGGAACTGCTCGGGATGCTCCTGGACCGGGCGCACGAGCTGCCTCCCCATCTGGTCGGCCCGCTGGTTGCGGAGACCCTGGCCCGGATGGGGAGCCGCACACCACAGATCCTGCTCCAGGACTACGGACAGCAACAGCTGGTCCCCCTGCCCGCCGACGGCGCGGCCGCCGGGGATCCGCAGCCCATCGACGGGTCCGAAGCCGGCCGGTGCTTCCTGGAGTCGCGCTCCGTCGAGGTCCCGACGGCCGACGGCGTTCGGGTCCATCTGCCCCTGCTGGACGGCGGCGACCAGGTGGGGGTCATGTCGGTCACCCTGGATGGGATCGACGACGACGCCCGCCGCCTCCTGCGCAGGATCGCGGGCCTGGCGGCCGACCTGCTCCAGACCAAGAACGGCTACACCGACCTCTTCTTCCGCACCCGCCGCAACAAACCGATGAGCGTCGCAGCGGAGATCCAGTGGTCCCTGCTGCCCCCGCTGTCGATGGTGATGCCGCACGTCGCGGTCGCCGGAGTCCTGGAGCCCGCCTACGCCGTGGCGGGGGACAGCTTCGACTACGCCCTGAACCGCGACGTCCTGCACCTGGCCATGGTCGACGCCATGGGGCACGGCCTGGACGCGGCCACGATGGCCACGGTGGCCATCGGCGCGTACCGCCACGCCCGCCGGATCAGCATCGAACTGTCCGAGATCTACCTCTTCATGGACCGGGCCGTCGCCGAGCAGTTCGACCCGGACCACTTCGTGACCGCCCAGATGATGCGCCTGGACACGGACACGGGGCGTCTCCAGTGGGTCAACGCAGGGCACCCCGCGCCGATACTGATCCGCGCGCACCGCGTCATACGCCGTCTGGACAGCCCCACGACCCTCCCCGTCGGCTTCGGAGGAGCCCAGCCGCAGGTCAGCACGGTGGCGCTGGAGCCGGGCGACCGCGTCCTGTGCTTCACCGACGGCCTGGTCGAAGAACACGAGAGCGGGCAGGAACTGTTCGGCGAGGAGCAGCTGATCGACTGGGTGAACCAGCTGGAGCAGGCCGACCACGGGATCCGCACGGTGGCCAGGGACCTGTCCCACACCCTCAAGAAGGCACGCGGCGACACCACCTCGGACGACGCGACGCTTCTCATGTTCGAATGGCGTGGATGACGGAAGGCCGTGCCACATCGTGCCCGTAGCGGCGGTGAACAGCGGTCCCCGCGCATCCCGTTGCCCGTGTGCCTGCGTACCCATGGCGGCAGCCCTGCGCTGTCCGCGGCCCTTCGGGGCCGGCCTGCCCGGCTTGAGCGCACGGGCCCGTTCCCTCAGGTCCTGACGACCTCCTTCCTCAGCGGGCCCCTTCCCGTACGCCGCATCACGCGCGCCCACGCCCGGCGAGGCGCCGTGCCGGGCGCCGCGACCCGGTGAACCTTGGCGGTCACAGCACCAGGGGTGGCGAGCTGCGGGGGATGACCAGGCCGGATTCGTAGGCGAGGACCACGAGCTGGGCGCGGTCGCGGGCGCGGAGTTTGGTCATGGCCCGGTTGACGTGGGTCTTCGCGGTCAGTGGGCTGATCACCATGCGCGCCGCGATCTCGTCGTTGGACAGGCCGTGCGCGACCAGGGCGACGGCCTCGCGTTCGCGGCCGGTCAGCTCCTCCAGAGGCTTGCCGGTGCCGCTGGAGGTGGGGGGCGGCTGGGTGACGTACCGGTTGATCAGCTTGCGGGTGATCGAGGGTGAGAGGAGGGCGTCGCCGCGCGCTGCGACGCGTACGGCGTGCAGGAAGTCGTCCGGGAGGATGTCCTTGACGAGGAATCCGGCGGCGCCGGCACGGAGGGCGTTGAAGACGTGTTCGTCCAGGCCGTAGTTGGTCAGGATGACGACGTGCATCGCGGCGAGGGCGGGGTCGGCTGCGATGCGCCGGGTCGTCTCGATGCCGTCGAGGACCGGCATCTGGATGTCGATGAGTGCGATGTCGGGCAGGTGGACTCCGGCGAGTTCCAGGCCTTCCTGACCGTTGGCGGCTTCGGCCACGACCTCGATGTCGTCTTCGAGGTCGAGGAACGCGCGGAATCCGCTGCGGATGAGCGGCTGGTCGTCGATCAGCAGGACACGGATCACGATGCTCTCTCCACGGGGAGTTCGGCCTGGACGGTGAAGCCGCCCCCGCTCCTCGGTTCGGCGCGGAGCCGGCCGCCGAGGGCGGTGACGCGTTCGCGCATCCCGAGGAGCCCGATGCCGGGCTGCGGCGCGCTGTCCGGGGTGGCTTTGCCGTCGTCGTCGATGCGGACGGCGAGGGTGTCCGGCCGGTAGTCGATGTGGACCGATGCCGTGCCGGCGTCCGCGTGACGGGCGATGTTGGTCAGCGATTCCTGCACGACCCGGTAGGCGGTCCTGCCCACCGCGGTTGGCACGTCGTGTCGCCGGCCCTCGATCGTCAGCGTCGTCGCCAGGCCGCTCTTGGCGGCTCGCTCGACGAGTTCGGTGACGTGATCGAGCCCGTGCGGCGGGGTGGTGTCGTCGTCGCGCAGCGCCTCCAGGGTCGCGCGGAGCTCCCGGGACGCCTCCCGGCCGGCCTCCCGGATGGCCAGGAGGGCCTCCGGGACCGATTCGCCGCGCTTACGGGCCACGTGGACGGCGGCTTCGGACTGCACCTTGATGACCGAGATCTGGTGGGTGAGCGAATCGTGAAGCTCCCGGGCGATGTGCAGCCTCTCTTCGTCGGCGCGGCGCCGCGCGGTCTCCTCGCGGGTGCGCTCGGCTTCGTCGGCCCGCTGTTCGGCCTGGCGCAGAGCTTCGCCGGCGGCGCCGGCGGCGATGAGCCAGGCGATCTGGAGGGCGCCCCGGGCCTGCGCGAACGCCTCGCCCGTGTCGTGCAGGCCCGATACGAGAGCCGCGAGGGGGAGAGAGGCCAGCACGGCCACGCTCACCGCCACCGTGACGATGCGGTGTCCCGCTCGCACGGCCGCGTACACCGCGAAGAGGAACGCGACGGCGGCCACGTCGAACCCTGCCGCCTGGTACCCCACCGCGCACAGCCCGGTGACCGCGAGGACGGCCACCGGAGCCCGGCGGCCGGCGGCCAGCGCCAGGCCGCCCACCGCCAACAGCCCATAGCCGAGCAAATCGGGGCCCGTTGCGGCGCGATGCCCCGACAGACCGGTGACCAGCAGCGCCGCCGCCACGCCTACGGCGATCAGCCAGTCCCTGAGACCCGCCCGAACGCGCAACCGCCTTCTGCTCATGCGCGCACCGTAGCCCGAGGCCGCGGCGGGCGAATCCCGCCCGCGGACGAGCGGCGACTACCACGCACGCAGTAGCTCGGCGGCGCCTGCCGCGCCCGTGGTAGCGCGAAGTGTCCGCGCCTGCTGGACGACCTGCCGGGGGCCCGGCCGACATGCTCGCACCACATCCAGTCCCGGGAAGACAAGGAGCACCCCGTATGTCCGCTCGTCGCCTGTTCGCCGCCTCCGCGACCGCCCTGCTCGCCGGGCCCGGTCTTGCCACACCAGCGGCGGCGCACGCCTCGGCCCAGCCCGTCGCCGCCGCCGTCACCGACTTCGGTATCGGACGGCTCGGCGCCGCCACCGGCGGGCTGCTGGGGCTGGCCGCCGTGGTCGTCGCCGTGCTCGCGCTGACACGACCCGCCGGTCGCCTCGGCACCGCCGGCGGGTCGCTGGGGGCCACAACGGCCTTGGTCGCGGGGCTGATCGCCATGGCCCTCGGCGCTCTGGTCGCGGTCACCGCCGGCGGCGGACTCGGCACCGGCAACGGGCTGGGCGGGGCCTACGTGGCCCTGCTGCTGGGTCTGATCGGCACGGTGCTCGGCCTGCGGGCCCTTTCCCGCTCCCGCCGCACCGGCTGACCCGCCCGGTCGTGCCCTGCCGACGTAGCAGCCGGGCACGTACGCCCGGAGACCTGGTCAGCCGATCCGGTCACCATGCGGCGATGACCGGCGCGTCGGGTTCGTGCTGCCGCCAGGCCTGGTTGAGGCGCGCGAGCCGGACCGCTGCCCCTATGCCGCGCAGGGACACGACCTTGCCGTCACTGACTTCGAACGCCACGGCGCCCACGACCCGCTGGCCGACCACGGCGAGGACGGCCGGGGAGCCGTTGACCGGCACGAAATGGAACACGGGCGAGCCGCCGGCCAGCCGCCGCTTCGCCGGCGTCGGCTTGAAGCCGGCCCGCACGGAGGAGGCAACCTGCTGGGGCGTGGTGTAGCGCAACAGCCGTCTGGCCAAACCGGCGCCGTCCGAGAGTGCCACCACGTCGTCGGTGAGCAGCGCCACCAGCCGTTCGGTGCGCCCCGACGCGGCGGCGGCGAGGAACTCCTCGACGACCCGACGCGCGGAGGCCGGGTCGGCCTCACCGCCTCGGCGGCGCTCGGCGGCAACCCGGATCCGGGCCCGGTGGACGTGCTGCTGGCTCGCCGACTCGGTGATGTCGAGGATCTGGGCCATCTCGGCGTGGCTGTACGAGAAGGCCTCGCGCAGGACGTAGACGGCCCGCTCCACCGGTGACAGTCGCTCCATCAGGGTCAGGACGGCCAAGGTCACCGATTCGCGCTGCTCGAAGGTGTCGGCCGGGCCGAGCATCGGGTCGCCCTGGAGGAGCGGTTCGGGCAGCCATGCGCCGGCCGCTCGCTCGTGGCGCACCTGTGCCGAGCGGAGCCGGTCGAGGCACAGGTTGGTGACGACCTTGGTCAGCCATGCTTCCGGCACGTCGATCCGCTCCCGGTCGGCGGCCTGCCACCGCAGGAACGCGTCCTGCACGGCGTCCTCGGCGTCGGAGGCCGAGCCGAGCAGACGGTACGCGAGCGAGGCCAGCCGGTTCCGGCTGGCCTCGAACCGACCGGTGTCGAAGCCGTCACTGACGGTGCTGTCCACGCGGACCACCCTAGGCGGCTACGCGACCGCTGTGTCAGCGGGGGCGTCCGGCGCGTACGGGACCGCGTGCGCGGCGGACAGATCCGACGCGGCGGCCAGGCGGCGCTTGCGCTTGGGCATGCAGAAGGTCGGGTGCGAGTTGGTCCACAGCGACAGCTTGAGGATGCCCGCCTTGATCCGTGCAGCCTTCCGGCCGCCCATGTACGTCGGCTTCGCCTGCGCTTCGTGGTCGACCATCTGCAGGATCGCGTCCTGCCGCCCGAGGCTGATGTGGTTGCCCGGGTAGTCCAGCCTGACGTGTGCGACCTTGCTGCCGGTGAGGCGTCCCACGATGGCCTTCATGGCCTGCATTCCGGTGTAGCCGGCCGTGGCGCAGGACATCGGCAGCGGCCGGCCGTTGTCGCCGACGGCGTAGACGCTGTCGCCGGCGGCGTAGACGTTCGGGTGCGAGACCGATCGCATGGTGCGGTCCACGACGATCCGGCCGTTCCCGGTGACCTCCAGGCCGGCAGCGGCAGCGATCGGGTCGACCGCGAACCCTGCCGTCCACACGGTCGCGTCGGACGGCAGGGCGGCGCCGTCGGCGCACAGCACCCGTGCCGCTTCGACGGCTTCGACGCAGGTGTGTTCCAGGACGGTGATGCCCAGCCGATCGCAGGCCCGGCGCAGGTGGCCACGGGCTCCGTCGGAGAGCTGGGCGCCCAGCTCGCCGCGGGCGACCAGTGTGAGCGACAGGCCGGGCCGGGATTCGGCGATCTCGGTGGCGGTCTCGATGCCGGTCGGACCGTCGCCGACGACCACCACGTTCCCGCCTTCCCGCAGGCCGCCCAGGCGCTCGCGCAGGCGCAGCGCCGAGGGCCGGGCAGCCACGTCGAAGGCATGCTCGGCCACCCCGGGGACGCGCCGGTCGTCACTGTGGCTGCCGAGCGCGTAGAGAAGCGTGTCGTAGCCGAGTTCCTCGCCGCCGTCGGCGCCGGCCACCGTGACGACCTGGCGCTCGGGGTCGACAGCGGTGACACGCGCCAGGCGCAGCCGTACCCCCGTGCCCGCGAAGATGTCGGCGAGCTTCTGGGTTTCGATCTCCTGGCCGGCCGCGACCTGATGGAGCCGCAGCCGCTCGACGAACTCCGCCGCGGCGTTGACCACGGTGATCTCGGTGTCCGCCGGAGACAGCCGACGGGCCAGGTTCCCGGCCACGTAGGTCCCGGCATAGCCGGCGCCGAGGACGACGATGCGGTGCTTCATGTGATGCTCCTGTCGGTTCGCTCCGCTGGGCTCTCGGTGATGTGAGCGGGACAGGGACCCGATTCCTGACAGGAACCGGATGTGAGCTGAGTCACTGGTCGGTAAAGGTGTCGGCGGACCCGCATACCCACCGGCCGGCGAGCTCCACCCTCCGATCGGCGGGGTGGCGATCCTCCCTCAGGCGTAGCGAAGGGGGCCCAGGGGCTTCCTAGGGTTCCCATATGGAGCACTTGAGCGAATACCTGATGACGCAGAAGATCACCCCACTGGTCAACCGCTACGTGGTCACGGCGCCTGACGGCGGGGAGGTGCTCGCGTTCGCCGAACAGAAGCGGTTCGCGCTCAAGGAGGAGCTGACCCTCTGGAACGGCGAGGACCGGACCCGCGAGCTCGGCGGGTTCAAGGCCCGCCAGGTCGTCGACTTCGGATGCACGTATGACGTCACCCGCGCCGACGGCGAGGTCGTCGGTGCCTTCCGCAAAGACGTCAAGGCCTCGCTCATACGGTCCACCTGGCACCTGAGCCAGGGGGACGGGGCGCCCGCGGTCGGCAAGGAGCGGCGGCTCGGGGTCGCCCTGGCCCGGCGCGGGTGGGAGGTCCTCGACCTCGTCGTCCCGGTCGTCCCGGTGCCGCCCGTGCCGTTCGTCTACCACTTCGACTTCGTGCGGGAAGGGGAGCCCGTCCTGTCCGTCGAACGGAAGTGGGGCATCCGGGACCGCTACGTCATCCGTGTCCAGGATCCCTCGCTCGACCGGGTCCTCGCCCTCTGCATGGCCGTGGGACTGGACGCCCTCCAAGCGCGCTGACCCGCGGACCGGACTGGCCTCCCCGCCGAACGGCGGGGAAGGAAAAGGAAATCCGGCGGGTACAGCCGCATCTGACCCGTCGGTAACTTCGTCTTCGGGCCGCCGCCGGAACGCCTTCCGGTGTTCCGCTACGGGAGGCGGTCCCTGTTGTGAGACGAAAGGTGCAGTACCGATGGACGAGTTCCACCTCGACGCCCGTGTGACCGTTTCCGCCGACCCGGCCGAGACGCAGCTGTCCCCCGCCGCGGGCATCGCCTCGCGCGTCGTCAGCAAGGCGGTCATCAAGCAGACCATCAAGCAGACGATCAAGATGACTGCGGCCTGCGCCGCGGTCCGCACGAACGGCAAGTGCTGACCAAGCCGTCCGTTCACGTCGAGTGGTGGGTCCCCCGGCCGTCGCCGGCCGGGGGACCGGCCCCGAAGCTTCCTAGGTCCTGTCTGGAGTTCCGGCGCGGGAGAAGGAGCGGTGTCTGGTGCCGTCGGATCCAAGGCGGAGGAGGGAGTCGACGCGGAGCGTCGGCG
>NZ_JBHXAG010000042.1:0-32370 GCF_042726555.1 Streptomyces sp. NPDC060232 | reverse complement strand
CCCCCCCCACCCCCCACTCCCGACCCCGACCAGGGACACCACCCCCCAGCCCCGCCGGCGCTTGAGGCGCGACCACCGGCCCGCACCCGCGGAACGGCTCGCACCCGGGAACGCGGGCACGGCCCCGGAACTCGGCAGGCCGCGCCGGAGGCGAAGGTCAGCGGACCGGGTGGCCCGCTTCGCGGAGGGCCGACTTCACGTCGGCGATCCGGAGATCGCCGAAGTGGAACACCGACGCCGCCAGCACCGCATCCGCACCCGCCGCGATCGCCGGGGCGAAATCGGCCAGGCGGCCCGCGCCGCCCGAGGCGATCACCGGCACGGTGACGTGCTTGCGGACCGCCGCGATCATCTCGACGTCGTAGCCGTCCTTGGTGCCGTCCGCGTCCATCGAGTTGAGCAGGATCTCGCCCGCGCCCAGTTCCGCGGCCCGGTGCGCCCACTCGACCGCGTCGATGCCGGTGCCCTGCCGCCCACCGTGCGTGGTGACCTCGAAGGTCCCGGCGGCGGTGCGGCGCGCGTCCACGGACAGCACGAGGACCTGCCGTCCGAACCGCTCCGCGATCTCCTGGATCAGCTCGGGGCGGGCAATGGCGGCGGTGTTCACGCCCACCTTGTCCGCACCCGCGCGCAGGAGCTTGTCCACGTCGTCGGCCGTGCGGACGCCGCCGCCCACGGTCAGCGGGATGAAGACCTGCTCGGCGGTGCGCCGCACCACGTCGTAGGTGGTCTCGCGGTTCCCGGAGGACGCGGTGATGTCGAGGAAGGTCAGCTCGTCGGCGCCTTCGGCGTCGTACAGCTTGGCCATCTCCACCGGGTCGCCCGCGTCGCGCAGGTTCTGGAAGTTGACGCCCTTGACGACCCGGCCGTTGTCCACGTCCAGGCAGGGGATCACGCGTACGGCGAGGCTCATGCGGGCACCGCCTTGTACGCCTCGACCTCCACCTCGACGACCATCGACGGGTCGACGAAGCCGGAGACGATGAGCATCGTCGCGGCCGGGCGGACCGCGTCGAAGAGTTCCTTGTGGGCGCGGCCCACCTCGTCCACGTCGCGGGCGTGCGTCAGGTACATGCGGGTGCGGACGACGTCCTCGGAGCCGAGGCCGGCCTGGGCGAGGGCCTTGAAGGCGACGCCGAAGGCGGCGACGGCCTGGTCGTACGGGCCGCCCGCTTCGGCCGCGGTGCAGCCGGAGACGATCACGAGCCCGTTCGGGAGCTGCACGGCGCGGGAGTAGGCGATGACGTCCTCGTAGGGGCCGCCGGAGGAGATGCGGCGTACGGCGTCGGAACTCATGCGGAGACCACCTTCAGGGCTTCTTCCAGGGTGAAGGCCTTGGCGTACAGGGCTTTGCCGACGATCGCGCCCTCGACGCCCAGCGGCACCAGTTCGGACAGGGCCCGCAGGTCGTCCAGCGAGGAGACGCCGCCGGAGGCGACGACGGGCCGGTCGGTGGCGGCGCAGACGTTCTTCAGCAGCTCCAGGTTGGGGCCGGTGAGCGTGCCGTCCTTGCCGATGTCGGTGACGACGTAGCGGGCGCAGCCCTCGGAGTCGAGGCGGGCGAGGGTCTCGTACAGGTCGCCGCCCTCGCTGGTCCAGCCGCGGCCCTTGAGGGTGGTGCCGCGTACGTCGAGGCCGATGGCGATCTTGTCGCCGTGCTCGGCGATGGCCTTGGCGGCCCACTCGGGGGTCTCCAGGGCGGCGGTGCCGAGGTTGACGCGGGTGCAGCCGGTGGCGAGGGCCGCGGCGAGCGAGGCGTCGTCGCGGATGCCGCCGGACAGCTCGACCTTGATGTCCATGGCGCGGGTGATCTCGGCGACCAGGGCGCGGTTGTCGCCGGTGCCGAAGGCGGCGTCCAGGTCGACGAGGTGGAGCCATTCGGCGCCGGCGGCCTGCCAGGCGAGGGCTGCCTGCAGCGGGGAGCCGTAAGAGGTCTCGCTGCCGGAGACTCCGTGGACGAGGCGGACGGCCTGGCCGTCGCGCACGTCGACCGCGGGGAGGAGTTCGAGCGTGGGTGCGGTCATCAGAGGGTCTCGATCCAGTTGGTGAGGAGCTGGGCGCCGGCGTCGCCGGACTTCTCGGGGTGGAACTGGGTGGCCCACAGGGCCCCGTTCTCCACCGCCGCGACGAAGCGCTCGCCGTGGGTGGCCCAGGTGACCTTGGGGGCGCGGATCAGCGGGTTGGTGACTTCCAGGCTCCAGTCGCGGGCCGCGTAGGAGTGCACGAAGTAGAACCGGGCGTCGGCGTCCAGCCCGGCGAAGGCCTGGCTGTCGGCCGGGGCCTCGACGGTGTTCCATCCCATGTGGGGGACGATCGGGGCCTTGAGTGGGCCGACCGTGCCGGGCCACTCGTCGAGGCCTTCGGTCTCCACGCCGTGCTCGATGCCGCGTTCGAAGAGGATCTGCATGCCGACGCAGATGCCCATGACCGGGCGGCCGCCGGAGAGCCGGCGGCCGATGATCCAGTCGCCGCGGACGTCCTTGAGGCCCTGCATGCAGGCGGAGAAGGCGCCGACGCCGGGAACGAGGAGTCCGTCGGCGTCCATGGCCTTGTCGTAGTCGCGGGTGATCTCGACGTCCGCGCCGACGCGGGCGAGGGCGCGTTCGGCGGAGCGGACGTTGCCGAAGCCGTAGTCGAGGACGACGACCTTCTTGGTGGGGCGTGCTGTGCTCATTCCCAGATTCCTTGGATCCGCAGGACTCCGGCCGCCAGGCACATCGCGGAGGCGATGGCGAGCAGGACCACGACCGATTTGGGCATCTGCTGCTTCTGGAAGGAGTAGACGCCCCCGGCCAGGAACAGGCCGAGGACGATCAGGATGGTGTTCAGCCCGTTCACTGCTAGAGGGCGCCCTTCGTGGAGGGCAGGATGCCGGCGGCGCGCGGGTCGAACTCGGCGGCGTAGCGCAGCGCGCGGGCGAGGGCCTTGAACTGGCACTCCACGATGTGGTGGGCGTTGCGGCCGTAGGGGACGTGGACGTGCAGGGCGATCTGGGCCTGCGCGACGAAGGACTCCAGGATGTGCCGGGTCATCGTCGTGTCGTAGGAGCCGATCATCGGCGCCATGTTCTCGGGCTCGGTGTGCACGAGGTAGGGGCGGCCGGACAGGTCGACGGTGACCTGGGCGAGGGACTCGTCGAGCGGCACGGTGCAGTTGCCGAAGCGGTAGATGCCCACCTTGTCGCCGAGGGCCTGCTTGAAGGCGGCGCCGAGCGCGAGGGCGGTGTCCTCGATGGTGTGGTGGGAGTCGATGTGCAGGTCGCCGTCGGTCTTGACGGTGAGGTCGAAGAGGCCGTGGCGGCCGAGCTGGTCGAGCATGTGGTCGTAGAAGCCCACGCCCGTCGAGACGTCGACCTGGCCGGTTCCGTCGAGGTTTATCTCGACGACGACGGAGGTCTCCTTGGTGGTCCGTTCGACCCGTCCGATGCGGCTCATGCGTGCTGCTCCTTCTTCAGTGCGCGAACCGCTTCCAGGAACGCGTCGTTCTCTGCCGGGGTGCCGGCGGTGACCCGCAGCCGGCCGGGTACGCCGTTGTCCCGGACCAGGACCCCGTGGTCGAGGATCTTCTGCCAGGCGGTGTGGGAGTCCTCGAACGTGCCGAACTGGATGAAGTTCGCGTCGGACTCGGTGACCTCGTAGCCGATGGCGCGCAGTTCGGTGACGAGGCGGTCCCGCTCGGCCTTGAGCTGCTCGACGTAGCCGAGCAGGGTGTCGGTGTGCTCCAGGGCGGCGAGTGCCGTGGCCTGGGTGACGGCGGACAGGTGGTACGGCAGGCGCACCAGCTGTACGGCGTCGACGACGGCGGGGTGTGCGGCCAGGTAGCCCAGGCGCAGGCCGGCCGCGCCGAAGGCCTTGGACATGGTCCGGGAGATCACCATGTTGGGGCGGCCCTCGATGAGGGGCAGCAGCGAGTCCCGGTGGCTGAACTCCACGTAGGCCTCGTCGACGATGACGAGGGAGGGCTTGGCCGCCTGGGCCGCCTCGTAGAGGGCCAGGACGGTCTCCGCGTCGACCGCGGTGCCCGTGGGGTTGTTGGGCGAGGTGATGAAGACGACGTCGGGGGCGTGCTCGGCGATGGCCCGCTCGGCGGCCTCCACGTCGAGGCGGAAGTCCTCGCGGCGCGGGCCGGAGATCCACCCCGTGCCGGTGCCGCGGGAGATCAGCGCGTGCATGGAGTAGGAGGGCTCGAAGCCGATCGCGGTGCGGCCGGGCCCGCCGAAGGTCTGCAGCAGTTGCTGGATGACCTCGTTGGAGCCGTTGGCGGCCCATACGTTCTCCCGCGCGACCGGGTGCTTGCCGGTACGGGTGAGGTAGGCGGCCAGTTCGGTGCGCAGCTCGACCGCGTCCCGGTCCGGGTAGCGGTTGAGGGTGCGGGCGGCGTCGGCGACGCGCTCGGCGATGCGCGCGACGAGCTCCGGGGGGAGCTCGTAGGGGTTCTCGTTGGTGTTCAGCTGGACGGGGACGTCGAGCTGCGGGGCGCCGTACGGGCTCTTGCCGCGCAGTTCGTCCCGGATGGGGAGGTCGTCGATTCCGATGCTCACGGGGTGGGGACCTTCCATCCGAAGCGTGCCTTGAGGGCGGCGCCGTGGGCGGGCAGGTCCTCGGCCTCGGCGAGGGTCACCACGTGGTGGGTGACCTCGGCGAGGGCGTCGCGGGTGTAGTCGACGATGTGGATGCCGCGCAGGAAGGACTGCACGGACAGCCCCGAGGAGTGGCAGGCGCAGCCGCCGGTGGGCAGTACGTGGTTGGAGCCGGCGCAGTAGTCGCCGAGGGAGACCGGGGCCCACGGGCCGACGAAGATCGCGCCGGCGTTGCGGACGCGGGCTGCCCAGGCGGCGGCGTCGGCGGTCTGGATCTCCAGGTGCTCGGCGCCGTAGGCGTCGACGACCTTGAGGCCGTCCTCCAGGCTGTCGACCAGCACGATCGCGGACTGCTTGCCGGCGAGGGCGGGCTTGATCCGGTCCTCGACGTGCTTGGTCGCGGCGACCTGCGGCTCCAGCTCCTTCTCGACGGCGTCGGCGAGCTCCGCGGAGTCCGTGACGAGGACGGCCGCGGCCAGCGGGTCGTGCTCGGCCTGGCTGATGAGGTCGGCGGCGACGTGCACGGGGTCGGCCGTGGAGTCGGCGAGGACGGCGATCTCGGTCGGGCCGGCCTCGGTGTCGATGCCGATCCTGCCGGTGAAGTAGCGCTTGGCGGCGGCGACCCAGATGTTGCCGGGGCCGGTGACCATGTTGGCGGGAAGGCAGTCCTCGGTGCCGTAGGCGAACATCGCGACGGCCTGGGCTCCGCCGACCGCGTACACCTCGTCCACGCCGAGCAGCGCGCACGCGGCCAGGATGGTGGGGTGCGGCAGTCCGCCGGCCGGGTCACCTTCAAAAGCTGGCTTCTGCGGCGGGGACGCGAGCGCGATCGACTCGACGCCCGCCTCCTGGGCCGGTACGACGTTCATGACGACGGAGGACGGGTACACCGAGCGGCCGCCCGGGGCATACAGCCCCACGCGTTCCACCGGAACCCATTTCTCGGTCACGGTGCCGCCGGGGACCACCTGGGTGGTGTGCTCGGTGCGGCGCTGTTCGCGGTGCACGATCCGGGCGCGCCGGATCGACTCCTCCAGGGCCGCGCGGACGGCCGGGTCGAGCTCGTCGAGGGCGGTCGCGAGCGCCTCCGCGGGCACCCTGACCTGCTCCAGCGTCACCCCGTCGAATTTCTGCGCGTACTCGATCAGCGCCGCCGTGCCACGATGATGGACGTCCTCGCAGATGGGCCGCACCTTCTCCAGGGCGGCTTCCACGTCGAACTCGGCACGGGGCAGCAGGTCGCGCAGGGCGCCGCCCTCGGGGAGGGCGTCACCGCGCAGGTCGATACGAGAGATCACCTCCCAATTCTCTCAGACCGATTCGTGCCACCGTCCGCCCGTATCACTGGCTGATACACGCCCCGGACGTCACAGGTGCCCGTTAGCGTTCGCGTACACGTACACGACGGCGGAGGGGGACCGCGGTGACCGAGGCGGGCGCGGACGGGTGTCCGGCGGATCTCAGCGCCTCCGAGCGCCGTATGTGGGACGCCTTCCGCACGGGCAGCGTCTGTGACCTCAGTGCGCGCGCCGCCGACGTGGACGATCCGCACGGCGACCACGTCTGGGGGTCGGGGCGCAGCGTCCGAGCCGGTGTGGTGGCGCTGCTGCTGCTGCACGGTCCGCCGCCGGTGCCGGGCCGGGTGGCCTCCCTGAAGCTGCGCGGCGTACGGATCACCGGGCGGCTGGATCTGTCCGGTGGGGCCGTTGCTCCGTACGTGGAGCTGCGGTCCTGCCGCTTCGACAGCGAGATCCAGCTGTCCGAGGCCCGCTTCGGCACGTTGCGCCTGGTCAACTGTGCGATCCCGCGGCTAGAGGCGGCCCGGCTGCACACGGAGGGCGATCTGCACGTGCCGCGCTGCCGGGTGGCGCGCGGGATCCGGCTGACCGACGCGCAGATCGGCACCGACCTGCTGGTCAGCCAGGCGGTGGTGCAGCGGGACAACAAGGGCCGGGCGATCGCCGCCGACGGGATGTCGGTCGCGCAGGACTTCCAGGGCGAGCTGCTGGAGGCGTACGGGGAGGTGAGCCTGCGCGGCGCGAAGGTCGGCGTGTCGATGAACCTGCGCGGGGCCCGGCTGTGCAATCCGTCCGGGCGGTACGCGCTGAACGCGCCGCAGCTGACCGTGGAGCGGACCTTGTACCTGACCGCGATCGCCATGGGCTACGGGCGCGGCGGCTCGGGCTCCTCCACTCCCCCGTACGGGCTGGGCCGGACGCCGATGCCGGGGCAGCGGGCGCAGCCGTTCGAGTGCCGGGGCGGGCTGCGGCTGGACGACGGCCGGTTCGGGGACGCCATCGACTTCTACGGCGCGCGGTTCCAGCTCACGGACGAGCAGGAGATATCCCTGCGCCGGATCCAGACGCCGGAGTTCCGCTTCGTCGGTGAGGGGCCGGCTCGCGGCCGGGTGGTGGTGTCCGGGGCCAAGGTGGTCAAGCTCGTCGACACCTCCACGAGCTGGCCGGGCCCGGGCGGGCTGTCCATCGAGGGTTTCGAGTACGAGGACATCGCGCCCCGCGGCCACTTCCCCCTGTCCCGCAGGCTGGCCTGGCTGGAGGCGGCCACCCCCGAGTACTCGCCGGGGCCGTACGAGCGGCTGGCGGCCGTACTGCGGGCCAGCGGCGAGGACGCGGACGCGCGCGAGGTGCTGCTGGCCAAGCAGCGGCGGCGCCGGGCCACGCTGCCGCCGGGGCCGAAGGCGTGGGGGTACCTGCAGGACTGGACGGTGGTCTACGGCTACCGGCCCGGGCGGGCCGCGCTGTGGATGGCGGTGCTGTGGGCGGCGGGGGCGCTGCTGTTCTCCCAGCTCGACCCGCCGGCGATCAAGAAGGACGAGCATCCGGAGTGGAACGCCCCGCTATACGCCCTGGATCTGCTGCTCCCGGTGATCGACCTCGGCCAGCAGGGGCAATGGAAACTGGCGGGCGGCTGGCAGTGGGGGGCGGCGGGTCTCGTCATCATGGGCTGGATCCTGGCCACGACGGTGGCGGCGGGGGCCTCCCGGCTGCTGCGGCGGGGGTGACGGGGCGCGTCCGCGGACGATTACGCTGTGCGTCGTGACCACCGTTCGCCTGCCCCTCTTCCCGCTGAACTCGGTGCTGTTCCCGGGACTCGTGCTCCCGCTGAACGTCTTCGAGGAGCGTTATCGCGCCATGATGCGCGAGCTGCTGAAGACGGGTGAGGACGAGCCGCGCCGTTTCGCGGTCGTCGCGATCCGCGACGGCCGGGAGGTCGCCCCGACCGCGCCCGGCCTGCCGGACCCGACGTCGCTGCCCGATCGGGGCCCGGCGGCGGGCTTCGGCTCGGATCCGATCCAGGCGTTCCACCGGGTGGGCTGCGTCGCGGAGGCGGCGACGATCCGGGAGCGGGGCGACGGCAGCTTCGAGGTCCTCGCGACCGGTACGACGCGGGTCCGGCTGCTGTCGGTCGATTCCTCGGGGCCCTTCCTGACGGCCGAGCTGGAGGAGCTCCCGGAGGACGCGGGCGACGGTGCCGGGGTCCTCGCGGAGGGCGTGCTGCGGGCCTTCCGCAACTACCAGAAGCGGCTGGCGGGGGCCCGCGAGCGGTCCCTGACGGGCGCGGACCTCCCCGACGAGCCGTCGGTGGTCTCCTACCTGGTGGCCGCGGCGGCGGTGCTGGACATCCCGGCGAGGCAGCGGCTGCTGCAGGCGCCGGACACGGCGACGCGGCTGGCGGAGGAGCTGAAGCTGCTGCGCACGGAGACTGCGGTGATCCGCCACCTGCCGTCGCTGCCGGCGGTGGAACTGACCAGGGCTCCGACCAGCCCCAACTGACGAGCGCGACCGACGGGGGACCGATGGCGAAGAAGACGAAGCAGGCGGCCGGCACACCGGCGGTCGTGGCCCTGACGGCGGCCGGGGTCGCCTTCACCACGCACGCGTACGAGCACGACCCGGCGCACCCCTCGTACGGCGAGGAGGCGGCGGAGGCCATGGGCGTCTCGCCGACGCAGGTCTTCAAGACGCTCGTGGCGGACGTGGACGGCGTCCTGACGGTGGCGGTGGTCCCGGTCTCGGGGTCGCTGGACCTGAAGGCCCTGGCGACGGCGGTGGGCGGCAAGCGGGCGGCGATGGCCGATCCGGCCCTGGCGGAGCGCACCACGGGCTACGTCCGCGGCGGCATCTCCCCGCTGGGGCAGCGCAAGCGGCTGCGCACGGTGATCGACGAGTCCGCGACGACGCACCCCACGATCTGCTGCTCGGCGGGCCGCCGCGGCCTGGAGGTCGAACTCTCTCCGACGGACCTGGCCACCCTCACCTCGGCCACCCTGGCCACGATCGCCCGCCCGTAGGGTCTGTATCGGGTTGCCCCGCGGGGCAACCCGATACAGACCCTAGTCCCCTCCCCGGCCACCGGGCCCCCTTCCAGCCCCGCCGACTTTCGAGGCGCGGGCCAGGGCAGCGCCCGGCGGGGACCGGGGCGCAGTCCCGGGAAACGGAGAAAGGGCGGGGCGGGGACAGGCTCCGCGCAGCGGCGGGTCCAGCGGCCGACCACCCCGGAGGGGTCAGGCGCGCGGGGCCTCCGACGCAGTCGGCCCGGTGTCGGTGGGCGGCAGCGACCGCTCGGCCGCCGCCGGCGGCGCCGGCTGGTAGTACCCGCTCCACCCGGCCAGCGGATCCGGCTCCGGATCCCGCGGCGTCCACAGCGCGGTGAAGCCCAGGTGCAGCAGCACGGCGGTCATCGGCCAGGCCAGCAGCGCCCCGTGCGCCATCAGCTCCAGCGGCGCGTCGAACGGCACCCCCTTGCCGGCCGCGGCCGCGAGGGCGGCCAGGTCGGACGACGAGGTCCCGAGCCACAGCCCGAACCGCCACCCGGCGAGCGCGGCGAAGCCGGACCCGACGGCGAGCCCGATCACCAGCGGCACGCCGCCGGCCCGGCGCCACAGGAACGTGCCGACGGCGCTGAGCAGGCCCAGCCCCACCGACAGCAGGAAGAAGGTCCCGTCGGCGGCGATCCGCGCTTCGCTCTCGCTGTTGCGCAGGAACACCGCCTCCCCGTTGGAGACGTACTGCACGCGCGGCGCCAGCCACACCCACAGCAGTCCGAGGAGCAGTCCGGCCACCCCGACCGCCAGGGCCACGACGGCCCCGTCGCGGACGTCCGCCGGCGTGATGCCCGCGGCGGTGTCATCCGGCTTCTCGGGCGGCGAGGGCGGCGGGTCGAACGGGGACTGCGGGGTCACGGCTTCGGTCACCCCCACATCGTGCCAGGTGTACCCGGCTGCGGCGTGGGCGGACCGCGTCAGCGCACCGAAGCCCGCCGGTACGCCCAGGTCGCGACCGCCAGGGAGGCGACCCCGACGGCCGCGCACACGCCGAGGTCGACGGCGACGGCTGCCCAGTCAGGCTCCGGTTCGAAGGTCCGCGCGAACGCCTCCACCCCGTATGTGGACGGCAGCAGGTCCCGCGCCCACACGATGAGGGCCGGCATCCGCTCGGGCGGCAGCACCCCGAGCAGCAGCGCCGCCGACATGCCGAGCTGTCCGGCGAGGGTGGCCAGCTCCTGGCGCGGTGCCAGCAGCCCCAGCGCCGCGCCGAGCCCGGCCAGCGCGGCCCCGGCCAGCGGCACGACGGCGGCCAGGATCCACAGGCCGCCGATCGGCAGGCCGAAGAGCAGGCATCCGAAGAGCGCGGTGACCAGCGTCCCCGGCAGCGTGAAGGAGGCGTACGCGGCGGCCGTGCCCAGCACCACCGAGGCGGGCGGCACCGGCAGGGTGGCGTAGTGGTCGAGTCCGCCGCCGGCCCGCAGCTGCCCGAAGTACTGGGCGAGCAGGTTCAGCGCGACGAAGGCGACGACGAGCACCGAGGAGCCGGCCACGACGGCGCGGGCCTCCGAGCCCCCGTCGACGACGCCCCGCATCAGGATCATGATCCCGACGGACTGGAAGGTGGCCACGAACAGCAGCGGTATCCGCGCCACCCGCGCCCGGGACAGCTGCGCCCGGTAGACGGCGGCCAGCGAGGGGAAGAACCGCGCGCCGGGCGCCAGCGGCGCGGGCTGGGGTGCCGGTGCCGGTGCGCAGTCCGTGGTGTCGCCGGCCGGCGACACCACCGGCGCGGGTGGCGCCGCGGCGTCGGGCGCGAGCGCGGCCCGGACGGCTCCGGTCGAGCGGTCGCTCACGACTTCACCAGCCCTTTCGTCCTGCCGCCGAGGGCCAGGTACACGTCTTCGAGGCTGGGGGTGGCCAGGGTGAAGTCGTCGAGCGCGGCGAAGGCGGGGCCCCCGGTGACGGCGGCCACCGCAGCCCGCGCCTCGTCCGGCGCCAGCCGCAGTACCCAGCGGCGCCCCGACTCGGCGGCCCGGGTGTGCAGCCGGGCGACCTCCGGTACCTCCAGCGGAGCGCTGTCGCGCCACACCAGTTCCAGCCGGACCTCGCCCGAGACCTTCGCCTTCAGCGCGGCCGGCGTGTCGCAGGCGATGACCCTGCCCTGGTCGATGACGGCGACCCGGTCGAGGACGGTCTCGGCCTCGATGACGTTGTGGGTGACGAGCAGGACGGTCGCGCCGTGCTGTGCGCGGCGCCGGTCCACGGCCGCCCACACGGCCCGCCGGGCCACGGGGTCCATGCCGGTGGTGGGTTCGTCGAGGACCAGTACGGGCCGCTCCCCCACGAGCGCGGTGGCGAAGCAGGCGAGGCGCCGCTGGCCGCCGGAGAGCTTCTTCAGGGGCCGCTCGGCGATCGCGGTCAGCCCGAGTTCCTCCAGCACGGCGTCGCGCGCCGTCCTGGCCGCGCGCAGGTCGAGTCCGCGCAGCCGCCCGGTGGTCTCGGCGGCCAGTGCCACCGTGAGCTCGTCCAGCGCCGTGGACTCCTGCCCGAGGTAGGCGAGCAGGCGGGAGGCGCGTCCGGGGTGGCGTACGAGGTCGTGGCCGAGGAGGGTCACGGTGCCCGAGTCGGGCCGCATCAGGCCGGTGAGCTGGCGGACCAGGGTGGACTTTCCGGCGCCGTTGGGGCCGAGCAGGCCGAAGATCTCGCCGCGCCGGACGTCGAGGGTGACGCCGTCGTTGGCGCGGGTCTCGGGCAGGGCGGGGGCTCCGCGCCGGCCGCGTACCGCGGGGTACGTCTTGACCAGGTCACGCACCGCGCAGACCACGTCCGGCGCCGCTCCCGCGGCCGCCGCCGTGCTGTCCTGCGCCTGTGCTGTGCCCGTACTCACGAGGGAGCAGCCTACGGGGTTCCCGCCCCTACTCGGCCGCCGGGGTCAGCGGGGCGGGCAGGTCGGCGGGTGCGGTTCCGGGCGCGGCGGCCGGTACCGCCGCGACGTGCTCGGCGGCGGCGCGGACGTCGATCTCCCTCCAGAACCCGGCGCGGATGGCGTAGCGGTCGTGCTCGTCGATCTGGTCGTCCTTGTGCGCGAGCAGGCCGAAGCGGGCGGCGTAGCGCAGCAGCTCGCCGTCGATCCGGTGCGGGATGCGCGGGTACATGGTGGCCAGTTTCTGCAGGTGCACGGTCTCCGGGAGGCGCTCCATCCAGCGCCGGGCGAACACCTGTCCCACCTCGAACGGGTCGCCGCCGACGGTGGTGATGTCCTCCTCGCGGTCCGCCCAGCGCTGTTCGGCGCTGGTGAGCTGGGCGAGGGTGGGCAGGGAGGCGGTCTCGGCGGGTTCGCCGAGGGGTCCCGCGCGGTCGATCCAGCCCTTGTCGGAGGACCATCGCAGGGCGCTGGCGGGGGCGGGCGCGCTGCTCGCGGCGGCGTGCGGGCCGCTGTGCGCGCCGGGGGCGCGCAGGGCTCCGGCGAGGTCCTTGGGCGTGGGGACGGTCTTTCCGCCGGGGGTGGTGGGCGCCGGTACGGGGACGCCCTCCCCGTCGTCGTCCGCGGGGGCGGCGGCGCCGTTTCGGGCGGCCTCGGCGAGTGCGGCCTCGGGCAGCGGCGCCGAGAGGATGGCGGCGATGTCGGGGCGGGGTGCGGGCGGCGGGGAGCAGAGTCCGGTGAGGTCCTTGGCGCGGACGGCCCGGGTGATCCAGGCGCGGTCGAGGACGCGGCGTTCGTCGGCTTCGGCGACGAGGTCCTCGGACTGGTTGTAGTCGCCGTCGGCGGCCTGGACGGCCCACAGATGGACGGCGACGCCGTGCTCCTTGGCGGACATCAGGCCAGGCAGCAGGTCGCCGTCGCCGGTCACGAGGACCACGTCGGAGCAGGCGCGGTTGCGGGCGAGCTCGGTGAGCTCGGCGTGCATGGCGGCGTCGACGCCCTTCTGGGCCCAGCGGCCGTCGCTGCGGGTCAGGGCGCCGAGGCGGACGGTGACGCGGGACATGACGCGCAGCCTGCGGTGTTCGGGCTGGGGCACCCGGTCGGGTGCGCCGTCGAACCAGTAGATGCGCAGCAGGGGCTGCTCGGTGTCGGCTTCGGCCCGCTCGCGCAGGCCCTGGATGAGGGCGGCATGGTCGACGGTGATCCGGGAGCGGGAGGGCTCCCCGGCGAGAAGGCTGGCGGCGGCGCCCAGCAGGTAGCCGGCGTCCACCAGGACGACGCAGCGGTCCACGCGTTCCACCCTCTTCCCTGGGGTCCCCATGTCGTTTTCCGGGGTTCCCCGAGTCTGCCCGACCTCAAGGGTGTTGAAGGCCGGAACTCGATCATCGGCGTGGCGGATCTCACGCGGCGGCGGGCAGCCGCTCTCGGCTACGCGCAGCAATGATCCAAAATGCGCGGTTTCTGGCGCTGTGTGAGGGTGAAGGCGGTCCTGGCCCCTAGACCCTCACGGAGGCTCCACCATGGCCAAGAACAAGAACCAGAAGCAGCCGGCGAAGCAGCAGACCCGCTCGTCCGGACAGGACATGTCGCGCTCGTCGGATTCCCACGAGCAGCCGTCCCAGGCGCCGAGTCCCATGGACCTGGCCCACAAGAGCAAGCAGAAGAAGTTCGGCCACAACTGACGTCCCCTGCTGACGTCCCCCGCTGACGTCCTCCGCGTCGGTCTGTGAAGACCGCAAGTGGCGAAGGGCCTGCCCGGCAGCACCGGGCAGGCCCTTCGTCGTGCGTGGCGGCCAGCGGGCTGTCCCGCCGGGCCGCGGCTATCCGGCCAGGCAGGACGGTCCGAGCAGGACCTTGAGGTCGCCGAAGAGGGCCGGGTCGGGCTGTACGCGGTGCCGGTCGAGGCGCAGCACGGTGGTCGTCCGCGGCCCCTGGAGCTTGATCCGCACCTCGGTGTTGCCCTTGTGGTGGCGCAGGATCTCCCCCAGACGGGTCACCATCGGGGGTGTGACCTTGACCGTGGGGATGGTCAGGACCACGGGCGCGTTGGTGCCGGCGGAGGAGAGGTCGGGGACCATCATCTCCATGGCGACCAGGCGGGGGACGTCCTCGCGCTTGTCGAGGCGGCCCTTGACGAAGACGACGGTGTCCTCGACCAGCTGGGTGGAGACGAGCTGGTAGGTCGCGGGGAAGAACATGCACTCGATGGAGCCGGCCAGGTCCTCGACGGTGGCGATGGCCCAGGCGTTGCCCTGCTTGGTCATCTTGCGCTGGAGGCCGGAGATGATGCCGCCGATGGTGACGACGGCGCCGTCGGAGTGCTCGCCGCCGGTGAGCTGGGAGATACCGGCGTCCGTCTTGTCGGAGAGGACGTGCTCCAGGCCGAAGAGCGGGTGGTCGGAGACGTAGAGGCCGAGCATCTCGCGCTCCTGGGCGAGCAGGTAGGACTTCTCCCACTCGACGTCGGAGAACTCCACGTCGAGGCCGAAGCCGGGCTCGTCGCCGCTGTCCTCGTCACCCATTCCGCCGAAGAGGTCGAACTGTCCCTCCGCCTCCTTGCGCTTGACGGCGACCACGTTGTCGATCATGGACTCGTGGTGGGCGACCAGGCCCTTGCGGGTGTGGCCCATCTCGTCGTAGGCGCCGGCCTTGATCAGCGACTCGATGGTCCGCTTGTTGCAGACGACGGCCTCGACCTTGTCGAGGAAGTCGGGGAAGGAGGAGTACTTCCCCTTGGCCTTCCTGGTCTTGATGATCGAGTCGACGACGTTCTGGCCGACGTTGCGGACGGCGGTGAGGCCGAAGAGGATCACGTCGTCGCCCTGGGCGGCGAAGTTCGACTCGGACTCGTTGACGTTCGGCGGGAGCACCTTGATGCCCATGCGGCGGCACTCGTTCAGGTAGATCGCGGACTTGTCCTTGTCGTCCTTGACCGAGGTGAGCAGGCCCGCCATGTACTCGGCCGGGTAGTTCGCCTTGAGGTAGGCGGTCCAGTAGGAGACCAGGCCGTACGCGGCCGAGTGGGCCTTGTTGAAGGCGTAGCCGGCGAAGGGGACCAGGACGTCCCAGAGCTTCTGGATGGCCTCGTCGGAGTAGCCGTTCTTGCGGGCGCCCTCCTGGAAGATCGTGAAGTTCTTCGCCAGTTCCTCGGGCTTCTTCTTGCCCATGACGCGGCGCAGGATGTCGGCCTCGCCGAGCGAGTAGCCGGCGATGATCTGGGCGGCCTTCTGGACCTGCTCCTGGTAGACGATCAGGCCGTAGGTGACCGCGAGCACCTCTTCGAGCGGCTTCTCCAGCTCGGGGTGGATCGGGGTGATCTCCTGCTGCTTGTTCTTGCGCAGGGCGTAGTTGGTGTGGGAGTTCATGCCCATCGGGCCCGGGCGGTACAGGGCCGACACGGCGGAGATGTCTTCGAAGTTGTCGGGCTTCATCAGGCGCAGCAGGGAGCGCATGGGTCCGCCGTCGAACTGGAAGACGCCGAGGGTGTCGCCCCGGCCGAGCAGCTCGAAGGTCTTGGGGTCGTCGAGCGGGAGGGCCAGGAGGTCGATGTCGATCCCCTTGTTGGCCTTCACCATCTTGACGGCGTCGTCCATGATCGTGAGGTTGCGCAGGCCGAGGAAGTCCATCTTCAGCAGGCCGAGCGACTCGCAGCTCGGGTAGTCCCACTGGGTGATGGTGACGCCGTCGGTGTGCCGCACCCAGACGGGAACGTGGTCGGTGATGGTCTCGCTGGACATGATCACGCCGGCGGCGTGCACGCCCATCTGGCGGACCAGGCCCTCCACACCGCGGGCGGTGTCGATGACCTTCTTCACGTCGGGTTCGTTCTCGTACATGCTGCGGATCTCGCCGGCCTCGCTGTAGCGGGGGTGCGAGGGGTCGAGGATGCCGGAGAGCGGGATGCCCTTGCCGAGGACGTCGGCGGGCATGGCCTTGGTGAGGCGGTCGCCCATGGCGTACGGGTAGCCCAGGACGCGCGCCGAGTCCTTGATCGCGTTCTTGGCCTTGATGGTGCCGTAGGTGCCGATCATGGCGACCTTGTCCTGGCCGTACTTCTCCGTCACGTACCGGATCACCTCGACGCGCCGGCGCTCGTCGAAGTCGATGTCGACGTCGGGCATGGAGACGCGCTCCGGGTTGAGGAAGCGCTCGAAGATCAGGCCGTGCGGGATGGGGTCGAGGTCGGTGATGCCCATGGCGTAGGCGACGATCGAGCCGGCCGCGGAGCCTCGGCCGGGGCCGACCGCGATGCCCTGGTTCTTGGCCCACATGATGAAGTCGGCGACGACGAGGAAGTAGCCCGGGAAGCCCATCGAGATGATCGTGTCCATCTCGTACTCGACCTGCTTCATGCGGTCCTCGGGGATGCCCCCGGGGAAGCGGCGGTGCATGCCGCGCATGGTCTCCTCGCGGAACCAGGTGACCTCGGTGTAGCCGTCCGGGATGTCGAACTTCGGCATCAGGTTCCGGAACGTGAACATGCCCTCGGTGTCGACCTGGTCCGCGACCAGCTTGGTGTTGGCGCAGCCCTCCTGCCAGGCGTCCGAGGAGTCGATGGCGTACATCTCGTCGGTCGACTTCAGGTAGTAGCCGGAGCCGTCGAAGCGGAAGCGGTCGGGGTCCGAGAGGTTCTTGCCGGTCTGGATGCACAGCAGGGCGTCGTGGGCGGCGGCCTCGCTGGCGTAGGTGTAGTGCGAGTCGTTCGTCACCAGCGGCGGGATGCCGAGCTTCTTGCCGATCTCCAGCAGTCCGTCGCGGACCCGGCGCTCGATCTCGATGCCGTGGTCCATCAGCTCCAGGAAGTAGCGGTCCTTGCCGAAGATGTCCTGGTACTCGGAGGCCGACTTCAGGGCCTCGTCGAACTGGCCGAGGCGCAGCCGGGTCTGCAGCTCACCGGAGGGGCAGCCGGTGGAGGCGATCAGGCCCTCGGACCACTTGCTGATGGTCTCCTTGTCCATGCGCGGCCACTTGGTGAGCCAGCCCTCGGCGTAGGCGTCGGAGGACAGCCGGAAGAGGTTGTGCAGGCCGGTGGCGTTCGCCGCCCAGATCGTCTTGTGGGTGTAACCGCCGGAACCGGAGACGTCGTCGCGCTTCTGGTGGGGCTGGCCCCACTGGATGCGGCGCTTGTTGCGCCGGGACTCGGGGGCGACGTACGCCTCGATGCCGATGATCGGCGTGATGCCCGCCTTCTGGGCGGAGTGGAAGAAGTCGTAGGCCCCGTGCAGGTTGCCGTGGTCGGACATGGCGATGTGCGTCATGCCCATCTCGTTGCACGCGTTGAACATGTCCTTCAGCCGCGCGGCACCGTCCAGCAGCGAGTACTGGGTGTGGACGTGCAGGTGCGTGAACGGCGTCTTGGTCACGGCGCTGGTCTCCTGGCGGCGGGGGGAGGGGGGCAGCTTTGAATCCTACGTCCCACGGGTGACAGATCCGGGGCACGCAGCGGTACGGTCGGGCGTTGCAGAACCAGGGGCGCAGGTCCGGCGTCCAGTCCGGCAGAGCCCGTACCACCCGTGCACCAGGAGGAACCCGCCATGGCGGTCCCCGCGACGACCGACGAGCAGCGCGCCGAAGAGATCCTCGACGTGTTCGACACCGCCTTCGGTGAGCTGCTCGCCGCCGACCCCGCTGCCTTCCAGGTCAAGTTCCGCAAGATGGCGGCCTCGGCCTTCGCCTTCTACCGCGGCACGGCCTGCCTCTTCTACTCCGACCTGGAGCGGGACCGGCACGGCGGCCCGTACCTGGACGAGCGGACGGGCCGGGTGTGGATCCACGGCGATCTGCACGCCGAGAACTTCGGCACGTACATGGACTCCAACGGCCGGCTGATCTTCAACGTCAACGACTTCGACGAGGCCTATGTCGGCCCCTTCACCTGGGACCTCAAGCGCTTCGCCGCCTCCGTCGCGCTGATCGGCTACACCAAGGCGCTCAGCGACGAGCAGATAAGCGAGCTGGTGCGGATCTACGCGGGCGCCTACCGGGAGCGGATCCACCGGCTGGCCGCGGGCGCCACGTATGAGGAGGTCCCCTCCTTCACCCTGGACACCGCCGAGGGCCCGCTGCTGGGCGCGCTGCGCTCGGCCCGCTCCCGCACGCGCTTCTCGCTGCTGGACTCGATGACGGAGATACGCGACTACGAGCGCCGTTTCACGTCCGGTGGCGGCTGCGTCGAGCTGGACGCCGCGACCCGCTACAAGGTGCTGGCCGCCTTCGACGGGTACCTGGAGACGCTGCCCGACGAGTCGCTGGTGCGCCCCGACTCCTACCGGGTCAAGGACGTGGTGGGCCGCCGGGGCGTCGGCATCGGCTCCGCGGGCCTGCCCTCCTACAACATCCTGCTGGAGGGGCACAGCGACGCCCTGGAGAACGACGTCGTGATCTACCTCAAGCAGGCGCAGACCCCGGCGGTGTCCCGGCACATCACGGACCGGGCGGTGCGGGAGTACTTCGAGCACGAGGGGCACCGCACGGTGATCTCGCAGCGGGCGCTCCAGGCGCACGCCGACCCGTGGCTGGGCTGGACCGAGCTGGACGGGGCGGGCCAGCTCGTCGCGGAGGTCTCCCCCTACGCGGTGGACCTGGACTGGTCGGACCTGGACGAACCGGAGGGGATCGCGGCGGTCGTCGCGGACCTCGGCCGGGCCACGGCGACCATGCACGCGTCGGCCGACGAGGCGGAGAGCGGACAGTCCCTGGTGCCGTTCTCCACCGAGCGGGCCATCGACGCGGCCATCGCGGCGGACGAGGGAGGCTTCGCGGAGCTGCTCGTGGACTTCGCGCACGCGTACGGGGCCCGGGCGCGCGCCGACCACCAGATCTTCGTGGACCTGTTCCGCAACGGGCGCCTCACCCCCTAGAAGGTGGTGTCGTCGACGGGCTCGGCATGATCGGCGAGACGCCCCCTGAACCGGCTCGCACAGGAACACGTGGCACACTCGCGAGGATGGATTTCTCCGGGACGGGACTCAGAGGGCTGCGGGCCGCGCTGTTCAGCGCGCTCGTCGTCCTGCTCTCGTCCGGCTCGCACGTCCTGATGTCCCAGGTGCCGCTGCCGCCCGCGCTGGTGGGCGGGGCCTTCGCGGGTGTGTTCGTGATCGCCTACGCCCTCGCGGGCCGCGAGCGGGGCTTCGGCCCCATCGCGGGGCTCCTCGTACCGCTGGAGCTGGCCGCCGACACCGTCTTCACCGCCGGCCAGCACCTCTGCTACGGCCCGGCCGGCGGCCCCGTCTCGGGGCCGCTGCGCGCCATGGGCCTGGAGGAGCTGTGCGGGGGCACCCCGGTGGGCGGGCCGCTGACCGAGGTGGCCGGGCCCGCCGCCGACGCGGCCGCGCTGCTGGCCTCTCCGGGGCCGTACACCCCGTGGCTGCTGCTCGGCGCACACGTTTCGGTGGGGCTGCTCGCCGCCGCCTGGCTGCGCCACGGCGAGCGGGCGCTGGGCCGGCTGCTGCGGGCGGTTTCGGCCTTCGCGTTCCGGCCGCTGCAGCTGGCGGCGGCCGCCGTCGCGGTGGCCTGCGGGCTGGCGCGGCGGGCGCTGCGGCCGGTCCCGGCGGGCGCCGGGGCCCGTACGCGCTTCCCCGCACACTCCGTGGGACGGCGGGGACCCCCCGTGCTCGGTGCGCTCGCGCGCACCTGACGCACGTACGGCAGTCCCTTACCCACGTCACACACCACGGAGATCACGATGAGTTCACGCAACAGCCAGGCGAACAAGGCGGCGGCCCGCGAGCGGCTGCGCGCCGAGCGCGAGGCGCAGGCCAAGAAGGACAGGATCCGCCGGCAGGTCATAGTCGGCGTCGGCGTCGTGGCCGCGCTGGGGCTGGCCGGCGGCATCGCCTACGGGGTCATGAAGGCCAACGAGCCCGACTACTGGGAGAAGGCCGCCAAGGCCGAGCTGGTCAAGCCGAAGAACACCACGGGCGACGACGGCACCACGGTCGTCGTCGGCAAGGCCGACGCGAAGAAGACCCTGGAGCTGTACGAGGACTCGCGCTGCCCGGCGTGCGCCTCCTTCGAGCAGGCCGCGGGCGAGCAGATCAAGAAGGACGTCGAGGCGGGCAAGTACAAGCTCCAGTACGTCGGCGCCACCTTCATCGACAACGCCGTCAAGGGCGAGGGCTCCAAGAACGCGCTGAGCGCGCTGGGCGCGGCGCTGAACGTCAGCCCGGAGGCCTTCCTGGAGTTCAAGGGGGCGCTGTACTCCAAGGAGCAGCACCCCGAGGAGACCGTGGACAGCTTCGCCAAGGACGACTACCTGCTGAAGGTGGCGGACACCGTCCCGGCGCTCAAGGGCAACGCCGAGTTCAAGAAGGCCGTCGAGGACGGCACGTACGACCGGTGGGCGCTGGAGATGTCGAAGGCCTTCGACAAGTCCGGTGTGAAGGGGACGCCGACCCTGAAGATGGACGGCAAAAAGATCGACACCCCGCAGACGGCGGAGCAGTTCACGGCGGCGATCGACAAGGCCCTGCAGGGCTGACCCCTGGAGTTCAAGGAGGGAGTCCCAGGCCCTCCAGGCATCCCGGGAGACAGCTTCCGGACCGGCCGCACCGACGGGCGGGCGAACTCGCGGAGTTCGCCCGCCCGTTGCTTTCCGACATCTGTTCCCCAGGGTGTACCCGTCGGTAATATGACCGGCCGTGACCAGTCATCTCATCCCTTCCCAGCCCGCGGCAACGCCCCGGCGCCGTACGGTCGTTCTCGCCGCGGCGGCCACGGCCACGCTGGCCCCCCTCACCTCGCTGGGCTCCGCAACCGCCCACGCGGCGGGCATCGCGCCCGCCTTCCTGCACGGCGTCGCCTCCGGCGATCCGCTGCCCGACGGCGTCCTGCTGTGGACCCGTGTCACCCCGACCCCCGAGGCCGTCCCCGGCTCAGGCCTCGGCCCGGCCGTCCAGGTGCGCTGGGAGGTGGCCTCCGACCGGGCCTTCTCCCGGGTCGTCGCCGGGGGAACCGTCACGGCGAGCGCGACCGCCGACCACACGGTCAAGGTGGACGTGCGGGGGCTGCGGCCGCAGACGCCGTACTGGTACCGGTTCACCGCCGGCTCGGCCGTCTCTCCCGTCGGGCGCACGCTGACCACCCCCGGCCACGACGTGACGACCCCTTCGGTCCGGTTCGGCGTGGTCTCCTGCGCCAACTGGGAGTCCGGCTACTTCTCGGCCTACCGCCACCTGGCCGCCCGTACGGATCTGCACGCGGTCCTGCACCTGGGCGACTACATCTACGAGTACCAGTCGGGGGGCTACCCGGAGGCCAAGTACACCGTGCGCCGGCACGACCCCCAGCACGAGATCGTCTCGCTGGCCGACTACCGCACCCGGCACGGCAGGTACAAGACGGACGCCGACCTCCAGGCCCTGCACCACGCGCACCCGGTGATCGCCATCTGGGACGACCACGAGTTCGCGAACGACATGTGGTCCGGCGGCGCCGAGAACCACACCCCGGGTACCGAGGGCGACTGGGCGGCCCGTGCCGAGGCCGCCAAGCAGGCGTACTTCGAGTGGATGCCGGTGCGGACCTCCACGGCGGGCACCGTCTACCGCAGGCTGCGCTTCGGCACTCTCGCCGACCTCCACCTGCTGGACCTGCGCTCCTTCCGCTCGCAGCAGGCCGAGGTCGGCAGCGGCGCGGTGGACGACCCGGAGCGCACCCTCACCGGACGCGCCCAGCTGGACTGGCTCAAGTCGGGCCTCGCGAGCTCCGACGCGACCTGGAAGCTGGTGGGCACCTCGGTGATGATCTCGCCGGTGGCCTTCGGCTCGCTGCCCGCGCACCTGCTGGGGCCGCTCGCCAAGCTGCTCGGCCTGCCCGAGGGCGGCATCGCGATCAATGTGGACCAGTGGGACGGGTACACGGACGACCGCAAGGAGCTGCTGGGCCACCTGAAGGACCGGAACGTCAAGAACACGGTGTTCCTGACCGGCGACATCCACATGGCCTGGGCGAACGAGGTCCCGGTCAACATGGCCACCTATCCGGGCTCGGGCACGGCGGCGACCGAGTTCGTCGTCACGTCTGTGACCTCCGACAACCTCGACGACATCCTGCACGTGCTGCCGGACACGGTCTCGCTGGTGGCCGAATCCGCCATCAGGGCCGCCAACTGGCACGTGAAGTGGCTCGACATGGACGCGCACGGCTACGGCGTGCTGGACGTGACGCCGGAGCGCTCGCAGATGGACTACTACGTCATATCCGACAAGCGCCGGCCCGACGCCGCGTCCGAATGGTCCCGTTCCTACCGGACCCTGAACGGCACCCAGAAGGTGGAGCGCGCCTACCAGCCCGTTCGCTGACCGCCTGATCGACCGTCAATTCTTCCGCCATGAGGGGCGTCTGGTACATACCAGGCGCCCCTTGTGCGTGCGAAGCAACAAATCTTTTACGTAAGACACTTGACCTGAATATGTCATGCACACATAAGCTTCGCGCCAGCTGAAGAAGATCCTTCAGGCCACCACCCCCACACCCCCCACCCGCGAGGAGCACACGTGCGCGCGAACGCCCGCATATCCCCACTTCTCCGCCGCCGCCTGATGGGCACGGCGGTTCTGGCCGGAACCCTGGCCTTCACCCCGCTTGCCGCCCCCACCACGCTCGCGGCCGCCAAGACCCCCGCCGAGGTGTGCGCCGACCAGGCCGCCGCACCCGCCAACGCCCGCGTGACCCGCGCCCACGACGAGCACGCGGACGAGCCGAACGAGCTCACCGACGCGCAGGCCAAGGCCATGGACGCCGACCTCAAGTCGAAGCTGGACAAGGCCCTCAAGAACCAGCCGCAGCGCAGCCTCGCCGCCGCCGAGGCCGTCGTGAACATCCCCGTGTACTTCCACGTCGTGCACTCCGGCACCACCGGCAAGCTGACGTCCACGGACGTGAGCAAGCAGCTCGCGGTCCTCAACGCGGCCTACGGCGGCCAGGGCACCGGCAACGTCAACACGAACTTCCAGTTCACCCTGGCGTCGACCGACTACACCGACAACGCGTCCTGGTACAACCTGGCTTCCGGCTCCCAGGCCGAGAAGGACATGAAGAACACCCTGCGCAAGGGCGGCCCGGGCGCGCTCAACTTCTACACCGCCAAGCTCTCCGGCGGTCTGCTGGGCTGGGCGACCTTCCCGACCTCCTACGCCTCCAACCCCAAGATGGACGGCGTGGTCGTGCTGGACAGCTCGCTGCCCGGCGGCTCCTCCGCCAACTACAACGAGGGCGACACCGCCACCCACGAGGTCGGCCACTGGCTGGGGCTGTACCACACCTTCCAGGGCGGCTGTAACGGCAACGGCGACTACGTCTCCGACACCCCGGCCGAGAAGAGCGCCGCGTACGAGTGCCCGACCGGGCGCGACAGCTGCGCCAACAAGCCGGGCGCGGACCCGATCCGCAACTTCATGGACTACACGTACGACTCCTGCATGTACCAGTTCACCGCCGGCCAGGTGGCCCGCATGAGCAGCAGCTGGACCGCCTACCGCGCGGGCTGACCCAGCGACGAGGAGGGCCCGGCCCGGCATCCGCCGGGCCGGGCCCTTCCGCATGTCCCGCCCCGGAGATGACCCTGGGGGGCGGCTAGAGGCTGTCGAGGAAGCCGATCGCGGTCTTCCAGGCCTCCTCCGCCGCCTCGGCGTCGTAGTCGTCGAGGTCGGGGTCGGTGAACAGGTGCCCGGCGCCCGGGTAGCTGTGGACCTCGACGTCCGCCCCGGCCCGCTGCATCCGCAGGTACCAGGCGGTCAGCCAGTCGTGCGGCTCGAAGGGATCCGGGTCCGCGATGTGCAGTTGCACCGGGAGTTCGTCCACCGAGGCGCCGTCCTCCAGGTCCGCCGTCCCGTGCAGCAGGAGCAGCCCGCGCGCCTTCTCGTCGGCCAGCGCCAGGTGCTGGGCGAGGGAGCCGCCGAAGGAGAAGCCCGCGTAGACCAGGCCCTGGTCGGAGTGGGGGGCCGAGGCCAGCACCGCCCGCTTCAGCAGCTCGTCACGGCCGATCTCCTCCTGGTGGGCCATGCCCTCCTCGACGGTCTCGAAGGTGCGCCCCTCGAAGAGGTCCGGCACCTGGACCTGGTGACCGGCCGCGCGCAGCCGGTCGGCCGCCGCGTGCACCGCGGGCCGCAGCCCGTACGTCGAATGGAAAAGCATGATGTTCATGCCTCCATCGTGCCAGCCGTCCCGGGCCCTGGGACGCCGCGGCTCCCGCTGCTCGACCTGCTCGTGTGTCGTATCTCACGAGCGGTCCGTACGGGAACGGGCGCGGGCGGCGGCGGCCCGGACGTGACGGACACCACACCGCACCGCACGGCCCCGGCCCCGGAAGACACCGCCTACGGTGCGCGCAGGCTGCGGACGTCGAGGTGCCGCAGCACCCGGTCGACGACCTCCGGGTCGGATCCTGGTTCGCTGCGGGCGGCCAGCACCTCGTGGCGGGCGGCCGACATCATCTCCCGCTGGATCCGCTGGACGTCGTGGAGTCGCTGCACGCGCTGCGCGTACGCCTCGCGCCGTTCCTCGTCGACCATGTCCGGGCTGATCCTGGCCCCCACGTCGTACGCGCGCCGGCTCAGCTGCTCGATCAGGTCCTCCGGCAGGTCCTCGGCCTCCTCGATCTCCTTCAGCCGCCGCTTCGCGGCCCTGGCGGCGCGGACGGCCAGCTGCCGCTCGGCGTCCCGCCGGGCGTCGGTGTCCTCCTCCACGCCCAGGCGCCGCACCAGCCACGGCAGGGTCAGCCCCTGGCACACCAGCGTCACCATGATCACCGCGAACGCGATGAAGATGATCTCGTCCCGCGCCGGGAAGGGCGCCCCGGAGTCCGTCTCCAGGGGAATGGCCAGGGCCAGGGCCACCGAGGCCACCCCGCGCATCCCGGCCCACCACATCACCACGCTCTCCCGCCAGCTGAGCGGGATCTCCTCGTCGTAGTCGCGCCGCTGGTGCAGCTTCTTGGCGAGCCACCCGGCCGGCAGCAGCCACACCAGCCGCACACCGACCACCACCGCGACGACGACCGCCGCCCATCCGGCCATCTCCCACGGGCGGTCCTGCGCCGTCCCGAAGACGTTGTGCAGCTCCAGCCCGATCAGCCCGAAGGCGACGCCGGTGACCAGCGTGTCCACGACTTCCCAGAAGGTGTGCCCGGCCAGGCGCCCCAGCACGTCGTCGGCGTCGGATGCGTACTCGGCGAGGAACAGGGCGGTCGTCAGCACGGCCAGCACCCCGGATCCGTGGAGCTCCTCGGCGACCACGTACGACACGAAAGGCACCAGCAGCGTCAGGCCGATCTGAAGGGTGGCGTCGCCGAGCCGGCCCATCAGCCGGTGCGTGGTCCAGCCGAGGGCCAGGCCGACGGCCACGGCGACGACGGCGGACAGCACGAACTCCGCGAGCGCGTCGGGCCACGAGAAACTGCCGCTGACGGCGGCGGCGATCGCCACGTGGTAGAGCACGATGGCCGTCACGTCGTTGAAGAGCCCTTCGCCCTCCAGGACCGACACCATGCGCCGGGGCAGCCCCAGCGATCCGGCGACGGCGGTGGCGGCGACCGGGTCCGGCGGCGCCACGAGCGCGCCGAGCGCAACGGCGGCGGCCAGCGGCAGCGCGGGCACCAGGGAGTAGGCGACGGCGGCGACGGCGGCGGTCGTGACGAACACCAGGGCCACGGCCAGCAGCAGGATGGGCCGCACGTTGGCGGCGAACTGCCGCCACGAGGTCCGCTGCACGGAGGCGTACAGCAGCGGGGGCAGCACCAGCGGCAGGATGTACTCGGGCGGGACCTCGACGTCCGGCACGGCCGGCACCAGGGCGAGGACCGCCCCGCCGAGGGTCATCAGGACCGGCGCCGGCAGCCCCAGCCGGTCCCCGAGCGGCACCATGACCACGGCCCCGAGGAGGAGCACGAAGAGCAGAGCGAGCTGATCCACTCCCCCACCCTGCCAGGCCGCCGGGCCCGGCCGCGGCCCCGGGCCGCCGGTCGCGTGTCGGGGCCCGCCGCCCGCCCCGTACGGCGGTCCGGGGGCTGCTACTCGCTCTCGGCGCGGATCACGTCGAGGGCGTGCTGGAGGTCGGCCGGGTAGGTGCTCTCGAACTCCACCCACTGCCCGTCCGCCGGGTGCTCGAAGCCCAGCCGGACCGCGTGCAGCCACTGGCGGGTCAGTCCGAGCCGCTTCGCGACGGTCGGGTCGGCGCCGTAGGTCAGGTCGCCGACGCACGGGTGGCGGTGCGCGGACATGTGCACGCGGATCTGGTGCGTACGCCCCGTCTCCAGCTTGATGTCCAGGAGCGAGGCGGCGCGGAAGGCCTCGATCAGGTCGTAGTGGGTGACGGACGGCTTGCCGTCCTGGGTCACCGCCCACTTGTAGTCGGCGCTCGGGTGACGGCCGATCGGCGCGTCGATCGTGCCGCTCATAGGGTCGGGGTGGCCCTGCACCAGCGCGTGGTAGCGCTTGTCGACGACCCGCTCGCGGAACTGGTTCTTCAGCGAGGTGTAGGCGCGCTCCGACTTGGCGACGGCCATCAGGCCGGACGTGCCGACGTCGAGGCGGTGCACGATGCCCTGGCGCTCGGACGCGCCGGAGGTGGAGATGCGGTAGCCCGCGGCGGCGAGACCACCGATGACGGTGGTGCCGGTCCAGCCGGGGCTCGGGTGGGCGGCGACGCCCACGGGCTTCATGATGACGACGATGTCGTCGTCGTCGTGGACGATCTCCATGCCCGGGACCGGCTCGGCCACGACCTCGACGGGCCGCGGGGGCGCGGGCATCTCGACCTCGAGCCAGGCACCGCCGTGCACGCGCTCGGACTTCCCGACGACGCTGCCGTCGACCGACACCTTCCCCTCGGCCGCGAGCTCGGCCGCCTTGGTCCGGGAGAAACCGAACATACGGGCGATGGCGGCGTCGACACGCTCGCCTTCGAGGCCATCGGGAACGGGCAGGGTGCGGATCTCGGGAATCGTACTCACCCGTCGAGTATGCAGGACTCGACGGACGCGCCGTCCCGCGATCAGTCCTTGTGGACGGTGCCGTCCGGGTCCAGGCCCTTGAAGGACAGCAGCACGATGAGGATGCCGCCGCACACGATCGCCGAGTCGGCGATGTTGAAGACGGCGAAGTGGGCCGGCGCGATGAAGTCGACGACCGCCCCGCGGAACACGCCCGGCGAACGGAAGATCCGGTCGGTCAGGTTGCCCAGCGCACCGCCGAGCAGCAGACCCAGGGCGATGGCCCACGGCAGGCTGTAGAGCTTGCGGGCCAGTCGCACGATCACCACGATCACGGCCGCCGCGATGACGGTGAAGATGACGGTGAAGGCCTCGCCGAACCCGAAGGCGGCGCCCGGGTTGCGGACCGCCTCGAACTTCAGCAGGTCACCGATGATCTCGATCGGCGGCTGGTGCTCCAGCTTCGCCACGACCAGCATCTTGGTGCCGAGGTCCAGCAGGTAGGCGAGCACCGCCACGACGATCAGTGCCGCGATCCGCCGACGCCCCTTGGGCTCGGCCGACTCCGGCTGGGCGTCGTCCCCGACCTCCGGCGTACCGATGATGCGCTCCGCCTCTGCCACGTGAGTTCCTCGAACTAGCCGACCCAGGCCCCTCCTGGACCCTGACCAGACGAGGGTACGTCAGGGCCCCCGCGCACCGCCCGCGGCCAGCGATGTCCGGCGGACCAAGGCCGCCGGCCCCTCAGGTCCTGTCTGGAGTTCCCCCGCGGCGTTGCGGCGTCTGGCACGCACCCTCGGCGTGCGGGACGAATGCCGCTCCTTGCTCCACGGGGCAACTCGATACAGACCCTAGTGGCGCCGCTCCTGCTTCTGCTTGCAGTCCACGCAGAGCGTGGCCCGCGGGAAGGCCTGCATCCTGGCCTTGCCGATGGGCTGCCCGCAGTTCTCGCAGAGCCCGTACGTGCCCGCCTCCAGCCGTTCCAGGGCCCGCTCGGTCTGCTCCAGCATCGAGCTGGCGTTGGCGGCGAGCGCCAGCTCCGACTCCCGCGTGATGTTCTTGGTGCCCGTGTCGGCCTGGTCGTCGCCGGCGCCGTCGCCCGAGTCCCGCATCAGGCCGGAGATGGCCACCTCGGAGGCGTCCAGCTCGGCGCGCAGCCGCAGCACCTCCGACACCAGCTCCGCGCGGGCCTCCTCGACCTCCTTGGACGTCCACGGGTCCTCCCCGGGCCGTACGGCGAGCTCGCTGGGGGCGGCAGCCGCCGTGACCCGGGTCTTGGGCAGCCCGCTCGTGGCGGCCGCAGCCGTCTTCCTCGCCGCACCGGTGCTCTTCTTGGCAACCACGTTCCGGACTCCCGTCTCCTCAGCGGCGTGCGCCGCCCCCTCGGCCCCGGCCTTCTTGGCCGTGGCCGTCCGCTTCTCGACGGCGGTCGTCTTCCTGACTGCGGTCGTCTTCTTCCCGGCCGCGGTCGCCTTCTTGGCCGGAGCCTTCTTGGCCGGAGCCTTCTCGGCCGCGGTCGTCCTGTCCGCCGCGACCGTCTTGTCCACCGATGCCTTCTTCGCCGGAGCCTTCTTGGCGGTCGCCTTGCGGGCCGCCGTCGCCTTCTCGGCGGGAGCCGGGTTCCCGGAGACCGCTGTCTTCTTCGCCACCATGGCCGCGGCCCCTTCACATACTGTGATATTGCTCGCGAATCGTGCCGGAACGATAAATCGGCTCCGCCCCCGCGGCAACGGGGCACGCATCCGTCGAGGTCAACCTGCATCCGTTGTGCCCATCCGCAGGCCCGGTAATCCGCCCCTCCCGCCCCACCTGATCCTGCGGCGACGCCGATGGCCCGTTCGGGTCACCCGGGGCCCCGCACCGGACCCGGCCTCCGGCCCCTCCCGCGGCCCCGTGACCTCACCCCCGCCGCGCCGTGGCCGCGGACCCCGTACGGGTCCCGGAAAACCGGTCTGCCGCGCGCCCTCCCGGCCCGTACACTGGGCCCAGCGAAAGGCATGGACGGGGACGAGTAGCGTCGGACGCAGCCAGGAGCGACCCGGGGACGGTGAGAGCCCGGGGGCGAGCGCGACGTGAAGGATCACCCCTGAGCCGCCGGAAGAAAGCCGCGGGTCCCCCGCAGGGCGAGTAGAACCGGCTTCGCACCCCAATGAGGGGGCCACCGGATCCGTCCGGCGGCCAAGGAGGGTGGTACCGCGGGAGCAGCAGTCGGCTCTCGTCCCTCCGGACGGAAGTGACACCCCGCCGGAGGAAGAGTTCAGCCTCATGACCACACCGCCGCAGTACCGCCCGGTACCCGCCCAGGTCGACCTGCCTGCCCTTGAGCACGCGGTCCTCGACTTCTGGCGCGAGAGCAAGACCTTCGCCAAGACCCTGGAGCAGTCCGAGGGCCGCCCCGAGTGGGTCTTCTACGAGGGCCCGCCCACCGCGAACGGCATGCCCGGCGCGCACCACATCGAGGCCCGCGTCTTCAAGGACGTCTTCCCCCGCTTCCGCACGATGCGCGGCTACCACGTGGCCCGCAAGGCCGGCTGGGACTGCCACGGCCTGCCCGTCGAGCTCGCCGTCGAGAAGGAGCTGGGCTTCAACGGCAAGCAGGACATCGAGGCGTACGGCATCGCCGAGTTCAACGCCAAGTGCCGTGAGTCCGTCACCCGCCACACCGACGCGTTCGCCGAGCTCACGACCCGCATGGGCTACTGGGTAGACCTGGACGACGCCTACCGGACCATGGACCCCGAGTACGTCGAGTCCGTGTGGTGGTCGCTGAAGGAGATCTTCAACAAGGGCCTGCTCACCCAGGACCACCGCGTCGCCCCCTGGTGCCCGCGCTGCGGCACCGGCCTGTCCGACCACGAGCTGGCCCAGGGCTACGAGACCGTCGTCGACCCCTCCGTCTACGTCCGCTTCCCGCTGACCTCCGGCCCGCTCGCGGGCGAGGCGGCGCTGCTGGTCTGGACGACCACCCCGTGGACCCTGGTGTCCAACACGGCGGTCGCGGCCCACCCCGAGGTCACCTACGTCGTGGCCACGCGCACCGGCGAAGAGGGCTCGGAGAAGCTGGTCGTCGCCCAGCCGCTGCTGGAGAAGGCCCTCGGTGAAGGCTGGGAGGCCACGGACCAGACCTTCACCGGCAAGGAGATGGAGCGCTGGACGTACGAGCGCCCCTTCGACCTGGTCGAGTTCCCCGAGCCCGCCCACTACGTCGTGAACGCCGAGTACGTCACGACCGAGGACGGCACCGGTCTGGTCCACCAGTCCCCCGCCTTCGGCGCCGACGACCTCGCGGTCTGCCGCGCGTACGGCCTGCCGGTCGTGAACCCGGTCCGCCCCGACGGCACCTTCGAGGAGGACGTCCCCCTGGTGGGCGGCGTCTTCTTCAAGAAGGCCGACGAGAAGCTGACCGCCGACCTCGACGCGCGCGGCCGGCTCTTCAAGCACATCGCCTACGAGCACAGCTACCCGCACTGCTGGCGCTGCCACACGGCCCTGCTCTACTACGCGCAGCCGTCCTGGTACATCCGCACCACCGCCGTCAAGGACGCGATGCTGCGGGAGAACGAGAAGACCAACTGGTTCCCGGACTCCGTCAAGCAGGGCCGCTTCGGGGACTGGCTGAACAACAACATCGACTGGGCGCTCTCGCGCAACCGCTACTGGGGCACCCCGCTGCCGATCTGGCGCTGCGAGGACAACCACCTGACCTGCGTCGGCTCGCGCGCCGAGCTGAGCGAGCTGTCCGGCCAGGACCACTCGAACCTGGACCCGCACCGCCCGTACATCGACGACGTGACCTTCACCTGCACGCACGAGGGCTGCTCCCTCGAAGCGGTCCGCGTGCCGGAGGTCATCGACGCCTGGTACGACTCGGGCTCGATGCCGTTCGCGCAGTGGGGCTACCCCTACAAGAACAAGGACATCTTCGAGAAGCGCTACCCGGCGCAGTTCATCTCGGAGGCCATCGACCAGACGCGCGGCTGGTTCTACACGCTGATGGCGGTCGGCACCCTCGTCTTCGACAAGTCGTCCTACGAGAACGTGGTCTGCCTGGGCCACATCCTCGCCGAGGACGGCCGCAAGATGTCCAAGCACCTGGGCAACATCCTCCAGCCGATCCCGCTCATGGACCAGCACGGCGCGGACGCGGTCCGCTGGTTCATGGCGGCCGGCGGCTCCCCGTGGGCGGCCCGCCGCGTGGGCCACGGCACGATCCAGGAGGTCGTCCGCAAGACCCTCCTCACGTACTGGAACACGGTCGCCTTCCAGGCGCTGTACGCCCGTACCTCGCAGTGGGCGCCGTCCGCGGCCGACCCGGCCCCGGCGGACCGCACGGTCCTCGACCGCTGGCTGCTCTCGGAGCTGCACGCCCTCGTCGCCGAGGTCACGGAGGCGATGGAGTCGTACGACACCCAGCGGGCGGGCAAGCTGCTCTCCGCCTTCGTGGACGACCTGTCCAACTGGTACGTCCGCCGCTCGCGCCGCCGCTTCTGGCAGGGCGACGCGGCCGCGCTGCGCACCCTGCACGACGTGGTCGAGACGGTGACCCGCCTCATGGCCCCGCTCACCCCCTTCATCACGGAGCGGGTCTGGCAGGACATGGTGGTGCCGGTCACCCCGGACGCCCCCGAGTCGGTGCACCTGTCGACGTGGCCGGTCGCGGACACGGCGGCGATCGACCCGGCGCTGTCGCAGCAGATGCTGCTGGTCCGCCGCCTGGTCGAGCTGGGCCGCGCCACGCGCGCCGAGTCGGGCGTGAAGACCCGCCAGCCGCTCTCGCGGGCGCTGGTCGGCGCGGTGGGCTTCGACGCGCTGTCCCCGGAGCTCCAGGCCCAGATCACGGAGGAGCTGAACGTCTCCTCCCTGGCGTCCCTCTCGGAGGTCGGCGGGTCCCTGGTGGACACCACGGCGAAGGCGAACTTCCGCGCGCTGGGCAAGCGCTTCGGCAAGGGCGTCCAGGACGTGGCGAAGGCGGTGGCCGCGGCCGACGCGGCGGCGCTGTCGCTGGCGCTGCGCTCGGGTGCGGCGACGGTGGAGGTGAACGGCGAGCCGGTGACCCTCTCCCCGGAGGAGGTCATCATCACCGAGACCCCGCGCGAGGGCTGGTCGGTGGCGTCCGACTCAGGCGCGACGGTGGCCCTGGACCTGGAGATCACCCCGGAGCTGCGGCTGGCGGGCCTGGCCCGTGACGCGATCCGCCTGATCCAGGAGGCTCGGAAGAACTCCGGCCTCGACGTGGCGGACCGGATCGCGCTGCGGTGGTCCTCCGCGGACCCGGAGGTCGTGACGGCCCTGACGGACCACGCCGGGCTCATCGCGGACGAGGTGCTCGCCACGGACTTCGCGTCCGGCGAGGCCGATGCCGATGCCGATGTCGCCTACGGTGCCCCCTTCACGGACGAGCCGCTGGGCCTGACCTTCCGCCTCCGCAAGGCGTAAGCCGGCCCCTACGGCCCGCACCCCTCCCTCCCGGGGGGTGCGGGCCGTTTCCGACTGCGCCCGGTGGCCGCGCCTCAAACGCCGGCGGGGCTGGGGGTGCGGTGTCCCTGTGTCGGAGGCTTGGGGCGCTGCCCCTGTTCCGCGGGTGCGGGCCGGTGGTCGCGCCTCAAGCGCCGGCGGGGCTGGGGGGTGGTGTCCCTGGTCGGGGTCGGGAG
>NZ_JBHXAG010000041.1:0-33468 GCF_042726555.1 Streptomyces sp. NPDC060232 | reverse complement strand
TGGTAGCTCCGCTACGAGGACATTCGTCCCGCACGCCGAGGGCACGCACCGAACGCCGCTCCTTGCTCCACGGGGCAACTCGATACAGACCCTAGAACTCGTCGGCCGTGTGCGGCAGTACGGGCGTGCGCAGGGCGTCGTCCAGGGCCGCCGCCGCCCCGGGCGTGTGCTCCAGCACGAGCCCGGCCGCGACGAGGTCGGCGACCCGGGTCCCGCCCAGGTAGCAGGCGGCCAGTTCGCGCACGTCGAGAGCCAGGTCGGCGGAGCCGTCCGCGTGGCCGTACGTCACCCCGTCCGGCCCGGCCTTGAGCCGGAAGCGCCCGGCGTTGTCGGGCAGCCGTGCGTCGTGCACCTCCAGCACCAGTTCCACCGGCGCGGCCCAGGACCGCGCGGTCAGCGCCGCGCGTACGTCGACCAGGCGCAGCCACAGCGCCGGGAACTGGGCGGTGACCCGCACCTGGTCCCGGTCGGCGGCGAAGTGCAGCAGCGGGTCGTCGGCCGGGCGGCCCCACGCGGAGACCTTGCCGGTGAGGTCGACGGCGGCCACGCACTCCCACAGGGCGGCGGCGACCGCCGGGGTGTCCGCCTCCAGCTCGTCGACCCGTACCAGGCCGGTGGTACGGGCGCCGGCCCCCGCGGTGGTGCCGCCGGACTCGGGCTTCGTGCGGTAGAGGACGTATCCGGCGACGGGTTCGCCCGGTTCCCCCAGGACGATGATCCGGGGTGGGCTCAACTCCTCGTCCTCCTCGTCCTGTTCGGCCAGCCACTCCCCGCGCCAGCGCTCCGGACTGCGGCTGGGCCGGCCGGCCCGTCCGGCGCGGGCCGCCTCGTGGTGGGGGCCGATCACGTCGACGGCCTCCTCCGGGTCGACGAGCCGCAGCGGGCGGGGGTCGGGGTCGAGGCGCAGGGCCAGCGGCCGGGTGGAGTCGATCTCGATGGTGGCGCCGGTGGTGGCGCCGCCGAAGCCGAAGCGGCCGTAGATGGCGGCCTCGGAGGCCCAAAGGGCGGCGATCGGGCGGCCGGTGTCGGCGGCGCGCCGCAGCATCTGCGTCATCAGCGCGGTGAGCACGCCGCGGCGCCGGTGGGTGGGCGCGACGCAGACGAAGGTGAGCCCGGGGCAGGGCAGGTCCGCCCCGGGCACCGAGAGCCGGAAGTCGTGCGCGGCCATGAAGCCGATCAGGAAATCCCCGTCGTAGGCGCCGATCCGGTCGCAGCGCGCGAGCAGGGCGTGGTGCCGCTCGCGGGCCTCCTTCTCGGGCCGGTCGTGGAAGACCAGGTAGGCGAGCTCCAGGGCGCGGTCGATGTCGGCCTCGGGTACGTCACGGATGTCCACCATGATCGGGAGACTAATCGGTCATCGAGGACCAGTCATCCCATAGTGGCTTGATCTGCGGGTTCGGCCGGTTTCCACGCCTTCGTCCGAGGAAGTACCGGTCGGCCTGACGCCGGCCTGCCGACCGCCGTGACGCCCTGCTACCGGCCGCCGGGAACACTGGAGCCACCGGGCCACCGGGCTACCGGCCGGCCGGGCCGGTCCAGGAGGCAGGAACGTGGCCGATCCGGACGCGCTGGGGGTGGTCCCCGACGGGTACGGACACCCGCTTGGCGCCGGTGGCGAAGTCGATGGCCGTCACCTGGTCGGTGCCGCTCTCGGAGATCACGCAGGCCGTCCCGTCACCGCTGACCGTGGCCCAGTAGGGCTTGGACGCGGGAACGAGCGGCCCCTCGGTGAGGGTGGCGCGGTCCACGACCGTGGCGTAGTCGTCCATGGTGCCCGCGATGCAGAGCTTCGCCCCGTCGGGGCTCATCGCCATGCCGTGGTGGCGGGAGTCGTTGACCCAGGTGGTGCGGTCGGTGTCGGTGGCCGGGTTGGCGGGGAGGTCCTTGAGGCGGGTGATCCGGTCCGAGGCCACGTCGTACTCCAGGAAGCCGCCGAAGAACGACACCTGGAAGTAGAGCTTCGACTCGTCGGGGCTGAAGGACACCGGGCGCAGGGAGTCGGACAGGTCCTTGCGGCCGAAGGCGTCCAGCCGCTCCCGCATGTCGATCACCCGGACCGTGCGGAAGGTCTGCGCGTCGACCACGGTGATCCTCCGGTCGCCCTTCGTCCAGTCGAGCCAGGGCGCGTCGAGGGCCGTGTTCACCTCGCCGATGGAGCTGTTCCACAGGTACCGGCCGTCGCGGGTGAAGGTGTTCTCGTGCGGCTTGTCGCCGGTACGGAAGGAGCCGGCCTGCCGCCCGGTGGCGATGTCCAGGACGTGCACGGTGTTGGAGGTGGAGGCCGAGACGGCGATACGGGTCCCGTCCGGGGAGACCGCCATGTGGTCGGAGCGGAAACCGGAGACCGGGAAGCGCCAGTTGATCCGCCCGGAGGCCAGGTCGATGGAGACGACGTCGGCGAAGCTGGGGCGGGAGACGACGACCGCCGAGCCGTCCGGGGTGGTGAACATGTCGTCGACGAACTGGTCGTGGCCCTCGCCGGCGCTCTCGCGGATTCCGAGGAAGAAGGCGAGCTTGACCGGGTTGAGGTAGATCTCGCGCAGGCGCTCGCTCTTGTCGGGGATCACGTCGATCCGGCCGACCTTGGCGAGATCACCGGTGGAGGCGAGGACGTCGGCCGTCCCCTCCCAGTTGTTCCCCACGAAGAGCACCTCGCGCAGGCCCTGGGACACGGAGGCCGGGGCGACCGGGGAGGCCGGGGCGGCCGGGGCGGGTGTGAAGGCGGTCATGAGGGTGGCCGCTGCCAGCACGCCCAGGGTTCGCACGGTACGCAACATCCGCTCAACTCCGTTGTGAGGAAGGGACGGAGAGAGTGCCCTCCGATTACCGGCGGGTAAAATAGGGGGAACGCCGAAAGGGCGCAACCCCCACGGGGCGCGCCCTTTTCTCACCTTCCGCCGTCACTCCTTCAAGCGACGGAGCCGATCCTGTCGATCACCGTGTCCGCGACCTCCGGATGGATCGGGATGTGCGCGCCCGTGAGGGCCACGCCACTGCCGCCGCGGCGGTTCGCGACGATCTCGGCGGCGATGGACAGCGCGGTCTCCTCAGGAGAGCGGGCGCCGAGGTCCAGGCCGATCGGGGAGCGCAGCCGGGCCAGCTCGATCTCGGTGACGCCGACGTCGCGCAGCCGCTTGTTGCGGTCCTCGTGGGTGCGGCGGGAGCCCATGGCGCCGACGTAGGCGACGGGCAGCCTGAGGGCCTGCTCCAGGAGCGGGACGTCGAACTTGGCGTCGTGGGTGAGCACGCACAGGACGGTCCGGCCGTCCACCGCGGTGCTCTCCAGGTAGCGGTGCGGCCAGTCCACGACGATCTCGTCGGCCTCGGGGAAGCGGTTCCTCGTCGCGAAGACGGGCCGCGCGTCGCAGACGGTCACCCGGTAGCCGAGGAACTTGCCGATCCGCACGAGCGCGGACGCGAAGTCGATGGCGCCGAAGACGATCATCCGCGGCGGCGGGACGCTGGATTCGACCAGCACCTTCAGCGGCTCTCCGCAGAGCCGCCCGTCGGCGCCGATCTCCAGCACGCCGGTCCGGCCGGCGTCCAGCATGGCGCGGGCCTCCTCGGCGATGGTGCGGTCCAGCTCCGGGTGTCCGCCGAGACCGCCCTCGAAGGGGCCCTCCGTACGGACGAGCACGGCGCGGCCCATCAGCTCGGCCGGCCCCTCGGCCAGCCGGGCCAGCGCGGCGGCCTCACCGCGGGCCGCGGCGGCCAGCGCGGCCTCGAAGACCGCTCGGGCGGGAGAACCCGCGGGGACCGGAGTGACGAGGATGTCGATGATCCCGCCGCAGGTCAGGCCCACGGCGAAGGCATCGTCGTCGCTGTAGCCGAAGCGCTCGCGGACGGTCTCGCCGTCCTGAAGCGCCTGCCGGCACAGCTCGTACACCGCGCCCTCCACGCATCCGCCGGAAACCGAGCCGATGGCCGTGCCCTCGCTGTCGACGGCGAGAGCGGCCCCGGGCTGCCGGGGCGCGCTGCCGCCCACCGCCACGACGGTGGCGACGGCGAAGTCACGTCCCTGCTCGACCCACCGGTTCAGCTCTTCGGCGATGTCCAGCATGTACGGCCTCCTCGGAGGATTCGGTTCCAGTATGGGATACGCGGAGGGTGCGGGTGGTGCCGTGTACGACCGGCGGCGCCGGGGCGTACGGGCGGGGTCCGGGCGGTACTACGGGGGTCAGCCGACCCCGAGCCAGCCCTCGATCGGGTGGAGCGCGAAGAAGACCAGGAAGATCCCCGTCAGCGCCCACATGAAGCCGCCGATCTCCCGGGCCTTGCCCTGAGCGACCTTGATGGCGACGTAGGAGATGACACCAGCGGCGACACCTGCGGTGATCGAGTAGGTGAACGGCATGATCACGACCGTCAGGAAGACGGGGATCGAGGTGGAGGTGTCCGCCCAGTCCACGTGGCGGGCGTTCTGCATCATCATCGCGCCGATGACGACCAGGGCCGCGGAGGCCACCTCACCCGGGACGATCTGCGTGATCGGGGTGAAGAAGAGGCAGGCGGCGAAGAACAGGCCGGTGACGACGGAGGCGAGGCCCGTACGGGCACCCTCGCCGACGCCCGTGGCGGACTCGACGAAGACGGTCTGGCCGGAGCCGCCCGCGACGCCGCCGATGGCGCCACCGGCGCCGTCGATGAACAGGGCCTTGGACAGACCCGGCATCCGGCCCTTGTCGTCGGCCAGCTTGGCCTCCGTGCCGACACCGATGATGGTGGCCATCGCGTCGAAGAAGCCGGCGAGCACGAGGGTGAAGACGATCATGCCGACCGTCATGTAGCCGACGTCGCCCCAGCCGCCGAAGGAGACCTCGCCGAAGAGCGAGAAGTCCGGCATCGAGACCGCGGAGCCGTCCAGCTCCGGCGGGCCGTTCTTCCAGGCCTTGGGGTCGATGTCCACGATGGCGTTGAGGATCGCGGCCAGGACGGTGCCGCCCACGATGCCGATCAGGATCGCGCCGGGCACCTTGCGGGCCTGGAGCATGAAGATGGCGACCAGGGTGACGGCGAAGAGCAGGACGGGCCAGCCGGACAGCTCACCGGTCGCGCCGAGCTGGACGGGGGGCATGAACTCCCCGCCGTTGCCGACGAAGCCCGCCTTCACGAAGCCGATCAGGGCGACGAAGAGGCCGATGCCCATGGTGATGGCGTGCTTGAGCGCGAGGGGGATCGCGTTCATGATCAACTCTCGGAGGCCGGTGACGACCAGGAGACAGATCACGACGCCGTAGACCACACACATGCCCATGGCCTGCGGCCAGGTCATCTGGGGGGCCACCTGCGAGGCGAGCACACCGGACACCGAGAGTCCGGCGGCGAGCGCCAGCGGCACCTTGCCGACGAAGCCCATGAGGAGCGTGGTCACGGCGGCGGCGAAGGCCGTCGCGGTGATGATCGCCGAACCGTCCATGACGGTTCCGGCGACGTCCTTGCCCGACAGGAGCAGGGGGTTGAGCAGGAGGATGTACGCCATGGCCATGAAGGTCGTGATACCGCCACGAACCTCGTTGCCGACGTTGGATCCTCTGTGGGTTATATGAAAGTAGCGGTCGAGCCAAGACCTGCCGGCGGGGTTCAGAGAGCCGTCGCCGGCTTCCTCCGCGGTGGTCTTGGGCTCCACAGACGACTGGGTCATGGTGCCTAACTCCCAAGGTTCAAAGGGGCACCCGCTTGGGGATTGGAGACTGCGGGATTTGGGATGCTGCGTTTGGCTGCACGACCCGGGGTGACGGCCCGAGGCGACGCGGATGTTCACTGCGTGTACTGCGGGTAGTGCGGGGTGACCGCTTGTACTACATGGGGGTTTTCGCAGGGGTACTGCCGGCCGAAGGTGACCGCGAGCGGTGCGGTGCTTCGTGTACTCCGGGCGGTGCGGCGGTGAAGTGTGACGTTCCCGAGTCACACCGCCCGGAGAGTCCGAGGGGGTCCGGCGGCCGCGCGGCCCCCGGACCGGGTCCGTCCTAGAGGGTCCCGGTAAGGGCTTCCGGACGGATCGGGGTCTTGTTGAGCTCCAGCCCGGTCGCCTGCCGGATCGCCGCGAGGACGGCCGGGGTGGACGACAGGGTCGGGGCCTCGCCCAGACCACGAAGGCCGTACGGCGCGTTCGGGTCGGCGAGCTCCAGGACGTCGACCGGGATGGTCGGGGTGTCGAGGATGGTCGGGATCAGATAGTCCGTGAAGGAGGGGTTGCGCACCTTCGCGGTCTTCGGGTCCACGATGATCTCCTCCATGACCGCCACGCCGAGACCCTGGGTGGTACCACCCTGGATCTGGCCGACCACGGAGAGCATGTTGAGGGCCTTGCCCACGTCCTGGGCGGTCGCCAGCTCGACGACCTTGACCAGGCCGAGCTCGGTGTCCACCTCGACGACCGCGCGGTGCGCGGCGAAGGTGTACTGGACGTGGCCGTCGCCCTGGCCGGTCTCCAGGTCGAAGGCGACCGTCGGACGGTGGCGGAACTCCAGCTCGAGGTCGATCGCCTCGTCCTCCAGGATGTCGGCGATGTCCGCGAGGACCTCGCCGCCGTCGGTGACGACCTTGCCGCCCTCCAGGAGCAGCTCGGCGTTCGCCCAGGCCGGGTGGTAGGAGCCGTTCTTGCGGCGGCCCATCTCCAGCAGCGCCTCGCGGACGTGCTCGCAGGTGTTCTTCACGGCGCCACCGGTCATGTACGTCTGCCGCGAGGCGGACGTCGAACCGGCGGAGCCGACCTGCGTGTCGGCCGGGTGGATGGTCACCTGCGTGACGCCCAGCTCGGTACGGGCGATCTGCGCGTGGACGGTGACACCGCCCTGGCCGACCTCCGCCATGGCCGTGTGGACCATCGCGACGGGCTCGCCGTTGATGACCTCCAGGCGCACGCGGGCGGTGGAGTAGTCGTCGAAGCCCTCGGAGAAGCCGACGTTCTTGATGCCGACCGCGTAGCCGACGCCGCGGACGACGCCCTCGCCGTGGGTGGTGTTCGACAGGCCGCCCGGCAGTGCACGGACGTCCGCGCCCTCGCCGGCGGTCTCCCACTGGCGCTCCGGCGGCAGCGGGCGGGCCTTGACCCGGCGCAGCAGCTCGGCGACCGGCGCCGGGGAGTCCACGACCTGGCCGGTGGGCATGATCGTGCCCATCTCCATGGCGTTGAGCTGGCGGAACTCGACCGGGTCCATGCCCAGCTTCGCTGCGAGCTTGTCCATCTGGGCCTCGTAGGCGAAGCAGGCCTGGACGGCGCCGAAGCCGCGCATCGCGCCGCAGGGCGGGTTGTTCGTGTAGAGCGCGATCGCCTCGATGTCGACGTCGTCGACGACGTACGGGCCGACGGAGAGGGAGGACGCGTTGCCGACCACGGCCGGGGAGGCCGAGGCGTAGGCACCGCCGTCGAGCACGATCCTGCACTTCATGTGCGTGATCTTGCCGTCCTTGGTGGCGCCGTGCTCGTACCAGAGCTTCGCCGGGTGGCGGTGCACGTGGCCGAAGAACGACTCGAAGCGGTTGTAGACGATCTTGACCGGCTTGTTGGTCGCGAGGGCCAGCAGGCAGGCGTGGATCTGCATCGAGATGTCCTCGCGGCCACCGAACGCGCCGCCGACGCCGGAGAGCGTCATGCGTACCTTCTCCGGCGGCAGGCCCAGGACCGGGGCGATCTGCTGGAGGTCCGAGTGCAGCCACTGGGTGGCGACGTAGAGGTCGACACCGCCGTCCTCGGACGGCACGGCGAGACCGGACTCCGGGCCGAGGAAGGCCTGGTCCTGCATGCCGAAGGTGTACTCGCCCTCGACGATGACGTCGGCGCGCTTGCGGGCCTCCTCCACGTTGCCGCGGATGATCGGCTGGCGGTGCACGATGTTCGGGTGCGGGACGTGACCGGCGTGGTGATCGTCGCGGCCCTCGTGGATCAGCGGCGCGTCGGCGGCGAGGGCCGAGGCCTCGTCCGTGACGAGCGGCAGCTCCCGGTAGTCGATCTTGATCTTGGCGGCCGCGCGGCGGGCGGTCTCCGGGTGGTCGGCGGCCACGAGGGCGACCGGCTCACCGTGGTGGCGTACCCGGCCGTTGGCGAGCACCGGGGTGTCCTGGATCTCCAGGCCGTAGTTCTTCATCTCGGCCGGCAGGTCGTCGTAGGTGAGGACCGAGTAGACGCCCGGCACGGCCAGCGCCTCGGAGATGTCGATGGAGACGATCTCGGCGTGGGCGACGGTGCTGCGCAGGGTCTGGCCCCACAGCATGTCCTCGTGCCACATGTCCGAGGAGTACGCGAACTCACCGGTGACCTTGAGGGTGCCGTCCGGGCGGAGCGTGGACTCGCCGATGCCACCCTTGTTGTGCTTCTGGGTGACGTTCGTCGGCGTACCGGAGGGCACGGTGCGAGTGTTGGCCATGGTCAGAGCGCCTCTCCCTGACGGGCGGCCGCGAGGCGGACCGCGTCGAGGATCTTCTCGTAGCCCGTGCAGCGGCAGAGGTTGCCGGACAGGGCCTCACGGATGTCCTGGTCGGACGGGTCGGAGTTCTGCTCCAGGAGCGCGTCGGCCTGCACGAGCAGACCCGGGGTGCAGAAACCGCACTGGACCGCGCCGGCGTCGATGAACGCCTGCTGGATGGCGGAGAGCGGGGCGCCCTCGCCGGTCTGCGAGTCGGTGCCCTTGGCGGACCACTGCCTGGCCTCGTCCGTGGAGACGCCCTTGCCGCCGCCGCACGCGCCGGTGCCGCAGGCGTGGCCGTGCTCCTCGCGCTGCTTGGCGAAGTCGGCCAGGCCCTCGACGGTCACCACGTCACGGCCCTCGACCTGGCCGGCGGCCACCAGACAGGAACAGACCGGCACGCCGTCGAGGCGCACGGTGCAGGAGCCGCACTCGCCCTGCTCGCACGCGTTCTTCGAGCCGGGCAGGCCCAGGCGCTCACGCAGCACGTAGAGAAGGGACTCGCCCTCCCAGACGTCGTCGGCTTCCTGCGGACGACCGTTGACGGTGAAATTGACGCGCATGATTACGCAGCCCCTTCAAGCGAGCGGCCGTTCGTGCCGCGGTACTGCTCCCAGGTCCAGACGAGCTGGCGGCGAGCGAGGATGCCAACCGCGTGACGGCGGTACTTCGCCGTGCCACGGACGTCGTCGATCGGGTTGCACGCGGCGGAGGCGAGCTCACCGAACTGCTTGGCGATCGACGGGGTGATGACCTTGCCGTTGTCCCAGAAGCCGCCCTCTTCGAGCGCGGCGTTCAGGAACTCCTCGGCGGCCTCGGCCCGGATCGGGGTCGGGGCGGCCGAGGCGATGCCCGTACGCACGGTGCGGGTGTCGGGGTGCAGGGCGAGGCCGAAGCCGCACACCGCGATGACCATCGCGTTGCGGGTGCCGACCTTCGAGTACTGCTGCGGGCCCGTGGCGTTCTTGATGTGGACCGATTTGATCAGCTCGTCGGCGGCCAGCGCGTTGCGCTTGACGCCGGTGTAGAACTCGTCGATCGGGATCATGCGCGAGCCGCGTACGGACTCGACCTCGACCTCGCAGCCGGCGGCCAGCAGGGCGGGGTGGGAGTCACCGGCGGGCGAGGCGCAGCCGAGGTTGCCGCCGACACCGCCGCGGTTGCGGATCTGCGGGGACGCGACCGTGTGCGAGGCGAGCGCGAGACCCGGCAGCGTGGTCCGCAGGTTCTCCATGATCTGGGTGTACGGGACGGAGGCGCCGAGCTTGGTGACCTCCTCGCCTACCTCCCACTCCCGCAGCAGCTCGATGCGGCCCAGGTCAAGGAGGTACTCCGGACGGCGGTGGTCGAAGTTGATCTCGACCATGATGTCGGTGCCACCCGCAATCGGCACAGCTGTGGGGAACTCGGCCTTAGCGGCGAGCGCCTCCTCCCAGCTGGCGGGGCGAAGGAAGTCCATGTGCGGCTCTCTTCTTCTTCATCGTGTCGTTCACTTCAAGCCAGGAGGCCAAAGGGCCCTCGACTGGTCGTTCACGTGCTGTTAACGCGGCGTGGACTCAGTACACAAGCCGCCCGTCCCTCGGGTGCAGTCACCGAAACCATGAAGGAGTTGGCTGACGGCCTCCCTCGTCTTGTAGATTCGTATGAAAGGCAGGATGCGACGACCTGCCCGATTTCCAACGGCAACATTCGAGACAGATCGGCGGCGACATCATGCGGCTGCGCGCACTGCTGGAGACCGAGGCGCTGGGGCTGCGGCTGCTCGGCGGCGAGGACGAACTCGACCGTACGGTCCGCGGGGTCATGACGACCGACCTGCGTGATCCCAGCCGGTACCTGTCCGGGGGCGAGCTCGTCCTCACCGGCCTGGCCTGGAGACGAAATTCAGCCGACTCCGAGCCGTTCGTACGAATCCTCGCGAGCGCCGGCGTCGCCGGGCTCGCCGCGGGCGAGGCGGAGCTGGGCGACATCCCGGACGATCTCGTGTCGGCCTGCGTGCGCAACCGGCTGCCGCTGTTCGCCGTGAACGAGGACGTTGCATTCGCCACGATCACCGAGTACGTCGTGCGGCAGGTCTCGGGCGAGCGCGCCGGGGACCTGGCGGCCGTCGTGGACCGGCACCGCCGTCTGATGACGTCGGGTCCGGCGGGTGGCGGCCCCGACGTGGTGCTGGATCTCCTCACCACCGACCTCGACCTCCGGGCCTGGGTGCTGTCCCCCACCGGCCGGCAGATCGCCGGAGCGGGCGAGCCGCTGGCTCCGGGCATCTGTGCGGCGCTGGCGGGCGAGCACTTGGCAGCGGTCCGGACGGGCCGCAGAGGGCCGCACCGGATCTCCATCCAGGGTATTGCCTACTCGCTCTTCCCGATCAGGGGACACGGGCGCGGCGGGGCCGGCGCGGCCGCCCGCGACGTGCGCGAGACCGTGCTCTCCGACTGGCTGCTGGCCGTCGAGGCCGACGCCGGCGACTGGCCGGCCGAGCGCCTGGACCTGCTCCAGGGCGTCACCCAGCTGATCGCCGTGGAGCGCGACCGGCGCGATGCCGCGCGTACCGTGCGCCGCCGCCTCGCACAGGAGGTCCTGGAGCTGGTCCAGACGGGTGCCGCGCCCGCCGAGATCGCCGCCCGCCTGCGGGTCGCGGCCCCGGTGCTGCTGCCCGGACTGGGCGCCGCCCCGCACTGGCAGGTCGTCGTGGCCCGGGTGGACTGGGAGGGCGGGGACATCCCCGGCGGCCCGGTGGCCCAGTCGCTGCTGGAGGAGATCCTCGTCGACCCGTCGGTCTCGGGTCCGGAGCCGTCCGACCGGATCGCGGTGGCCCATGCGGGTGACGAGGCCATCGCGCTGGTGCCGCTGCCCTCGCTCTCCGGGGACGCCGGGGAGGACAAGGGCCCGGACTCGGCCCTGCACGCCGACGAGCTGCTCGCCGTCGTACGGGAACCCCTGGCGGCCGGACTCGCCGACGACGGCCGGCTCACGCTGGGCGTCAGCGCGGCCGTGCACTCCGCCGAGGGGCTGCGCGGGGCGCTGGAGGAGGCCCGGCACGCCCGCCGGGTCGCGGCGGCCCGTCCGGGCCGGGTCTGCGCGGCGGGCCACCACGAGCTGGCCTCGCACGTGCTGCTGCTGCCGTTCGTCCCGGACGACGTGCGCCGCGCCTTCACGGCCCGGCTGCTCGACCCGCTGCGGGACTACGACCGGCGCCACCGGGCCGAGCTCATCCCGACCCTGGAGGCCTTCCTGGACTGCGACGGCTCCTGGACCCGCTGCGCGACCCGGTTGCACCTGCACGTCAACACGCTGCGCTACCGGGTCGGGCGAATCGAGCAGTTGACGGGGCGTGACCTCTCCCGGCTGGAGGACAAGCTCGACTTCTTCCTGGCACTGCGCATGAGCTGAGGAGATCCTCTCCGCCACCGGCCGCGGGGCGGCCGGGCGGCGCTGATGATCCGTCCGGACTTTGTGAAAGAGTTCACCCGACCCCTTGGCCGGAGCCGTCGATCCGTGCTCTCATTTCGCCCCAGGGCTCAACGATGTGCTGCTTGATTGCTTCGGGGAGGGCAATGTGGCGGATACCGCCATGTCGGGTGCCGGGACCACCGGGGGAGACGACCCCCTCCAGCGGGCGATATGGCGGCTGCGCTCGCGCGGCTGTTGGACCGACGCGGCGGCACTGCTGACGCCTCACGTCGGCAGGGCCGGCCAGGCGGCCGCCGCCGTGCAGCGGACCGCGCTGCTGGTCGAGCGGTGCCTGTTCACCGGCCAGGGATGGGCCGAGGCCGAGGACGCGCTGCGGGTCGCCGAGGCGGTCGCCCAGGACGACGACGACCGGGGCGCGGCGGCGTGCGAACGGGGCCACCTGGCCTACGCCGCGACCGTGCTCGGCGTACGCGACCGGGCCGACGAGGCCCGTTCCGCGCTGGGCCGGGCCGCGGCCCTGCTGTCACCGGGCTCCCGGACCCGTCCGCTGCTGGACTTCCGCCGCGGCCTGGTCGCCGAGCACCTGGCGGACGCCCCGCAGTCGGCGCGGCCGGCGTACCACCGCGCCCACGCGGGGGCCGAGGCCCACGGCGACACCCTGCTGCTGTCCTTCACCTGGCGGCACCTGGCGGCGCTGGCCCTGCGGGACGGCGAGGTCGCCGAGGCCCGCAAGGGCTTCGCGGAGTCGCTGCGGATCCGGGAGGACCTGGGCTTCCTGATCGGCACGGCCCCGGCGCTGGCGGCGCTGGCCGAAGCCGAGCCGGAACCGGAAGCCGCCCGCCTCCGCGCGGAGGCCCGCCGCCTGTTCCACCTCCTGGGCGGCATCCCGACCTGGCTGGCGGACCAACTCCACGCGACCCCGCCCCCCGCCCCGGCCCCCTCGCCTGCGGCGTAGCCCGCCCACCAGCGCCGGCCGCGTAAGCGAGCCCCGACCCCGCCAACGCTTGAGGACGGGCCGGGCAAACCCAGCCCCGCCGGCGCCTTGGGGCCGGGCCCGGCGAACCCAGCCCCGCTGGCGCCTTGGGGCCGGTCCTGCAAACCCAGCCCCGCCGGCGTTTGAGGCGCGGGGTCCGGGGCGGAGCCCCGGGACCTCGGCCCGTCCGGCGCTGGACCGGCTCCGGGCGGAGCCCGCGTCCTGCGACCCCGGAAGGGGTCAGGTCTCGGAGCCGGCGAAGTGTTCGCGGACCAGGGCTTCGACCACCGGCAGGTCCCGCGCGATCAGCGCCTCCAGCAGCGCCGAGTGCTCGGCCGCGTCGGCGACGAGATCGGCCCGCCGAACCCGCGGAGCACCCGGCAGGGGCCACTGGGCCCGGCGGTGGAGTTCCTCCGCCACCTGCACCAGCTGGTCGTTGCCGGCCAGCCGCAGCACCGCCCGGTGGAAGGCCCGGTCCGCCTCCGCGTACCCCGGCAGGTCACCCGCCGCGGCCGCCTCGGCCGTGGCGGCCGCCGCCGGGCGCAGGGCCTGCCAGTCGGCTTCCGGCACGGTTCGGGCCAGCCGCAGCATGACGGGTACCTCCAGCAGCGCCCGGACCTCCGCCAGCTCGGCGAGCTCCCGCGCGCTGCGCGACAGGACGCGGAAGCCCCGGTTCGGCAGGCATTCCACCGCCCCCTCGGCGGCCAGCTGCTGCATCGCCTCGCGCACGGGGGTCGCGGAGACCCCGAAGCGCTCCCCCAGCGCCGGACCCGAGTAGATCTCGCCGGGCACGAGGTCGCCGTCGACCAGGGCCGCGCGCAGTGCGTCGAGGACCTGCCCGCGCACCGAATGGCGCAACACCTTCCGCTTCTGTGCCGGTACCCGGGCGTGGGCCGTTTCGTGCACTCGGTCCTCCTCCTCCGGGTCTCGACCTGCCCCGAGAATAAGTGACGCGCCGCAGGAGGGGTGGATACACACCGATCGCCATCAGGTAAGGTAAGGCTTACCTGTTAACGATCGTGTGATCGGTGGCCCCCCATGACCGTCTCGGCCCTCCCGGCTGTCGCCCCTGCCCCGCCCGGCTCCGCGGTGGCGGACGCGTACGCCCGACTGGCCGACGCCTACCGCGGACTGCGGATCGTCGAGCGGGCCGCGCACGAGCCCTCCCCTCGCGGTGCGGGGTGGGTCGGCGCGGACGAGCTGGCGGCCGGCGGGGCCGCCCTGGACGCCTTCCTCGCCTGGGACGACGCCCAGGTCCTGAGGGACTACGGCACCCAGGCGCGGCCCGACGTGATCGCGAGCTTCGGACTGCACCGGTACGCGTGGCCCGCCTGCCTGCTGATCACGCTCCCGTGGTTCCTCGACCGGCGGGTCCCCCGCCTGCCGGTCTCCGAGGTCGCCTTCCACCGGACCCTCGGCCGGATGGCCGTGCACGTCGAGAGCTTCGCCTGCCTGCCGGACGACCCGGCGGCCGCCCTCCCCGGGGCCCGGGTCGTGCCCGACGAGGAGGCGCTGCGAGAAGAGGTGCGGGCTGCGGTGGCCCAGCACCTCGAACCCGTGCTGGAAGGTTTCGGCCCGCGCATGCGGCGCGGCCGCCGCGCCCTGTGGGGCATGGTCACCGACGAGGTCGTCGAGGGCCTCTGGTACGTCGGCCACCTGCTAGGCGAGGAGCGGCGGACGATGGCCGAGCTGGAGGCGCTGCTGCCCGGCTCGACGGCCCCGTACACCGGGGGCGCCGGCTTCCGCACGCTCTCGGGCCCCGACGGCCGGGAGCTGCCCACCCGGGACCGGGCCAGCTGCTGCTTCTTCTACACGATCCGGCCGGAGGACACCTGTGTCACCTGCCCCCGCACCTGCGACGCGGACCGCATCACCCGCCTGACGGCGGACAGCCTCTAACCCACCCGTAGAGGTGGCCACAATCGAACACAACTCTGCTCGAACGGGCGCCAGTTCGAGATACAACACCCTATCCGGCGGGCCCCGCCCCCCGATGGCGTCCACTTGCCCCGAAACCCGCGTGCACCGTGCACCGCCTGCGCCACTATGGCGCCCGGAAAGCCGCACAGCCGCATACGCGAGGCAAGGGACATCCGCATGAGACTGACCGACATATCGCTGGACTGGCTGCTGCCCGGCAGTCTGCTGATCCTGGGCGTACTTGCGGCGGTTGCGGTACTGGCGCGGGGCAAGCGCGAGAGCGAGAAGGCCGCGGCCGACGACAGCTGGGAGCGCAGCGAGGAGCGGCGGCGGCGCAAGGAGGCCGTCTACGGGACGGCTTCGTACGTCCTGCTCTTCTGCTGTGCCGCGGTGGCCGCCGCGCTCTCCTTCCACGGGCTGGTCGGCTTCGGCCGGCAGAACCTCAGCCTCACCGGGGGCTGGGAGTACCTGGTGCCCTTCGGCCTCGACGGCGCCGCCATGTTCTGCTCGGTGCTCGCCGTCCGCGAGGCCAGCCACGGTGACGCGGCCCTCGGGTCGCGCATGCTGGTCTGGCTGTTCGCGGGGGCGGCCGCCTGGTTCAACTGGGTGCACGCTCCGCGCGGTCTGGGCCACGACGGCGCTCCGCAGTTCTTCGCGGGGATGTCGCTCTCGGCAGCCGTCCTGTTCGACCGCGCCCTCAAGCAGACCCGCCGGGCGGCGCTGCGCGAACAGGGCCTGATCCCGCGGCCGTTGCCGCAGATCCGGATGGTCCGCTGGCTGCGGGCCCCCCGGGAGACCTTCGGCGCGTGGTCCCTCATGCTGCTGGAGGGGGTGCGCACCCTCGACGAGGCCGTGGACGAGGTACGCGAGGACAGGAAGGAGCGGGAGCAGGACCGGCACCGCAGGCGCGACCAGAACCGGCTCGACCGGGCGCGCATCAAGGCACTGGGCCGGCAGAACCGGGCGTTCGGGCGGTCCCGCGGCCGCCAGGTCGAGCTTCCGGAGCTGACGCAGGGAGCGGGCTCCGCGCCGGTCGGCGCGGAGCCGGCCATATCGGATCCGGGACAGCTGCCGCTACGCCTCCGGCCCTCCCTGCAGGCCGTCAGCCGCACCGAATCCACTGACGTGACCGGCACCCGGACGGTGGACCTCACCGCCGAGGACGACACCCAGACCATTCCCCGGCTGGATTCGCTGGAGCGCAAACTGAAGGACCTGGAGCAGCAGTTCGGCTGACCGGTCCGGATGTGGAGGGGACACCCCGCAGGGCCCGCCCGTTCAGGCGGGTCCTGCGGCGTACGGGGGCTCGTGGCGTCCGTCGAGTTCGAACCACACCACCTTGCCGGCGCCCAGGGCGAGGGCGTCCACGCCCCAGTCGTCGGCCAGCGCCTCCACCAGCACCAGTCCCCGGCCGTGCGTACCGTCGTCGGCGGTCGGTACGTACGGCCGGGGCCGGCGTGCGGCGTGGTCGCGGACCTCCACCCGTAACCGTGCGGCGGTGAGGCTCGCGGACACCTCGGCACCCCGGTCGGTGTGGACGAGGGCGTTCGTGACGATTTCCGTGATCAGCAGTTCGGCCACGTCGGTGGCCTCGGTCCGGCACCGGTGGCGCATCAGCTCCCTGAGAGCCCGTCGGACTTCGCCCACCGCCTTCAGGTCGGCGCGGCGCACGCTCCGGCTGATGCGCAGCGTGTCCGCCGCTTCCCCGTCCCCGGCCGTGGAGGGTTCGCGCGGTACCGGCGCCCCTCTCCTCCACAGCTTCCCCGTCTTCGCCCCCACCCGCACGGCGGTGTCCCTCCCGTGTCCGTTGCTCTCGAACAGGCCTACGGGGATGCATGCCCTCCGGGGGGATCCGCACTCCTGCGGGCTTACGGGCGGGGCACGTTGCGGAGGTTGGATCGTGCCATCTGGATCATCCGCCCCACCCCGCCGTCGAGCACGATCTTGCTGGCGGACAGTGCGAATCCGGTCACCATTTCGGCGCTGATCTTCGGTGGAATCGACAGGGCGTCGGGGTCGGTCACCACGTCCACCAGAGCGGGTCCGCGATGCCGGAGAGCGTCCTTCAAAGCACCGGTGAGCTGCTTGGGTTTCTCCACGCGGACCCCGTAGGCACCCGCCGCACGGGCGACCGCGGCGAAGTCCGGGTTCTTGTTCTCCGTCCCGTAGGAGGGCAGGCCGGAAACCAGCATCTCCAACTCCACCATGCCGAGTGACGAGTTGTTGAAGAGCACCACTTTGACGGGCAGGTCGTACTGCACCAGGGTGAGGAAATCTCCCATCAGCATGGAGAAGCCGCCGTCACCCGACATCGACACCACTTGACGGCCGCGGTCGGTGAACTGTGCGCCGATGGCCTGCGGGAGGGCGTTGGCCATCGAGCCGTGACTGAAGGACCCGATGATGCGCCGCTTGCCGTTCGGGGAAAGATAGCGTGCCGCCCACACATTGCACATGCCCGTGTCGACGGTGAACACCGCGTCCTCGTCGGCGAGTTCGTCGAGGACCGAGGCCACGTACTCGGGATGGATGGGCGTGTGCTTCTCGACCTTGCGGGTGTAGGCCTTGACCACCCCTTCCAGGGCGTCCGCGTGCTTCTTCAGCATCCGGTCCAGGAAGCGCCGGTCCGTCTTGGTCCTCACCCGCGCGTTCAGGGCGCGCAGGGTCTCGCGTACGTCTCCCCACACGGCGAGGTCCAGCTGCGAGCGCCGTCCCAGATGCTCGGGGCGGATGTCCACCTGGACGATCTTCACGTCGTCGGGCAGGAAGGCGTTGTACGGGAAGTCCGTGCCGAGCAGGATCAGCAGGTCGCACTCGTGGGTGGCCTCGTAGGCCGCACCGTAGCCGAGCAGCCCGCTCATGCCGACGTCGTAGGGGTTGTCGTACTGGATCCATTCCTTGCCGCGCAGGGCGTGCCCGACGGGGGCCTTGACCCGGCCGGCGAACTCCATCACCTCGGCGTGCGCCCCGGCCGTGCCGCTGCCGCAGAAGAGGGTGACCCGGTCGGCCTCGTCGACGAGGCGGACCAGCTTCTCGATCTCGCCGTCGCCGGGGCGCACCGTCGGCCGGGCGGTGACGAGGGCGTGCTCCACCGTCTTCTCGGGGGCAGGACGGTCGGCGACGTCCCCGGGCAGCGCGACCACGCTGACCCCGCTGCGGCCGATGGCGTGCTGCACGGCGGTCTGGAGCAGCCGGGGCATCTGCTGCGGGTTGGAGATCAGCTCGCTGTAGTGGCTGCACTCGCGGAAGAGCTGGTCGGGGTGGGTCTCCTGGAAGTAGCCCAGGCCGATCTCGCTGGAGGGGATGTGCGAGGCCAGCGCGAGGACCGGTGCCATCGAGCGCTGGGCGTCGTAGAGCCCGTTGATCAGATGCAGGTTGCCGGGGCCGCAGGAGCCGGCGCAGGCGGCGAGACTGCCGGTGATCTGGGCCTCGGCGCCAGCCGCGAAGGCGGCCGTCTCCTCGTGGCGGACTTGGATCCACTCGATGCCGTCGGTCCGGCGGATCGCGTCCACCACGGGATTGAGGCTGTCGCCGACCACCCCGTACATGCGGCGTACGCCGGCGCGCACGAGGATGTCGACGAACTGTTCCGCGACGTTCTGCTTGGCCATGCCTCCCATCCAGCCATGCCCGCGCCGGTTACGCCTCCCAGACTGCGGCGGCCGTGCGGTCGTCGGCGTAGCCCTTGAGGCGGAGCTGGGTGTCCGCGAGGAACGCGGCGAGGCCGGGCGGCTCCGGCTCGCCCCAGCGGGCGGCGAGCTCCGCCTGGAGGGCGGCCTCCTCCCGCATCGGCTCCGCCAGGCCGCCGGAGCACAGGAGCAGGGCGTCTCCGGGCCTGGCCACGGCGGCCCGGAAGCGGAAGGGGCTGCCGGGCTCACCGGGCGTCCCGTCGGGTCCGTCGCCGGGTCCGTCGCCGGGGACGGGGGCGGAGGTCGGCGCGGGGGCGGCCGGGGCGGCGGGACCGGCCGCTTCCAGGTCCTGCCATTGACCAGAACGGAGCCGGAAGAGTCCGCCCGCGCCGGCGCCGAAGCACACCCGGGTGCGGCATTCGGGGTCCACCGGGAGCAGCAGTCCGCGCAGTCCCGCCGTGTACTGCTCCTCCGCGAGCCCCAGCTCGGCGGCGCGGGCCCGCAGGCGTCCGTAGCCGCGGTCGGTGAGCCGCTGCAGGCCCGAGCGCAGGTCGTCGCGGCGGCCGGCCCGGATGTCGTCGGCCAGCCGGCCCTGGCTGCGGCCGACGGCCGCGGCGACCGTGCGGCACAGTTCTGCGGCGGCCTCGGCGGCGCCGGGCGCCGCCCGGTCCCCACCGGCGAGGGCCACCAGGACCAGGGCGTCGTCGCCGCTGCCGAAGCGGGCGGTGAGGAGGAAGTCCCGGCGGGTCTCGCCGCGGTAGCGGGCGGAGTCGCCGCGCAGGGAGGCGGCGCGGAGGGTGTAGCCGCCGTAGCGGGCTCCCTCCAGGACGGTGTCCGGCACCAGGCCGTCGAGGGCGGCCGGGTCCGCGGGCGGGAGCGCTCCCGGTTCGGGGGCGTAGGTGGGTGCGCGGTCGCCGAGGTGCCGCACTTCGGGCCGCTGCCGGGGCGCCGTGGCATCCGTGGCGCCCGTGGAGTCCGGGGTGTCTCGCGAGTGCGGGGTGTTCTGGGCGGCCGACGCGGGTGCGCGTACGGGTGCGGGTGCGGGTGCCGGGTCGGGGCGGGGTGCGGGCTGCGGGACCTCCTCGGTGCGGTCCTGCGGGCGGGGCGCCTGGGCGCGCCGGGCGGGCAGCTCCGGACCGGGCGCCGGCGGCACCTCGACGCCGCCGAGGGCGTAACCGGTGGCGCCGCCGGTGCGGGGATCGCGCGGCTGGGCCCCGTGCCAGGGCGGCGCCGGTGGCGGCGGCGGACCGTACCGCTCACCGGGCGATGGCGCTTCCGCGGCCGGCGGCGGCGCGGGCGGCGGCGGCGCCTGCACGGCCGGAGCCGCGGGCAGGCCGTCGGGGGCCGGGCGCGGCGCGGGCACCGGCCCCGCCGCCGGGGGGCGCGGTGGCTCCCGGCGGACCGCGTCGGGCAGCGGCGGACGTGCGGGCAGCCCGCCGTCCTGCTCCGGCCGCGGGGCCGGCAACGGCCCGCGCCCCGGCCCGAACTCGGCCTGCCGTACCGGCTCTTGCGGCGCGGGGGGCGGCGCCTCGGCCGGGTCTGCCGTCACACCCGCAACCGACCGGAACCGGTTGTCGAGGGTGTCCCCCGGGTCGGGTGCCGGCCCCGCGTCCGGGTCCTCGTAGAGCTTCTGCCACCAGTCGTCCGCGCCCTGCTGACTCATGCCCTCATTCTCGGCCTCCGGTGGGGGCCGAAAACGCCGAATACACGAAAAGGGTCCACCGGGCCGCCGGTTGGTGGACCCCGTGCGTCCTGCTCGTACCGATCAGCGGACGTCGTACGCCCACGCGACCGTGCGGGTGACGGTGGCGCCCTTGAGAGCTGCCCCACAAATGGCTTCTGGCCTGCGGATGTTGGTGCTTCGGTGGTGCAACCTTGGCAGAGGGGCGGGGAGTGCGGCGATGATGTCGGCGGCGGGTTCGCGCCGTGGCCGCTTCCCGCCAGGCGTCGTGTCGAAAGGTGGTGGACGGGTTGCTGGGTGCCATAGGCCTGGACGAGGGCCAGGAGTCCGCGTACCGCGCGCTGGTGGCGCTGGGCGCGGCCGAGGTCCCCGACCTCGCGCACCGGCTGACCCTGCCGGTGCCGCAGACCGAACGGGCCCTGCGCCACCTGGAGCGGCACGGGCTGGCGGCGCAGTCCTCGGCGCGGCCGGGGCGCTGGGTGGCCGCGCCGCCGGGGGTGGCGCTCGGGACCCTGCTGACCCGGCAGCGGCATGAGTTGGAGCAGGCGGAGCTGGCTGCGGCGCTGCTGGCGCAGGAGTACCGGGCGGAGGCGGCCGAACCGGCGGTGCACGACCTCGTGGAGGTGGTGCAGGGCGCGAGCGCGGTGGCGCACCGCTTCCACCAGCTCCAGCTGGGCGCCGAGAAGGAGGTGTGCGCGCTGGTGAGCGGCAGCCCCCAGGTCGTGACGGGTACGGACAACGAGACGCAGGACCGGGCCTCGGTGCGCGGGGTGGACTACCGGGTGGTGATCGAGCGGGAGGTGCTGACCCTGCCGCGCGGGATCCGGGAGGCGTCGACGGCGCTGGCCCGGGGCGAGCAGGTCCGGGTGACGGCCGAGGTCCCGACGAAGCTGGTGATCGCGGACCGGGCCCTCGCCATGGTCCCGCTGACGGCGCGTGGCGCGGAGCCGGCGGCGCTGGTGGTGCACGCGTCCGGGCTGCTGGAGTCCCTGACGGGGCTGTTCGAGGCGGTGTGGCGGGATTCGCTGCCGCTAAGGCTGGGCGCGGCCGGTTCGGCGGAGGAGGCCGGGGGCATCCCCGACGCCACGGACCTGGAGATCCTCTCGCTGCTACTGGCGGGGATGACGGACGCGAGCGTGGCCAAGCACCTGGAGCTCGGCCTGCGGACGGTGCAGCGGCGGGTCAAGGGCCTGATGGAGCTGTCGGGGGTGACGACCCGGCTGCAGCTGGGCTGGCACGCGTACGAACGTGGCTGGGTGGCCCGGTAGCTGCTGGTCGGGCACGCTGGGCGGGTGGACGTGCCGCAGCTGCTCCTGGTGGGTCTGGTGCTGCTGCTCGGGCTGGTCGGGGTACTGGTTCCGGGTGTGCCGGGGACCTGGCTGGTGTGGGCGGGGCTGATGTGGTGGGCGTTGCACGAGCGGTCGGCGCTGGCGTGGTCGCTGCTGGTCGCGGGGACGGCCCTGCTGCTGGTGGTCCAGGTGGTGAAGTGGCAGCTGCCGCCGCGCCGGCCCCACGGGCTCCCGGTCACCCCCCGGACGGCGGTCTTCGCGGGCGCGGGTGCGGTGGTGGGCTTCGTCCTGGTCCCGGTGGTGGGGGCCGTTCCGGGCTTCGTGGGCGGTGTCTACCTCTGCGAGCGGCTCCGCCTGGGCGGGCACGGCGAGGCCTGGGCGTCGACGCGTGCGGTGATGCGGGCGGTGGGCACGAGCGTGCTGGTGGAACTGTTCGCATGCCTGCTGGTGGTGGGGGCATGGGTGGGCGCGGTGTCCACGGCCTGACCCCGGTGCCCCGCTCCGATCGCGGCCCTGGAGCGTCCGGGCGGGCCGGCGCCGACCGCGTCGACGGGGCCCGCCTGCCGGTCAAGATCATCAAGGGTGCAGAATGACCCGTATGCCCATAACGAACGCTCCGAAGACGGCAACGGTCGACGATGCCCGCATGGTCAGCCGCACCCTGGCCGCCGCCTTCGGCGACGACCCGATGATGCGCTGGTTCTTCCCCGACGACGCTTCTCGCGAGGCGGGGCTGAGCCGCTACTTCACCACGCTGTTCACCCGGCAGTACGTCCACCACGGCGTGTGCGAGCGCACCGACGCGGCGGCCTCCTTCTGGGTGGCGCCCGAGGGGCAGGCGAAGGCCGCGCCCGACGCGGAGACCGTGCAGGAGCTTGAGGGCATCCTCGGCGACCGGGCCGGGCTGTTCCGCGAGGCCGTCCAGGAGGCCGTGAAGCACGCCCCGACCGAGCCGCACTGGTACCTGGCGGTGATCGGCGCCGACCCCGCCGCCCGCGGCCGGGGGCACGGGGCGGCTCTGCTGCGCTCGGGTCTGGCCCAGGCCGACGCGGCGGGCCTGCCGGTCTACCTGGAGTCGTCCAAGCCCGACAACCTGCCCTTCTACGAGCACTTCGGCTTCACCGTGCTCGGGGAAGCGCGGCTCCCCGGAGGCGGCCCGGCCCTGTGGGCTATGCGCCGCGCACCGCGGACCCCGGCCGAGGCCTGACACCACCGCCCGGTGCCGGCCGCGGTCGGCCCGGCACCGGGCACGGAGGCCGGGTAGTCGGAAGCGGTCGCCGCGAGCGGGGGGCTACGCTCGAAGTCCCCGAGGCCAGCCGCCGCCACCGCCCGCCGGGAGCCGCCATGGACACGCCCGCACCGAACCCGCCCGCCGAGCCGGCGGACGCCGGCGAGCCCGCCTGCCTGCTGCACCTCGTCTGCGACGCATGCGGATACCTCGACCCCGATCGCGACACCCGCGACTGCCCCCGGTGCGGCGCCCCGTCCCCCGACCGCGCGTAGGTGTTCTGTCCCGGGCCGCCTCCTCCCGCCGGGCCGGGCAGCCCGAAGGCGGCCCGGCCCGGCCCGGCGGGGCGGCCGGGTCAGACCCGGTTGCCGCGCTTGGCGGAGTAATTGGCCCGGCCCTCCGCCGACTTCAGCCGCCAGTCGCGGCGGATCTCCGACCGCAGCCGGGCGTCCGTCTTCGCGACGATCCGCTGGTTCTCCCGCAGGAGCTTGCGGTAGCTCTCCAGGCGCCGCTCCGGCAGAGCCCCCGATTCCAGTGCCGCGAGCACCGCGCACCCCGGCTCCGCCTCGTGGGCGCAGTCGTGGAAGCGGCATTGCGCGGCGTAGTCCTCGATCTCGGCGAACACCTGCCCGACTCCCGCCTCCGCGTCGAACAGCCCGACGCCGCGCAGGCCCGGGGTGTCGATGAGGACCCCGCCGCCCGGCAGGACGAGGAGGTTGCGGGTGGTCGTGGTGTGACGGCCCTTGCCGTCGACGTCACGGATGGCCTGGACCTCCATGACGTCCGTGCCGAGCAGCGCGTTCGCCAGGGTGGACTTGCCTGCGCCGGAGACGCCCAGCAGGACGCTGGTGCCGTCGGCGACGATCGCACCCAGGACGTCGGCGCCCTCCCCGGTGTGGGAGGAGACGGTGAGGACCTGGACGCCCGGGGCGCTCGTCTCCACGTCCTGGACCAGGTGGCCGAGGGTGACCGGGTCCGGGACGAGGTCCGCCTTGGTGAGGACGATCAGCGACTGCGCCCCCGACTCCCAGGGGTCCGCCGACGTACCCAGCAGTGCCTCACCGCTCGAACTGGACATCGCGAGCGCGAGGAACCGTTCGATCCGCCCGAGGTCGAGCTCGACCGCGAGCGACACACAGATGACGATGTGATCGATGTTGGTGGCCAGCACCTGGCCCTCAGAACGCTTGGACGACGTCGACCGGACGAACGCGGTCCGCCGAGGGAGGATCGTGCGCGCGTACCGGGGGTCACTGCCCTCGGGGTCGACGGCGACCCAGTCCCCCGTGCACACGACCTTCATCGGATCGCGGGGAACGACGAACTCGGTGTCGGCCCGGATGACGCCGGCAGGGGTGGCGACGTCGCACTGACCGCGGTCGACCCGGACGACCCGGCCCGGGACCAGGCCCTGGGCGGCGTACGGGGCGAACTCGGCTTCCCAGCCCTCGTCCCAGCCGTAGACGGCGAGCGGGTGCTGGACAGCGGAAGAGGAAAACGGGTGGAGCGGAGCGTTGAACAAGGGGGGACCCTTCGAAGGGTGGCCCCGGCGGCGCGCTCCGAGCGCGCGGATCGAGTGGGTGTCAGCCGGAGACCACAGGGGTGGGAACGATGAACTCCTGAATGCGGGCAGAGCCCGTCACCGTGACAGTCATCAATGTCCTCACCTCCTGCTTCTTCTCAACCAACCAACGCCGTTCCTCGGCACAGACACAGTCGCGCCTCGGAACGAGCAGAACCATAGCCCCACCCCAGTGCACGGCACCACCGATTAAATCCGGAGCCCACCTGCACGACGCCGACAGCCGATTCGGACCTCCGGCGACGGCCCGCGCCCTGCCCGGGCTGTCGCCTTGCTGTCATCTCCCGGGGCATCGGCGGTGAAGTTCTTTGCACCTCAGAGCGTGTTTGAGGCGCAAAGGAGCGCGCCGAGCCCGCCCTCACCATCTCGAAAGGTGAGGACAGGCTCGGCTCCTGCCCTGTCCTGTCGGCTACGAAGGCCAGCGGTCGGGGAGGCTGCTGCCACCGTCGGCCGGGAGCACCCCATGGTCCGGCGTGATCGTGCGCCAGGGCCCTTTCGGGTCTTCCCGTGTCAGGAAGAGGATGACTCGCCGGCCCTCACGCAGCGGATCCCCGTCCGGATAGGGATCTCCGCCGGAACACTTCTGAGGTGCGGAAATGACCTTGAGGTCGGTGTAGCCGACGTCCTCCCCCTTCAGAACAGGCAGCCCCTTGTTGCTGACCGAGTAGGCGTGTGCTTCGGTACCGAAGATCGCCTCGTTTCCCACCCTCTTCGTGATGTCTGCGGTGATGACGTAATCCGCAGCTTTGAGGGCTTCCTGCGGATTGGCGTAGACGGGCCACTCAGGGCACGCATCGCCTTCGGCATCGGAGGCCGAGGAGCAAGCCATCAGGCCACCGAGGAGGATGGGGACCAGAAGGAGTCGTGCCTTCATGGTGGGCGTCCTGTTCTCGTCACCCCCGGACTCATCCAGTGGCGAGCGTTCCCATGTTGTACGTGGAGGTGTACCCGATCCAACTGTAGTGCTTCGCCCCGAACGTTCCGGAGTGCACGCCTCGTGCCACGTTGCCCGTGGAGCTGCTGGCAACCGCGCCGCCGCTGTCACCACCTGCGCTGGAGTAGGAGGCTGCGGACTGCCCGTAGACGACGCAGCTACAAGTGTTGCTGGTATGGCTCGCGTTGGTGGATGAAATCGTCCCGCAGCGCGCGTTCTCCGAGTTGCGGCCGAAGAGGCAGGCAACGGCGCCGACGGAACCCAGCGATGATCCCGTCACGACCCGGGCCTTGTTCGCGGCGTTCTGGTACAACCACGGCTGGCTGTTGCTGGGGATCGAGATGAAGCGCATGTCGGCATGGGTGCCGTTCTTGAGGGCATTGGTGCCGGTCAGGGAGCCGTACGTGGCGCTGCCCGAGGCGACCGTGCCGCTGTTGGTGCCCCACCAGCAGTGTCCGGCAGTCAGTGCCCCGCGCACACCGCTGCGGTTCACCACCCAGCCGATGCTGCACAGCCCGTTCGACTTGCTGATACCGACACCACCGCGGCGAGGCGAGTCGCAGGCATTGCGGGAGGTGCACGCTTCGTCGGCCCCGTCGGCCTCGGTGATGACCGAGGGAACGTTGAGCCGGGCCAGGACGTCGCGTACGCCGTCCTGCACGATTCCCGGCCGGAGGACCACCTTGAGCCCGTTGGTGGTCACGTCCTCCTCGACAGCGAGGACCGGGATCTCGGTGCCGCCCGCTTCGGTGGCCCACTTCCACACCGCTTCCATGGCGTCGGTGAGCTCGGCAGTGGAGTGCTCGACAACCCGGAATTCGACGTCGGAGGCGGAGCTACCCGCCTTGAGGGCTGTTTCCGTGAGCCCTGCCTGCGTAGTTCCCGTCGGCAGGGCGTCGGCGAACTGGACTACCAGGCGCCCGCCGCGGCGATTGTCGAGGAAATGTCCGGCAAACTGCGCCTGCTGGGAAAATTCGCGAACAGTCGGCTCAACCGCGGACACGAGCGCGTCACGACGCTTCATCTCCGCCACTTCAGCAGCAGTTCCGATGAAACCCCACTCGTTGATGAGGGGCTCCATCCGGGTGCCCGCTGAAGACTTCAGGGATTGCCGGTCCCGGAGGATGGCGGTCAGCTTGCTCTCCGAGGACTCGAAACCAAGCTCCCGGCGCAACCGCAGGGACTCCGCGACGTCCGCTTCATCTACCTGAAGCAGCGGATTTTGCAGGGAAGTGGACGCAGGGTTCGCCACTGCGGGAACAGTTGCAGGTATGGCCATTCCGGCTACTGTCAGAATGGCCAACATTATGGATCTGACTCTCATTAAACCCTCCACGAAATGAGCACTCAGTACGAAAAATTCCCCATGGGAGCCACTCCGGGTCACTTCTCAGAAACCTGAGGCGCAGTCAACACCTGCGGAGACGGTAGGACTTGTGTGCCTACATTTCAAGAGCCGCAGAAATCGGACTATCTTATTCCGTGAGGCGGGGCGGGTGCCGTGCGCAGGGCAGACGAGCGACAGCACACCCGTTCGATCCCCTTGATCCTGTGGCCGAAATCCATCCCCAAACTGTCTCAATCGGCGCTGCTGTGACCGCGCGAGCCCACGGGAAGTAGGAACGGATACTTATCCAAGTTCTGCCGTCGACGGCGCCGATTCGGAACTCACGAAACCGAGACAGCGTCACCCCCTATGTGATGAACACCCAAGACAGCGGTCCCACACCGACCTCTCCCCCCTGAACCGTTCCGGATTCGATCTTGTTGTGCGCCTGTTTCCACTGCGCCAACCGCCAGATGCCGTGATCACACCAGCCATAGCAAGATCATTGCATTGTCATCAATTACCCCAGCGCCCTGCGCCCTGCTCAGCCTCGACGAGGGCGCCCGCTCAACGCCACAATGGCTGGACCGTCCCGGCCATGATGGCCGGGTGACAACTGCCGAAGAGTTCTTTGGGAGCGACAGCCTCGGCTTGGCGGTCTTCGAGCGAATGAGCTCCCTGCTGGAAGAACCAATCGAAGTCCGGGTGTCGAGAAGCCAGGTCGCGTTCCGGCGCAGACACGGTTTTGCCTACCTCTGGTTGCCCGGCCGATACCTTCACGCCCCGACCGCCGAGGTGGTGCTGTCGATCGCCCTCGGCAGACACGACCCCTCACCACGCTTCAAGGAAGTCTCCCACCCCACCCCCAGACACTGGATGCATCATTTGGAAGTGCATTCACTCGACGACATCGACGAACAGGTGACCGCATGGCTCATCGAGGCCGCGGCGCGGGCGACTTGAGCGGTACACACGGCCGGGAGCGTTCGGTGTCGCCGTGCGCCCGCCGCCCTAGCTTCCCTGGCGGACCCGACCTCGCCCGGTGACGAGCACAGCGCTCACTGGTATGCCAGCTGAACCGGAACACGCCTCCGGTGGATCTTCATGGGACAGCCCTTAGGTGTTCTGTCCCGGGAGGTCTTGGCCGTGAGCTGGGGTTTCGTGGTTTCGCGGTGGTGATTGTTCTCGCATTCGACGGATGGGTCGTGGCCTGTCTCACCGTGCGCCTTTTCAGGAGGGCCACCGATCGGGGGACGCCGGTGAGGTGGGGACCGGGGCTGCAACGCACGAGGCTTCCGCGCCGTTGAGGGAGGTGTTCGAAGTCTCAACCCACCGGGACTGGAGCCTCGTCGGTACCCCATCCTGCTGCACTCGACCTCCTGCACGCCGTGGTCGAGTGGGTCACCGTGCTCATCGTCACCCGTGAGGGCGACCGGCGGCGCAAGCTTCCGCCGCACCGGCGTGCGCTCGCCGCTCCGTGTACTTGCACCACCGCGACACTCTCGCCCTCGTCGCAGCCGGTTTCGGGATATCCGTCGGCACCGCCCACACCTACGTCACGGCCGTGACCGGCCTTCTTGCCGATCGCGTACCGGAGCCCGCTCAAGACGCTGCGTGAATATCGGCTACAGCGCCCCGGCCCGCATAGCGCCGGTCGAAAGACCAGCGGCCGCACGTACCGCCCGGGCTCCCCCGGCCGGCGTGATCGGCAGCTGCAGGCTCGGCCCGTGGTCCAGCACCAGGGCTTCCGACGGGCACGCCGTCCAGATCCGCGACGTAGAGGGTGCTCTCGCCCGTGGCCATGGCCCTCGTCGAGGACGTCGGCGAGGAGCCGGCCGGCGCCCCGGGCGGACGGCTCGTCCTGCGGGCCGGGGACCGAGCCGCCCCGGCGACCCGGCGGTCAGTGCTTGCGCAGGCGCGAGTGGTAGTCCTCCGGCGGCAGGAACTTCGACCAGCGTTCCGGGAACTCCGACGGCATGCCCTCGTCCTCGTCGTCCTCCGACTCGCCCTCCGCCATCGCCCGCCAGGCGGCGGCCCGTGCGACCAGCTGCGCGGCCTCCGCCTCCCGGATCCGCTCGTTCGCCTCGCGCGCCGCCGCCGTGGCCACCGACGGCCAGACGCGGTCGATGGCGGCGTTGACGGCCGCGCCGACGAGCACCGCGAACGCCGAGATGCCGATCCAGAGCAGGACGGCGACGGGCGCGGCCAGGGAGCCGTAGATGGTCGGGCCCTCCACGGTGTTCGTGAGGTAGATCCTCAGCAGGAACGAGCCCAGCACCCACATCGCCAGTGCCACCAGCGCGCCCGGCACGTCCTCGATCCACGGCGAGCGCACCGGTACGGACACGTGGTAGAGCGTCGTCAGGAAGGCGATGGACAGCAGGGTCACGGTCGGCCAGTACAGGACGGCGATCACCTCGGTGCCCCACGGCACGAGCCGGACGACGGCGTCGGGGCCGACCACCATCAGCGGCAGCACGATCGCGCCGATCAGCAGGGCGATGACGTAGAGCAGGAAGGCCAGGAGCCGCGTCTTGACGATGCCGCGGTGGCCGTCGAGGCCGTACATCACGGTGATGGTGTCGATGAAGACGTTGACGGCGCGGGATCCCGACCACAGCGCGAAGGCGAAACCGAGCGAGATCAGGTCCGGCCGGCCGCTGCGGGTGACGTCGTCCAGGAGGGGTCTGGCGATGTCGTTGACGCCGCGGTCGGACAGGACCGTGCCGACCGCGCGCAGGATGTTCTCCTCGATGCTCTCGACGGTACGGGTGTCCGTCCACCCGTCGACGTAGCCGAGCAGGCCCAGCAGGCCCAGGAACAGCGGGGGCAGCGAGAGCAGGGTGAAGAACGCCGCCTCGGCCGCGAGCCCGAGGATGCGGTACTCGATGCACGAGTTGACGGTGTCCTTCAGCAGCAGCCAGCCCATCTTCCGCTTCGAGACGTTGCGGTAGAGGGCGCGGGCCCGGTGGAGCCGTCCTGGGATCCGCTCGGGTGTTTCTTTTGCTGGCTGCACGTCCTTACGGTATCCGCATGGCAGCCACCACCCACACAGTCAGCAACCAGGCCCCGCCCCTGGTGGGCCACGACGTCTACGGGGGCGATCGGGCCCTCACCGAGGGCGTCGAGCGCCACCTGGCGGACGCGGATCCCGAACTCCTCGGCGAGGTACGGGAGGAGCTCACGGACCTCGGGCGCGCGGCCGGTTCCGCGCAGGCCCAGGAATGGGGCGCGCAGGCGAACGAGAACCCTCCGAAACTGCGCACGCACGACCGGTACGGGAACCGGATCGACGAGGTGGAGTTCCACCCTGCGTGGCACCGGCTGCTCGGGCACGCGGTGTCCTCCGGGCTGACCGACGCCTGGGGACGGCCGGCCGGGCACCTGCGCCGCGCCGCCGGCTTCTTCCTGTGGTCGCAGGCCGAGGCGGGCCACGGGTGCCCGATCTCGATGACGCACGCGGCCGTGCCGGCCCTGCGGGCCGATCCGTCGATCGCCGCCGAGTGGGAGCCGCGGCTGACCTCGCACGTGTACGAGGAGGGGCTGCGGCCGGCGGCACGGAAGGCCGGCGTGCTCTTCGGCATGGGGATGACGGAGAAACAGGGCGGCAGCGACGTACGGGCCAACACGACGGCCGCCGTGCCGCTGGACGCGTCCGGCGAGTACCTGCTGACCGGGCACAAGTGGTTCTGTTCGGCGCCGATGTGTGACGGCTTCCTGGTGCTGGCGCAGGCACCGGGAGGACTGACCTGCTTCCTGGTGCCGCGGGTGCTGGAGGACGGCACGCGCAACGTCTTCGCGATCCAGCGGCTGAAGGACAAGCTGGGCAACAGGTCGAACGCGTCGAGCGAGGTCGAGTTCGACGGGACGTGGGCGCGGCGGGTCGGCGAGGAGGGCCGCGGGGTGCGGACCATCATCGAGATGGTCGCGGCGACCCGGCTGGACTGCGTCATCGGCTCGGCCGCGCTGATGCGGCAGTCGCTGACGCAGGCCGTGCACCACGCGGAGCACCGCTCTGCTTTCGGAGCACCGCTCATCGACCAGCCGCTGATGCGCAACGTGCTCGCGGACCTGGCCCTGGAGTCGGAGGCCGCCACCACCCTGACGCTGCGCCTGGCCGCGGCCTACGACGCAGGGACCGAGCAGGAGAAGGCCTTTCTGCGCCTGGCCGTGCCCGCCGCGAAGTACTGGGTGACCAAGCGCTGTACGCCGATGGTGGCCGAAGCCCTGGAGTGTCTGGGCGGCAACGGCTACGTCGAGGAGTCCGGGCTGCCGAGACTGCTGCGCGAATCCCCGCTCAACTCCATCTGGGAGGGCTCGGGCAACGTCCAGGCCCTGGACGCACTGCGCGCCCTCCAGCGGGAGCCGCAGGCGCTGAACGCCTTCCTCCAGGAGGTGGGCCTGGCCCGGGGCGCCGACCACCGGCTGGATTCGGCCATCAAGGACCTGCTGACGGATCTCGCCGATCTGGAGGGCATCGAGGCACGGGCCCGCCGGGTCGTGGAGCGCATGGCCCTGGTGCTGCAGGGATCGCTGCTGGTCCGGTGGGCTCCGCCCGAGGTCGCGGACGCCTTCTGCGCCTCGCGGCTGGGCGGTGACTGGGGTACGGCCTTCGGCACGCTGCCGCACAGCCTGGATCTGCGCACGGTCGTGGAACGGGCGCGGATCGCGGGCTAGGGAGGAGCCCCCGTCGGGCTCCCCTGCGGTCCCCAAACCGCTCCGAGCCGGGATCCGGGCCCGTCGACCGGCGCAGAGGTGGCGCCGCGCCGACTCGGCACCACCTCTGATCCGAAGCCCCGAGGAGGAGCTGTCACGCCGCTCGGGCGACGTCCGGACATTTTCGGTCGGGCGGCCGGGACTTGGCGAGAGTTGCATACCGTTGCAACCTTTGAGTCGGCAGCCGCCCGTCGGGGGCGCCGGGGGAAGCGGTCCGAGGCAGCCGTGGACCGGCACCTGGGGAACCGCCGGGCGGCCGGCGTCGTACGTCCTGTTCGCACGGGGAGGTTCCGGTGGCCGACACCACAGGCATCACGGTCGATGTGGCACGCATCTCGGCCATGCACCCTCGGGAGGCCACGCGCCTTCTCAAGGGGGTGCGCGCGGCCGCGCTGGCGGGCGACCGCCCGCCGGCCGCGCCCCGGCCGGAGATCGCGGAGTCCTGGCGCAGGATGCTGGCCGGCGGGGTGCACCCGGACCGGGACGCGCGCTCGCGGATGCTGTCGGCCGCCGAGACGGAGGAGCGGCGGCACGTCTCGCCGCTGCGGGGGGTGCTGCCGGTGCTGCGGGAGGGCCTGCTGCCCGCGCTCGACGGCGCGCTCCACATCATGGTCGTCGCGGACGCCGACGGGCGGCTGCTGTGGCGGGAGGGCCACACGTCCATCCTGCGCAAGGCGGACCGGCTGGGTTTCGGGGTCGGGGCGGACTGGGACGAGGCCGTCGTCGGCACGAACGGCGTGGGGACCGCCCTGGTGGCCCGGCGGCCCGTCCAGGTGTTCTCGGCGGAGCACTTCGTCTCCAGCCACCACGACTGGACCTGCGCGGGGGCGCCCGTACGGGACCCGCGGGACGGGCGGCTGCTGGGCGTGGTCGACGTCAGCGGGCCGCTGGCCACCATGCATCCGGCGACGCTGGCCTGGGTGAGCTCGGTGGCCCGGCTCGCGGAACGGGAGCTGCGGATCCGGCACCTGGAGTCGCTGGAGCGGCTGCGGTCGGTGGCGGCCCCGCTGCTGGCCGGGCTGCCGGGGCGGGCGCTGGCCGTGGACCCGCACGGCTGGACGGCCGCGGTGACGGGGCTGGCCCCCGTGGACCGGATCCCGCTGCCGAAGGACTTCGCACCGGGCCGGGTGTGGGTGCCGCAGCTCGGCGACTGCGTGGCGGAGCCGCTGCCCGGCGGCTGGCTGCTGCGGGTCGCGCAGGACGGTACGGGCACGGCGGCCACCCGCGTCGTACTGGACCTCAGCCGGGCGGGTTCCTGGTCGGCGACGGTGTACGGCTCGTCCGGGAGCTGGTCGCAGGAGCTGAGCCCGCGCCACGCGGAGCTGCTGTTCCTGCTGGCGGAGAGCCCGCGGGGGCGCTCGGCGGCGGAGCTGTCGGCGGAGGTGTTCGGCGACCCGGGCCGTACGGTGACGGTGCGGGCGGAGCTATCGCGGGTACGCCGCCACCTCGCGGGCGTCCTGGCCCACCGGCCGTACCGCTTCGCGGAGGACGTGCAGGTGGAGCTGATCCGCCCCGAGGACCCGGCCGCGCTGCTCCCGCACTCCACGGCTCCCGCGGTGGTCCGGGCCCGCCTGGGCCGGACGGGGGCCGGCATGATTCCCTGAGCTGCATGAGCACCATCACACTCACCACCTGGTCGCTGGAGATGACCTCTCCGGCGGACCTCGTCCCGGCGGCTCCGGCGGGCCCGGAGATATCCATCGTGCGGTCGGAGGTTCCCTCCCCCGAGTTCAGCCGCTTCCTGTACGCCTCGGTGGGCGGGGACATCCACTGGACGGACCGGCTGTCCCTGACCCGCGCGCAGTGGGTGGAGCAGCTCGACCGGCCGGGGGTGGAGACGTGGGTGGCGTACGACCGCGGCACGCCGGCGGGGTACGTGGAGCTCGACCCGCAGGACGACGGCGTGGTGGAGATCATGTACTTCGGCCTGCTGCCCGACTTCCGCGGCCGCCGCATCGGGGGCCACCTGCTGTCCGTCGGCGTCGAACGGGCGTGGGACCTCGCGTCGCGCTGGCCGGACCGCGAGCCCACCCGCCGGGTGTGGGTCCACACCTGCAGCCAGGACGGCCCGACGGCGATGGCGAACTACCAGCGGCGCGGCTTCAAGGTCTTCAAGACGGAGACGGAAGAGAAGGAGGAGACCCCGACGCCGGGGCCCTGGCCCGGAGCGTGACGCCTCCGGCGCGGCCTGCCGAGTTGTTGGGGCGCTGCCCCTGTTCCCCGGGTGCGGGCCGTTTCCGGGTGCCGGCCGGGGGTCAGGGGGCCTTTGGGGCGCTGCCCCTGTTCCGCGGGTGCGGGCCGGTGGTCGCGCCTCAAGCGCCGGCGGGGCTGGGGGGTGGTGTCCCTGGTCGGGGTCGGGAGTGGGGGGTG
>NZ_JBHXAG010000040.1:0-38096 GCF_042726555.1 Streptomyces sp. NPDC060232 | reverse complement strand
CCACCCAGCCCCGCCGGCGATTGAGGCGCGGGGCCTGGGGCAGAGCCCCAGCAGCCACCGGCCCGCAGCCGAAACACCGACGGCAGCCGAACCGCGGGGCCTGGGGATGAGCCCCGGAACACCGGCCTGAGCCGGACTCCCGGTCAGGCCGCGCTGGAGTCGAAGGCGTTCAGGATCTCCGCCGGGTGGGTCACGCGTTCGACCAGGCCCTCGATCACCTGGGCCAGTACGGGGTGGTCGATCCCGCGCAGGGCGGCAAGGTCGAGGCCGGAGAGGTCCGGGAGCCGGCCGGGGCATCCCGGGGCGGTGGCCGGGGCCGTGTCCCGACGTTTCGTCACCATGTGCCGCAGCTCCCCCTGTCGCGTCGCAACCTTCGCTTGCCCACGGTCCACTGCCCTTTCCCGCCGGCCGGCCGGCGGAAACAGCGGCCGGCCGGTCACCGTCCGGCCTCCAGGGCCCGGACCCGCGCGCGCAGCCCCTCGGAGCGCCCGTCGGGGTCGCTGCCGATCCGCTTCCAGAGCTGCAGCGCCGCGCGGTACTCCTCCAGGGCGGCCCGGGGCCGTGCCAGCCGCTCCAGCACCTCCCCGCGGGCCTCCTGCACGCGCGCGGCCAGACGCAGGGCGGTGTCCTCCCGGCCGGGAAGGCCCCGGTGCTCCTCGCGGCCCTCGTGGTCGTCGCGGCCCTCGCGGTCGGCTTCCAGGGCGGCCCGCCAGGCCAGCCGGTAGGACTCGGCCGCCCGGTCGAGGCGGTCCGCGGCCCGCGTGTGGCCGTGGATCTCCTGCTGCACGTCGCCGTGGTCCCGCCAGGCGCGGGCCCGTTCCAGCGGGCCGCGGCTGTTGCGGACGGCCAGTTCCAGCAGGTACTCCGCCTCCCGCAGGTCCACCGCGTCGTTGTCGTAGGCATGCCGTAGCCGCAGCCCGGTGGCCAGCCGCATCAGCCGGTGCGCCGCTCCCGGGTCGGACTGCGGGACCGCCGCCCGGCTCTCGCGCAGGACGCGCACGGCCGCCCCTGTGAAGCGGCGTCCGCCGGCGCTCCGGGCCCGGTCCAGGAGTACGTCGCCCCACTCGGGCAGGAGTTCCCCGAAGGCCTCCCCGTCGCGGGGTACGAGCCGCCGGGCGCGGCCGTAGGCCTCGGCGGCGTCCTCCAGCGCCGCCGGGTCGGCGTCCCGTGCGTACCGCTCGCGGTGCACCCGGGCCAGGCAGAGCAGGGCGGCCACCCGCAGCTCCGTTTCCCCGCCCGTCTCCTCCAGGGCGGCGGCCAGCTGACCGGCGGCGTCCTCCAGCCGTGCGGGCAGGTACCGCAGCGCGTCGGCCAGGTCCACGCGAACCTGCGCGGTGCCCGGCGGGGTGGCGTCCAGGACCGCCGCGAGGCGGGCCGCCGCCTGTTCGGCCAGGGCGGCGCGCTCGGCCGGGTCGGGGGTGCGGGGCAGGAGCGCCAGCAGGACCCGGCCGAGGGCCAGTTGCAGTTCGGGGTACGGCCCGGCGGAAGCCACCGGGTCCGCCTCGGGGTCCGGGCCGGGGTCCGCGCCGGGACCGCCCGGAACCGGACCTGTCAGGGGTTCGAGGGCCGCGCGGGCCTCCCACAGCGCGCCCGGGTCCTCGCGCAGGCCGCTGAGCCGGATCAGGGTCTCGGCGCGCCGCACCGTGCAGTCGCGCCGCAGCTCCGGTTCGGCCGTGGCGGCCGCGGCCGCCGCCGCGAACTCGCGGTCCGCCGCCGCGAGCAGGGCGGGGTCCGGGCCGGCGGCCAGCGCCCGTTCGTACAGCACCCGCCCGCGCACCGCCCCTGCCGCGGCCGTCCGCAGCCCGGTCAGGGCCCGCTCCGCCTCGGCGAGAAGTTCCGCGTCCCGCTCGGCCGCCCACAACCGCAGCAGCGCCCCGGCCAGTTCCGTCTCGGCCTCCTCCGGCGGGTCGGCGGGGCCGGCCGGGGACGTCACGGCCCGCCGCAGGACCGCCACGGCCTCGTGCAGGGCCCGTGCTCCCGCGTCGCCGCCGGCGTCCGCGTCGGCGAGCCGGTCGCGGGCGGCGCGCACCGCCCCGGCCCGTGCGATCAGGGGGGCCGCCCGGGGTTCCCGTACCGGCTGCCCGTCCTGCGGCATCCCGGGCAGGTAGCGCCGTACGACTTTGGCCGAAACCTGCGCGAAGGCCTGCGGGAGCCGCCCCTGCGCATCGCGTTCCTCCTCGTCGCCCCCGGGGCCCTCCACCGTCGCCGCCGGCGCGACGCCGGTCAGCTGTGCGACCGCGAGCGCGGGGAAGTTGCGTACGCCCGACCCGAAGTGCGCCCGTACGTACTCCGAGCAGTGCTTGAGCACCAGCGCCGCCTCGTCCCGTCCCAGCGGCCCCAGCAGCACGTCCTGTACCCCGGGGACGAACTCGTACCAGTGCCCCGGCCCCGGTCCGCTGCGCCTCAGCAGCCCGCTGAGCAGCACCTCCGCCATGTCCGAGGGTTCGGAGTCGGGCAGCATGGTGCGCTGCACCAGCCGCATCACGGGCAGCGTCAGCGGGGCCGCCGACAGGTACACCGCCAGCTGTACGGCGCGGGGTGCGGCCGAGGAACGGAACCGCGTGACGAGTTCGCGCGGCGGCCGGACGGCGGGCGGCGGCGGGACGGGGGCCGCCGGGTGGTCGGCCAGTACGCGGCCCACCTCGGCGGCCACCGGCCCGGTGCCGAGGCCGGCGACGAGCCGGGCCCACGCCCCGAGGGCGGTCGGGCTCGGCGGTAGCACCGGCACGGCGAGTCCGCCCGTGGGCCGCCCCGGCATCGCCGGACGGTCCGGCCGGAACCGCAGCTTCTGCCCGGCGCCCTCCAGGCGGGCGAGGGTGCCGCGCTCGGTCGGGAGCCAGCTGCGCGCCCACAGCCGCTGCGGCAGGGGCTGGACCACCATGCACGGCGTGCACTCGGCCCAGCGGTACAGCAGCCGCTGCGCCGCCCCCTCGCGCCACAGCGGTCCGGCGCAGTCGGAGACCATCATGGTCAGGGCGCGGCCGGTCGGGTCCCGCAACTGCTCCCCGGAGCGCAGCCCGGCGCCCGGTACGGGGCCGCGGCCGAGCGCCGCCGTGCCGTCCGGGCGGCGGTGCAGGTAGTGGACCTGGACGTCCCGGAAGGCGCCCAACCGCTCGCAGACGGAGCGCAGTTCCTCGAACATGTCCTGCCAGACGGCCATCGAGGGCGAGGCGTCCATCACGAGCCGTACGGTCGCCTCGCGCCGGCTCTCCGGCCGGAGTACCGGGATGAGCAGGCCGAGGGCGCGGGCGCTGGCGTCGGCGGTGGCGCCTTCGTCGATGACCAGCCGGGTGGGCGGGGCGGGCGGGCGGTGCCGCTGGAGGGCGCGCAGGGCCCGCTGGACGTCGAGGATGCGGGGCAGGGCGGCGGCCCCGGGCACGCGTACCGGTATGCCGTACTCCTCGGGCGACTCGTCCGGGGTGCCGCCCTCGGCCTCGCCCGAGTGGTGTGCCCCGGGGGCGTAGAGCCGTACAGGGTCCTCGGTGTCCGTGTCCGCCCGTACGGGCTCCACGGGTTCCGCGGCCGGGTCCTCGGGGTCATCCCCGGTGTCCGGTCCCCGGGCGCCGGGCAGGTCCGGTCGGGGGCCGCGGATGTGCCCGGCGAGCCACAGGGCGTCGGAGAGCTCCTCGGCGGACGGGTCCAGCCCGGCGGCCCGCAGCAGGGCGGCGAGTTCCCGGACACCGGGCGCGGCGGGCGGCGCGGGCGGCTGCGTCGTGGACGGCGCGACGGGACACGGCGGCACGGCGGCTTCGGGATCGGCGGGGCCGGGGGCGGCAGGTTCGGAAGCGGCCGGGTCGGGGGCGGCGGGTTCGGGGGCGGCGGGTTCGGGCACGGTCCGTCACCTCGGGCGGTCGAGGCGCTGGATGAGCAGGTCCGCGAGGTCCTCCCGGGTCGCCGGGGAGGCGTAGTGGGTGAGGTAGACGGCGTTGAGCAGCTGGTCGGCGGCGACCAGCTCGGACTGGGAGCGGCCCAGGAACTCGCGGATGAGGTCGCCGCCGAGCCGGGCGGCCTCCTCGCCGAGGTGGGCGCTGACCATCGTGGCGAGCCGCCTCTCACCGGGCTGCCCGAGCCCCAGCTGGATACAGCGGCGCAGCAGTGCGGCGGGGAAGTCCCGTTCCCCGTTGCTGGTCAGGACGATGAAGGGGAAGGCGCGGCAGCGGATCCGGCCGCCGCGTACGGGCACCTTCGTCCCGTCGTCGGTGAGCACCTCGACCTCGGGCTCGGTGTCGGCGACCCGCTCCAGCTCGGGGAGGGCGAACTCCCCTTCCTCCAGGACGTTCAGGAGGTCGTTGGGGAGGTCGATGTCGCTCTTGTCGAGTTCGTCGATCAGCAGGACGCGGGGCCGGGCGGTGGGCAGCAGGGCGGTGCCGAGGGGCCCGAGGCGGATGTACTTCCCGATGCCGGATACGGTGGCGGGCGTTCCCCCCGAGCCCGCGGTCCCCGGCCCGGCATTCCCCGGACCCGCACTCCCCGCCGCCGCTGCGCCGCCGGCCGCGAGCTGCACGTCCTGGAGCCGTGCGAGGGCGTCGTAGCGGTAGAGCCCGTCCTGCAGCACGGTCCGCGACACCACCGGCCAGCGCAACACCCGCCCCAGCTTCAGCTCGTGGGCGACGGAGTGCGCGAGGGTGGACTTGCCGGTTCCGGGGAAGCCGGTCACCAGCAGCGGGCGCCGCAGGTACAGCGCCGCGTTGATGGCCTCCAGTTCCTCCGGTTCCGGCCGGTGCAGTTCGGCGGCCTGCCGGTGCGCCCCGAGCCGCCGGGCGACGTTGCCCTCGGCGGCCGCGGCCGCGCGGCCCGGGTCCACGACGGGCCCGCCGTCGAAGTCCCGCCAGGGCGGCGGGTCGGGCAGGGCGTCGATCCCGTCGTGGGGCTCGCCGACCCCGCGGTAGATGAACCACTCGTCGTTCATGGTGCGTGTCCCTCCCTCGAATCCGCCGGGCCCGCTGCCGTCACAGGTCGCCGTGGAGCGGCTCGACGTCCGGCAGCGGTCGCGCCGGGTCCTCCCACACCAGCCCCGCCCCGGCCGCCCAGTAGGCGTCGGGGTCCGCCCCGTACGCCCGGCCCCGCAACGTCTGCAGCCGCACCGGCAGCACCTCCGCCCGTCCCGCGTCGGCCAGTTCCTCCCGCAGCCCGCGGTGGAACGGCGCGCACGACACCCCGGGGTCCGGGGGCGGCCTGCGGGTCACGGCCACCCCGTAGCCGGCGTCCCGTACCGCGTGCAGCGACCCCAGCGTGGGCTCCTGGTCGGCCGCCCGGCAGTGCACGGGGACGGTGGTGTCCGGCAGGCCCGACAGCCACTCGGCGGAGGGTGCGCGCGGGCGGCCCCCCGCGCAGTCGGCCCGTTCGTCCTGGAGCGGTCCCGCCTGTACCCGGGCCCACCGGGCGGCGGCCCGGCCGGCCTCGTGGTCCGCCGGGTGCGCCTGCGGGCCTCCCGGGTGGGTGTCCGGACCGCCCGGACGGCTGCCCGGGCCGTGGGCGGCGCTCCGTCCTCCGGGGTGGCGCAGCACCACCGGCCGCTGCACGCCCAGCGGTACTCCGCCGGCCACCACCCAGTCCTCCACCGCCAGCCCGAACAGCTCGGGGGCCACGGCCACTTCGAGCAGGGCCGCCGCGACGTGGGTGTCGCACCGGCGGAAGGCCTCGGCGAGCGGGGCCCGTAAGCGTTCCGGCAGACCCGCCACGGTGGCCCGTACTCCCGAGTCCACGGGGGTCAGCCGCCCGGGGTGGGCCGGACCGGCCAGCACAGAGACCCGCCAGTCGTAGAGGTGCTCCCAGCCGTGCGCCCACACCTCCAGCAGGACCGACGCCCCGGGCGGCAGTCCGCCGTCCCTCCGGGGCGGGCCGCCCACCGCCCGCCCGGCCGAGGCCCGGCGGCGGCGCTCCCGCTCCGCGAGGCCCCGCTCGTGGCGCTCGCCGAGTTCGCGCCGCAGGGGCCGCCACAGCCGCTCGGCCGTGGCCCGTACCCAGTCCCACAGTTCCTCGTCGGCACCCGGCGCCGGGGGCTCGCGGTACTCGGCCACGCTGACGTCGGTGGCGTAACGGAGCATGGCCGCGGCCTCGCCGGTCCCGCCCGGCGGGTCGTGCAGCAGCCCCAGCCCGTCGCGCCAGCTCAGCGGGGCCGGCGGCTGCGGGTCCGGTTCCTCGCCGCGGACCGCCTCGACGAGGGCCCGTACGGCCTCGGAGGAGCTCGGCGGGGGCAGTTCGGCCAGGAGTCCGCACAGGGTGGTGCGTTCGCCGGGGGTGAGCCGGCCGCGGCCGCCGTACGGGTCGCGCTCCTGCGGCGGGAGTTCGCCGTGCACGTCGGTCCAGGTGCGGCGGTTGTCGAGGTCGCTGAGGTGCTGGTCGTAGTGGTACAGGTCGTGGGCCTGCATGATCCGGCGGTAGAGCCCGACCTGGCCCCGCGCGGCCATCGGCAGGGTGCGCAGCTGCACGACGGACACGGCGAGGCCGCCGCCTCCCGTGTGCCGGCGGGCCTTGACGACGCCGACGACCTCGCCGCGGGCCAGGTCCACGACGGGCCCGCCGGACATGCCGGGGTCGATCTCGTCGTCGTCGGCGAGCCGGATGGCGGCGCCGTTCCCGGCGGTGCCGCGCAGCCGGGTGGTGCGGCCGGTGATCTCGGGGGTGCCGAGGTCCTCGGTGCAGCCGAAGTAGGCGACCTCGTCGAAGCGCGGCCTGGAGCGGTCGGTGAGCCAGACGCAGGCGTGCGAGACGGGGGCCAGGACCCTGATCAGCGCCAGGTCGGGCAGGTCCCACAGGGCGTGCCGGCCGGGCCGCCGTTCCTCCAGGCGCTCGGGCAGGACGCACTCCACGCGCCCGGTGACGGTCCCGGTGACGGCGCCCGGGGTGCCGGAGCCGCCGTAGCGGGGTCTGCCGGAGTGGAAGGTGATGCCGACCTCGCGACCGGTCAGACGCACGGCGGCACCCCCTTCGCCGACCACGTGCGCGCACGTCAGGACCCAGCCGGGGGCGATGAAGAAACCGCTCCCCCAGGTGGGACCGGTCCGATGGCTGCCGGGGTTGTCATACCCGCCCGGCGGGGCGTGGACGCGTACCGTCGCCGCCTGGACGAGGGGTTCGAGAAGCTCGAAGGCGCGCGCCGTCCCGCTCGTGCGCCCGTCGGTCATCCGCGCCCCCCGCCCGCTGGTGAGACGTCCAGGCTAGCGTCGGCGGCGCCGGGGGCGGGAGGTCTCGCGGGCGCCGCGGATTATCCTGGCGGGAAACATTCCCTGCACATCCACATCACGGCACGGAGCCCGACTTGTACTTCACCGATCGCGGCATCGAGGAGCTGGAGAAGCGGCGCGGCGAGGAGGAGGTCACCTTCGAGTGGCTCGCCGAGCAGCTGCGCACCTTCGTCGATCTGAACCCGGACTTCGAGGTCCCGGTGGAACGCCTGGCCACCTGGCTGGCCCGGCTGGACGACGAGGACGACGAGGACGAGTAGGCCGGTGACCTGCCGGGGGCGGTAGGCGGTCCGGTACGCAGAGGGGCCCGTCCGCGATGGCGGACGGGCCCCTCTGCGCGGGGAAGGAAGGCTCAGGCGGCCTTGGTCTCCCAGAAGATGCGGTCGATCTCGGCGATGAGGTCGAGGGCCTTCTGGCCGGTCGCCGGGTCGTTCGACGCCTTGGCGGCCGAGAGGGCCTTCAGGGTGTCGTTGACCAGGGTGTGCAGCTGCGGGTACTTCTCGAAGTGCGGCGGCTTGAAGTAGTCGCTCCACAGCACCGAGACGTGGTGCTTGGCGAGCTCGGCGCGCTGCTCCTTGATGGTGATGGCGCGCGCGCGGAAGTCGGCGTCGTCGTTGGCCTGGTACTTCTCCTGCACGGCCTTGACGGACTCGGCCTCGATGCGGGCCTGGGCAGGGTCGTACACGCCGCACGGCAGGTCGCAGTGGGCGGAGACCTTCGCCTTGGGGGCGAAGAGGCGGGAAAGCATGGAGTTGTCCTCCTCGTGATCGTCTTCTCAAGGGGGGACCTTACTCGCTGGAGAACCGGATTTCGCGGGCGCCCCCATGGGCTTAGGACAAAAGTCCAGGGTCGCGGCCGGGCCGGTGAGCGAATGTACGGGGCCGTGCGGCAGCATGCGGGAGTGACGAGGAGGACACCCATGGCGGAGAGCGCGCGCCCGCGCAAGCGGTTCGAGGTGGTGGAGGTGACGGGCCCGTCGATGGTGCCCACGCTGCTGGAAGGGGACCGGCTCGTGGTGCGGTACGGGGCCGCCGTCCGGCCGGGTGACATCGTGGTGCTGCGCCACCCCTTCCAGCAGGACCTGCTCGTGGTCAAGCGCGCGGTGGAGCGGCGGCCCGGCGGCTCGTGGTGGGTGCTCGGCGACAACCCGTACAACGAGACCGGCGACAGCACCGACTACGGGCCGGTGCCCGGCGAGTTGGTGCTGGCGACGGCGGTGCTGCGGTTCCGGCCCCGCGTGGAGGATCAGCGTTCGGTGAGGGCCCGGCTGTCCTGGGCGGCCTCGTCGCTGCGCGTGCTGCGGGCCGACGCCTCGGCCTCCAGCCGCTTGCGGGCACGGTAGGCGGCCACGTTCGCGCGGGTGGCGCAGCGGTCGGAGCAGTAGCGCCGGGAGCGGTTGGTGGAGGTGTCGAGGTAGGCGTTGCGGCAGGGCGCGGCCTGGCAGATGCCCAGGCGGTCGGGGCCGTGCTCGGTGAGGGCGAAGGCCAGGCCCATGGCGGCCATGGCGGCGTATCCGGCCGAGGCGTTGGAGGGGTGTTCGGCGAGGTGGATGTGCCAGTCGGGGCGGCCGTCGTCGGCGAGGGTCTCGTGGCCGGACACCTGGGGGCTGACCGGGAACTCCATGAGCAGCGAGTTCAGCAGGTCGACCGCGAGGACCTCGTCGCCGCCGTCGGCGGCCTCGAAGACGGCCCGCAGCCGGCCGCGGACGTTGCGGAAGCGGGTGACGTCACCGTCGGTGACGCGGCGGGCCATCTGCTGGCTGGCGCCGAACAGGGCGCGGACGGCGTCCACCGAGGTGAGCGCGTCCTTGTTGCGGGCCGGCTCCTCGGTGTTGACCAGGCGCACGGCGAAGTCCGAGTAATGGGCCAGTTCCACTTGTAGTCCTTACGGCTGCGGATTAATGTCTCTCGTAACGGCTGAGACGTCTTCGAGGGTATTACGTAGGGAGCGGTTCGGGATGGCGGATGCGACGGGCACGGCGGACACGACCGACGCGGGGCGGACCGGTACCGACTGGCAGGCCTGGCAGGACAGCTGGGACCGGCAGCAGGAGTGGTACATGCCCGACCGCGAGGAGCGGTTCCGGGTGATGCTGGACATGGTCGAGGCACTGGTGGGACCCACCCCCCGGGTACTGGATCTCGCATGCGGTACGGGAAGTATCACGGACCGCGTCCTCAAGCGGTTCCCGGGAGCCACCAGTACGGGCGTCGATCTCGACCCCGCGCTGTTGACCATCGCCCGGGGCCACTTCGCCGGCGACGAGCGGGTCGCGTTCGTGACGGCCGACCTCAAGGACCCCGACTGGCGTGCGGCCCTCCCCCACGGCACCTACGACGCCGTCCTGACCGCCACCGCCCTGCACTGGCTGCACAGCAAGGACCTGGCCGTGCTGTACGGGCAGCTCGCCCCGCTCCTGGCCCCCGGCGGGGTGTTCATGAACGCCGACCACATGCCCGACCCGGCCACCCCGCGCATCAACGCCGCCGAGCGCGCCCACCGGCACGCCGGCATGGACCGGGCCAAGGCGGCCGGGGCGGTGGACTGGCGCGAGTGGTGGGCCCTGGCCGCCGCCGAGCCGGCGCTGGCCGAGCCCACCGCCCGCCGCTTCGAGATCTACGGAGAGCACGCCGACGGCGACACCCCCTCCGCGGCCTGGCACGCCGAGACGCTGCGCGCCGCGGGCTTCGCGGAGGCCCGTACGGTGTGGCGCTCGCCCTCGGACGCGCTGGTCCTAGGTCTGAAGTAGGAAATCCGAAGACCCCGCACGCACACGCCGACGGCACGGCCGAGGGGCGGTACGGGAATCCGTACCGCCCCTCGGCCGTGTCCACGTGCGGCGCCCGGCGCCGCCGACTACAGCACCTTGGAGAGGAATGCCTTCGTCCGGTCGTGCTGGGGGTTGCCCAGCACGTCGCGCGGGTGGCCCGACTCGACGACGACGCCGCCGTCCATGAAGACGAGGTTGTCGCCGACCTCGCGGGCGAAGCCCATCTCGTGCGTGACCACGATCATGGTCATGCCCGAGTCGGCCAGGTCGCGCATGACGTCCAGGACGTCACCCACCAGCTCCGGGTCGAGTGCCGAGGTGGGCTCGTCGAAGAGCATCAGCTTCGGCTCCATGGCGAGCGCGCGGGCGATGGCCACGCGCTGCTGCTGGCCGCCGGAGAGCTGGGTGGGGTAGTTCCCGCCCTTGTCCCCGAGGCCGACCCGGTCCAGCAGGCGGACGGCACGCTCGCGCGCCACCGCCTTGGACTCGCCCTTGACCATGACCGGCGCTTCCATGACGTTCTCCACGGCCGTCATGTGCGGGAACAGGTTGAACCGCTGGAAGACCATGCCGATGTCCCGGCGCTGCGCCGCGACCTCGCTGTCCTTGAGCTCGTAGAGCTTGTCGCCCTTCTGGCGGTAGCCGACGAGCTCTCCGTCGACGTACAGCCGGCCGGCGTTGATCTGCTCCAGGTGGTTGATGCACCGCAGGAAGGTCGACTTGCCGGAGCCGGACGGGCCGACCAGGCAGAAGACCTCACGCGGGGCGACCTCCAGGTCGATGCCCTTGAGGATGTGCGCCGCACCGTAGGACTTGTGGACGCCCTCGGCCTTCACCATGGCAGTCATCAGGCCACCGCCTTGCGGTTCGAGAAGCTGGACAGTTTCGCCTTGATCTTCTGCAGCGGCGTGGGCGGCAGCGAGCGGAGCGCACCCCGAGCGTAGCGGCGCTCCAGGTAGTACTGGCCGACGCTGAACACGCTGGTCAGGGCGAGGTACCAGATCGAGGCGACGAAGAACATCTCCATCACCGCGAACGAGGTGGACGCGATGTCCTGGGCCGCGCGCAGCAGGTCGAAGTACTGCACGGCGACGACAAGCGACGACGTCTTGAGCATGTTGATGAACTCGTTGCCCGTCGGCGGCACGATCACCCGCATGGCCTGGGGCAGGACGACGCGGCGCATGGTCTGCGTCCGGGTCATGCCCAGGGCGTGCGAGGCCTCGGTCTGTCCCTCGTCGACCGACTGGATGCCGGCTCGGACGATCTCCGCCATGTACGCGCCCTCGTTGAGGCCGAGGCCCAGCAGGGCGGCCAGGAACGGCGTCATGACCTGGGTCATCTCGTCCTTGTAGAACCCGAGGTTCAGGATCGGGAAGATCAGGGCGAGGTTGAACCAGATGAGGAGCTGCACGTACACCGGGGTGCCGCGGAAGAGCCAGATGTAGAACCAGGCGATGGTGCTGGTCACCGGGTTCTTCGAGAGCCTCATCACGGCGAAGAGGACGCCGAGCGCCAGGCCCAGGGCCATGGCGGTGACGCTGATCCAGATCGTGTTGACGACACCACGCAGGATGCTGGGGTCGAACAGCTTCTCCGGCACGGTCGCCCAGCGCACGTTGCCCTGGGAGAAGGCGACGACGAGCGCCACGACCAGGCCGATGACGACCACGGCACTGATCCAGCGGCCGTAGTGGCGGACCGGGATGGCGCGGATCGCCTCGGGGGGTACGGACCCGGCCGGCGGGGTGTCCGCCGGGCCCGGGTCCTTGTCGAGCTTGTCAGTCACAGTGACTGCCCTTCAGTGTGCTGCGGTGGTACGCGGAGGTCAGGAACCGGCGTTGATCTTGGCCTCGGTCACGGCGCCGGAACCGGCGTTCCACTTGTCCAGGGCGGCCTTGTAGGTGCCGTCCTTGATGATCGCGTCGAGGGCTTCCTTGAGCGCGTCACGCAGCTCGGTGTTCTTCTTGTCCACCGCGATGCCGAAGAGGCCGGCGTCGGTCGGGTTGGCGATGGCCTCGAAGTCGTTGCCGCCGCCGGCGGTCTGCGCGATGTACGCGGCGACCGGGGAGTCGTTCAGGTCGGCGGCGGCGCCACCGGCCTTCACGCGGGTCTGGGCCTCGGCGTCGGTCGGGAAGGACTCGATCTTCAGCTCGCCCTTGCCGTCCGTCTTGCACTTCTCGGCCTGGGTCTTCGCGGACTCCTCGTACGTGGTGCCGCGCTGCACGGCGACCGTCTTGCCGCACAGGTCGTCGAGGGTCTTGATGCCCTCCGGGTTGCCCTTCTTGACCAGGATGCCGGTCGAGGCGGAGAAGTAGTCGACGAAGTCGACACCGGCACCGGTCTTGGCGCCCTTGTCGTCCAGGCCCTCCTGACGGGCCTTGGTGTCGGTCAGCGAGGACATGACCAGGTCGCTGCGGCCGGTCTGCATGCTGCCGATCAGCGTGTCGAAGGTGCCCGACTCGAACTTGAACTGGACGCCGAGCTGCTTGCTCAGGGCCGCCGCGACGTCGGGGTCGACGCCGACGATCTTGCCGCCCTCGGTGAACTCCATCGGTGCGTAGGTCGCGTCGGTGCCGACCTTGATCACACCTGCGTCCTGGATCTTCTTCGGGAGCTTCGAGAAGAGCGGCGCGCTGCTGTTGTTCGCCGCACCCGACGGGGTCGAGGTCGCCTTGTCGGTCTGGTCGCCACAGCCGGTGAGGATCAGGGCGCCGGCGACCGCGATCGCGCCGACCGCGGCGATCCGGGACCGGGCGGCGGTCGTACGACGGGTGGTGCTTGCGGTCATGGCTTCGTTCCTCCGGCAGGGGTGGAAAAGCATCGAAAAACGGTCGGACACGCACCATCGAGTGTCGCGACCTTGTGTGATTACGGCATCTTGCCATTCGGACTGAGACATTCAGGCTGCCCGTCAGGTCAAAATCGCATAACGGGCGTCCGGGGTAGGCCAACAGGACTGCGGGCAAGGGGGTTCGACGCCGCAGATACTGCCGTGACCAGGCCTTTTGGGCGCAGTTTCTCCCGAGCGTCTCGCCCACTGGACGGCAAGGTTTGGACTTTTCGCCAAAAGGCGGGCAAGTGACCTACGGTTGAGCTGGAATCGACTCGTCTGAGCGGGCGTTCTTCGGGTAGAACAGATCCTTACACCCCTCATCCGGGGCTCAGGGCGCGCGTGCGGCGCGCCCGCGCGTACGAACCTCCCCCTTCGCGGAGACGGGCCAACCGTCGATGCGGAGTACGGACGCGGTGCCCGCCCACCCCTTAACCAGGAGTGGCCACCCTCAACGAACAAAAGGAATTAAGGGGTCACACGAAGTGGCAGCGGAGATCGTCAACCCTCGCAGCGACAGTGCGACGGACAACAACCCCGACGCGGTGTTCGCACTGCACCGGGGCGGCAAGATGGCCATCCAGGCCACGGTTCCGGTCAACGACAAGGACGACCTGTCCCTGGCGTACACCCCGGGCGTGGCGAAGGTGTGCACCGCCATCGCCGAGCAGCCGGAGCTGGTGAACGAGTACACCTGGAAGTCGAACGTGGTCGCCGTCGTCACCGACGGCACGGCCGTGCTCGGCCTCGGTGACATCGGCCCGGAAGCCTCCCTCCCCGTGATGGAGGGCAAGGCCATCCTCTTCAAGCAGTTCGGTGGTGTGGACGCGGTCCCGATCGCGCTCGCCACCAAGGACACGGACGAGATCGTCGAGACGGTCATCCGTCTGGCGCCGTCCTTCGGCGGGGTGAACCTGGAGGACATCTCCGCGCCCCGCTGCTTCGAGATCGAGCGGCGCCTCCAGGAGGCGCTGGACATCCCGATCTTCCACGACGACCAGCACGGCACGGCCATCGTGACGCTGGCCGCGCTGCGCAACGCCGCCAAGCTCACCGGTCGCACCCTCGGTGACCTGCGCGCCGTGATCTCGGGCTCGGGCGCGGCGGGCATCGCCATCGCCAAGATCCTGGTGGACGCGGGCATCGGCGACGTCTGCGTCACCGACCGCAAGGGCGTCGTGTCGGCGGACCGCTCCGACCTGACGGACGTCAAGGCGGAGATCGCGGGCCTGACCAACAAGACGGGCCAGACCGGCTCGCTGGAGCAGGCCCTGGCCGGCGCGGACGTCTTCATCGGCGTCTCCGGCGGCTCCGTCGCCGAGGAGGCGGTGGCGACGATGGCGAAGGACGCGTTCGTCTTCGCCATGGCCAACCCGAACCCGGAAGTCCACCCGGAGGTCGCGCACAAGTACGCGGCGGTCGTGGCCACGGGCCGTTCGGACTTCCCGAACCAGATCAACAACGTGCTGGCGTTCCCGGGCATCTTCGCGGGTGCCTTCAAGGTGCGCGCCACCCGGATCACCGAGGGCATGAAGATCGCCGCCGCCGACGCCATCGCCGGTGTCGTGGGTGACGAGCTGGCCGCCGACTACGTGATCCCGTCGCCGTTCGACGAGCGCGTCGCGACGGCCGTTGCCGCGGCGGTCGCCGCCGCCGCGAAGGCGGACGGCGTGGCCCGCCTGGCCTGAGCGGGACCGGGCACGTGCGCGAAGAGGCCCGACCGGATCGACTCCGGCCGGGCCTCTCGTCCTCCCCGTGCCGCCCCCGCGGCCCCTGGGCGCCGCCCGGGCGGGGGGCCGGTGCGACGAAGGCCTCACCGGCGCGGTCGCGGCAGGCCTGGAACCAGGCACTACCGGGCGGTAGCGTCGCGGCATGTTCGCTGCCTATGCCGCCCGAATCGACCGTGACCAGCCGCTGAACGGCCTTGTGCTGGGCGACCGCCCCGCGCCGCAGGCCCGCCCCGGCTGGGTGACCGTGAACGTCAAGGCCGCCTCCCTCAACCACCACGATCTGTGGTCGCTGCGCGGGGTGGGCCTCGGCGAGGAAAGCCTCCCGATGATCCTCGGCTGCGACGCGGCCGGAACCGACCAGGACGGCAACGAGGTCGTCCTGCACTCCGTGATCGGCCAGAGCGGCCACGGGGTCGGCCCGGACGAGCCCCGCTCGATCCTGACCGAGCGCTACCAGGGGACCTTCGCCGAGCAGGTGACCGTCCCCGCCTGGAACGTCCTGCGCAAGCCCGCCGAGCTGTCCTTCGAGGAGGCCGCCTGCCTTCCGACGGCCTGGCTGACGGCCTACCGGATGCTCTTCACCAACGCCGGGGTCCGCCCCGGGGACTCCGTCCTGGTCCAGGGCGCCGGCGGCGGTGTCGCGACCGCCGCGATCGCCCTCGGCAAGGCGGCGGGCCTGCGGGTCTTCGCCACCAGCCGCGACGAGGCCAAGCGCAAGCGGGCCGTGGAGCTGGGCGCCGTGGAGGCGTTCGAGCCGGGCGCGCGGCTGCCGCAGCGGGTGGACGCGGTCATCGAGACCGTGGGTGCGGCCACCTGGTCCCACTCGGTGAAGTCCCTGCGCCCCGGCGGCACCCTGGTGATCTCCGGGGCCACGAGCGGCGACCGCCCGGCGCACGCCGAGCTGACCCGGATCTTCTTCCTGGAGCTGAAGGTCGTCGGCTCGACCATGGGCTCGAAGGACGAGCTGGAGGATCTCCTCGCCTTCTGCGCCACGACCGGGCTGCGGCCGGTGATCGACGAGGTCCTGCCGCTGGACCGGGCGCGCGAGGGCTTCGAGAAGCTCGCATCGGGCGACCTCTTCGGAAAGATCGTCCTCAAGCCCTGACCTCCGGAACCCGACCCGATGTCAACTGGGGTCGACGCCCACTCCCGCCCCGGCATGCCCTCCGAGGTCCTGACGGAGCACGGCGTCTCCTACACGGCGGCGGAAGCGGCCCGGGCGGCCTGACCGCTCCGCCGGCGCCATCCAGCCTCGTCGGCGGCTTGCGCCGCCGGGGTACGGGGCCGCCCGGGGCCGGCGCCCCGGCCGCTACGGGCGGGAGCCGAACGTCGCTCCCAGGCGGGCAGCCGCGGCCGCGAGGTGGCCGCGGGCCTCGGCCACCCGGGCCGCGGTCGCCCCGTGGTCCCGCGCGGCGTCCCGCACCTCGTCGCGGAAGCGGTCCAGCAGCCGGTCGAGGTCGCGGGCCGGGTCACCGGTGGGCGGCAGGTCCGCGGCCCAGTCCGCGGCCCGGTCCGACGACCCGTGCGGCGGCTGGTGCGGCGACTGGTCCGCGCCCGAGCCCTGCGTGCCGCCGAGCCAGGCTCCGGCCAGGCTGCCCAGGACGCCGCCGGACTTGGCGAACTGCTCCTGGAGCTGGCCCGCGATGCGCTGGACCTCCTCGCGCGCCCGGTCCTGGGCCTCCTTGGCCTGGCGGCGGGCCGCCTGCGCCTCCTCGCGGGCCCGGCGGCTCTCGTCCTTCGCCCGGCGGGCCTGCTCCTTCCACTCCTGCCTGGCCTTGCGCAGCTCCTCCTTGGCCGCCTGCCAGGAGTCGTCCTCACCCACCTGGGTCGCCGACGCGGAGGCCGCCGCCCGCATCTCGCGCCGCAGGTCCCCCGCCGCGCCGCGGACGTCGCTGCGGATCTCGGCGGCCAGTTCGGTGACCGATTCGCGGATCTCCAGCTCCAGGTCGGCCAGTTCGCCGCTGCGGTCGGCCAGTTCGCCGCGGCCCGCCTCGGTGATGGAGTACACCTTGCGCCCGCCCTCGGTGGCGTGGGTGACCAGGCCCTCCGCCTCCAGCTTGGACAGGCGCGGGTACACCGTGCCCGCGGAGGGGGCGTAGAGGCCCTGGAAACGCTCCTCCAGCAGGCGGATCACCTCGTACCCGTGGCGCGGCGCCTCGTCCAGCAGCTTGAGGAGGTAGAGGCGGAGGCGGCCGTGGGCGAAGACGGGCGGCATGTCAGAGCACCTTCTTGTCGAGCGCGAGCGGAGCGGCGGGGGCGTCGGCGTCGGCCTGCGGGCGGCGCAGCAGCGCGATGGCACCGGAGACCGTGGTGGCCCGCAGGGTGCCGGCGCCGGAACCGAGCGTGCCGGTGATCCGCTTGGCGCCGAGCTGGCCGGAGACCCGCAGGTCCTCGAAGGCGTTGGAGACGCCGCCGGTGGCGGTGTTGGCCTCGACGCGGGCGTCCGCGGGGTGCGGGAGGCGGATCGCGACCTCGCCGGAGACGGAGTTCAGGGCGATGTCCACGGGGCGTGCGGCGCCGGGGCCGGGGTCCAGGTCGATCAGCATGTCGCCGCTGACCGAGTCGGCCCGTACGCTCACTCCCGCGCCGTCGACCACGGTCAGCCCGCCGGAGACGGAGTGGAAGCCGAGGTCGCCGGTGACGGACTGGGCCTCGACGCTGCCGGAGACGGTGTGCGCCTTGACCCGCCCGGACAGTCCGACGAGCGTGGCGTCACCGGAGACCCCCTTGACGTCGGTGGCGGCGGAGATCCCGGAGACGAAGGCGCCGGCGTCGACCGTGGCCACGTGCACGCGGGTGGCCGCGGGCACGGTGAGGGTGACGGCCGCGCGGCGCTCCCACACCTTGCGGCCGGAGGAGGAGGAACCGGTCCAGGACTTCCAGGGCTTGTCCTCGAACCACTGCTTGAGGCCCTGCGAGCCGTTCCAGGGCAGGTCCTCGTAGGAGACGGTGAGGGTGCCGTCCTCCTGCACGACGTACAGCGGCGGCCCGTCGACCTCGGTCACCTCCAGACGGGCGGGGCCCTCCTCGGCGGCGACGACGTTCACCGTGCCGCTGACGACGCGCACGCGGAGCTCGGTCACCGGCTCCTCGAAGGTGAGCTTCTGCGGTGCGGCGAAGTGCCACGTCGACCGCGACGGCTGGGACGGCTGCTCTGCCATGGTGCTGATCCTCCTCGTGCGTTCACGGACCGGACTCGACGCACGCAACATATCGCGTCTTCTCCAGAACACGATATATCGCGGTCTCGGGAAGTCAAGAGTGGTGCCGAAATCCGCCATTTGAGGGCGTTTTGCCTTAGCGTGTGAGCATGTCAATCTCCAGGACCCCGACCGGCGGGATGCTGCTCTGCCGCACCGAACCCCTCGCCGCCCGCTCCCCCGCGCACCTGCTGCGCGTGCGCCTGCTGCTCGCCCCGGCGGGCGCCTGGACCGTGCTCGTTCCCGAGGACAAGCCGTGGCTCGACGGCGGGGGGAGCGTGGCCGAGGTCGTCTCCGGCTGGGCCTCGGCGATCAGCGTCGGCACCAACTGGCCCGTGCTGGGCCTGTGGTGGGAGGGCGGCCGCGCCGGCTTCTCGCTGGCCGGCGGCTTCCGGCGGACCGTCGCCCAGGAATGGGACGCGGCCGGGAGGCCGGCGGGGGAAGCCGATGCGATGCGGACCCTGGCGGCGCGGCTCGGGCTCGATCCCGTACTCGACCTGGAGGAGTTGGAGCGGCTGACCCGCCCCGACGCCGGGCCGGGCGTGGACGGCGGGACCCGGCTGCGCGGGCTGGTCGCCCTGCTGACGCGCGCCGGGCTGGCCATGCCGCCCGGTCTGACCCCGGGCGAACCGGCCGACCGGCTGCGGGGCGCGGCCCGGGTGGCTCCGGGCGCCGAGACGGTGCAGTGGTCGGGCTGGCGCGACGCCGTACGGGCCGAGCTCGACGCGGTGGAGGCGGGCCCGCTCGGCCCGTGGCTCCACGGCCCGAAGGCCCGGCTGCTGGGCGCGGCACAGGTCGCGGCGGGGGCTCCGCTGCTGGTGTGGGCGGCCCGGCGGCGGAACCGGGCGTGGGCCGCGGCGGGCGCCCTGCTGCTGGCCCAGGGGGCCCTCTCACTGGCCTACGACCGGGCACGCGCCCGGGACTGACCGGGGTCAGGCCGCCTCCAGCAAGGGGCTCGCGTGGTGGTGCAGCCACGCCCGGTACGGAGGCGTGCGCAGAGCGGCCTCGCGGTAGGCGTCGCGGAGGTCCTCGTAGACCTCGGCGTGCGCGCCGGGGCGGGTCGCCAGCAGCAGCCGCACGGCGAGGGGGTCCCCGCACAGCGGCCGGATCGCCATGTCCTCGCGCGGCCCGGAGGTGGGCTGGCAGGGGGCGACCGCCTCGCCGGAGATGATCAGCGAGGTCGCCGTGTGGTAGTCGGTGTGCAGCACCGGCGGGTCGAGCCCGGCCCCGGCGAAGACCCGGCGCAGGCCGTCCCATTCGCCGTCGACCGACGGGTCCACCGCCCAGCGGTCGGCGGCCAGGTCCCCTAAGGAGACGATCTCCTGCCCCGCCGCGGGATGGTCCCTCGGCATCGAGACGAACTGCGGTTCGCGTTCCATCAGCACGTGCGTCTGGAGCCCCTCGGGCACCCGCAGCGGGCTGCCCTCCACCTCGTGGACGAACGCCACGTCCAGCTGCCCCGCGGCGACCATCCTGAGCAGCGCGTTCGCGGAGACGTCCACCAGGAGGGAGGTCTCGGTGTCCGGCAGCCGCCGGTGGAGCCGGCGCAGCCATCCCGGCAGTGCCCGGCTGGCCGTCGATCCGATGCGCAGCCGCGGGCCGTGGGCCTGTGCGCGGGCCTCCGCCACCAGGGCGGCCATGTCGGCGAGAAGGGGCCGGGCCCGGCCCAGTACGGTGCGGCCGAAAGGAGTGGGCCGGCAGCCGGTCCGCTCGCGCAGGAACAGCTCGCCGTCCAGGGCCCGTTCGATTCGGCGTAACTGCGTCGTCAACGAGGGCTGGCTCACGCCGAGTTGCCGGGCAGCCTTGTGCAGACTGCCGGCGTCGGCGATGGCGCACAGCGCGCGCAGGTGCCTGACCTCAAGCTCCATGCCCCGAGGGTAGGCCGGGCCCGTGGACCGCACCAGCCACCTATAGCCCCCCGAATCCCGCCATTCTCACGCTAGTTGGGCTGTCGAAATCCTCCCGATAGGCCGGCGCTATCGGGCAGTGACATCATCCGCCGGCCAGTTCCGCTCCCGCAGACTCCGGTACCGAAAGACCCACCCCCCACCGCACCGGATGAGTAGGAGCTCCCCCACATGCGCCACTCCCGTAAGGCCGTGCTGTCGACCGCCGTCGGCATCGGCCTCGCCGCCGCCCTCGGCGCCGTCCCCACCGCCGCCGCCGCGCCCGCCCCCGTCGGCAATGCCGCGAGCTTCGCGGCGTACGAGCGCTCGCCGGAGAACGCGGCCGCCAACCGCGCCTTCTTCGACGCCGTGCAGCGCTCGGTCGCCGAGCAGCGTGCCGCCAACCCGGGCGCCCTCGCCGTCACCGTCACGTACAACACCCGCAACGCGCCGAGCTTCCGTACCCAGATAGCCACCTCCACCCGCATCTGGAACAGCTCGGTGAGCAACGTGAAGCTGCAGGAGGTGTCCTCCGGCGGGAACTTCTCATACCGCGAGGGCAACGACTCGCGCGGCTCGTACGCGAGCACCGACGGGCACGGCCGGGGCTACATCTTCCTCGACTACCGGCAGAACCAGCAGTACGACTCCACCCGGGTGACCTCGCACGAGACCGGCCACGTGCTGGGCCTGCCGGACCACTACTCGGGCCCATGCAGCGAGCTGATGTCGGGCGGCGGCCCGGGCACCTCGTGCCGGAACGCCACCCCGAACTCCACCGAGCGGGCACGCGTCAACCAGCTCTGGGCCAACGGCTTCGCCTCCGGCCTGGGCGCGAAGGAACTCGCGCCCACCGGCTGAGTCACCGATCCTCGCGCTCCGCGTCCGCGTAGTCCGCGCAGTCGGGGTTCCGGCAGGGACCCCGGCTCCACACCGGGATGAAGACCCCGAGGGACTTGCGCCGCCTGACCACCGTGTCGACGCGGAGCCCGCAGGCCGGGCACGTCCGCTGTTCGTGCCCGGCCTGCGGGGCCACCCGCGCGTGTGCGTGTTGCTGTTCACCGGCCATACCTCCACGGTAGGCCGGTTTTGGCACGTTCGTCGGGTCGGCCCTTGCGGACGCGGGTGCTGACGATCCGGCCGTCGCCGAGGGTGGCGACCGTCGGTGAGGGGCGCGTCGAAGCGCTTCGGCGGGAGGTCGGCGATGCCGAGGTGCTCGCGGCCACCGCCTCCCGTACGGGTGCCTCAGCCCCTCGGCTTGCGCCACATCGGCCACATCAGGGGCCCGTCCGGCAGCCGTACCGCCTCACCGGTGAACTCCCAGCCGAGTCGCTCGTACAGCCCCTTGCTGCGCTCGCTGCTCGCCTCCAGGTACGCCGGAACGCCCTCGCGGTCGCAGCGCTCCAGCACCGGCCGCATCAGCTCGGTGCCCAGCCCCTCCCCCTGCCGGCCCGGGGCGACCGCGATCATCAGCAGGTACTCGTGCTCCTCCGAGGTCGGGTGCACCGCGCCCGTCAGCCGCCCGACCAGCTCGCACCGCTCGTTGTCGGGGTCTGCCACGGCCCGCATCCTCGCCGGGACCTCGTCCTCGCCCTCCGGTTCGCCGGCGGGGATCCGCAGCCACAGCGCCGCCGCCGAGCCGTCCACGGCGTAGTCGATGCGGCCGTCGGCCAGCGCGACGTCCACGAAGACGCCGAGGAACCTTTCGTGAACGGCGGCCCGGTGCACCGGGTCCGGGAAGACCCAGCTGCTCACCGGGTCTGTGCGAAAGGCCTCGTCGAGCAGCCGCGCCACCGCGTCCCGGTCCGCCTGATCCGCCTGACGTATCTCCAGCGCCACTGGTCACACCCTTCGCTCACGTGTCAACAACCGTCAGCGATCCTAGAGTTGGCGCCCGGATGCGGTAAGGCCCGTTCCGGCACCGTGCGGTACCGGAACGGGCCTCCCCCCGTTACGCCGTGGCGCGGGACGCCGTGGCGCGTGGCCGTGGCGCGTGGCGCTCATCTCGTACGGCGCGTCACGAACTCCGCCAGCGCCAGCAGCCCGCCCGCCGCCCCGAGGTCCGGAACGGCCCGGGACAGCTGCTGGACCGCCCGGCCCATCCGGTCCGCGGCGTGGGCCTGCGCCCAGTCGCGGCCGCCGGCCCGGTCCACCGCGTCGGCCGCCCTGTGTACGTCGTCCCCGGTCATGGGACCGGCGTACAGCCCGGCCAGCTCCTCGCCCGCCCCGGTGCCCGAGGTGAGGGCGGCCACGACCGGCAGGGACTTCTTGCGGGCGACCAGATCGGCCCCGGCGGCCTTGCCGGTGTGCCCCGGGTCCCCCCAGATGCCGATCAGGTCGTCGATCAGCTGGAAGGCCAGGCCCGCCTCCCGGCCGAAGGCGTCCATGGCGTCGACCTCGTCCGGTCCGGCCCCCGCGTACAGCGCGCCCAGCGCGCACGCGCAGCCCAGCAGCGCCCCCGTCTTGGCCGTCGCCATGGCCAGGCACTCGTCGAGCGACACGTCCGGGCGCTGCTCGAAGGCGCAGTCGGCCTGCTGGCCCGCGCACAGCTCGATGGTGCAGGCCGAGAGCCGGGACGAGGCCGCCGCCGCGGCGGGGTGCGGGTCCTGCGCGAGCAGTCGCAGTGCGAGCGCCATCATGGCGTCGCCCGTGATGATCGCGTCCGGTGTGCCGAAGACGGTCCACGCGGTGGCCCGGCCTCGCCGGCGGACGTCCTTGTCGATGACGTCGTCGTGGAGCAGCGTGAAGTTGTGCGCCAGCTCCACCGCGACGGCCGCCCGTACGGCGTGGTCGACGGGGCCGCCGCCCGGGCCCTGGAGGGCCTGGGCCGCGGCCAGTACCAGGGCCGGCCGGATGGCCTTGCCGGGGCTGCCCTCGGCCGGGGTGCCGTCCGCGTGTTCCCAGCCGAAGTGGTACATGGCCACGCGCCGCATCCCACCGGGCAGACTCTCGACGGTGCGGCGCAGTTCGGGGGTGACCGTTTCTCTCGTACGTTCCAGCAGGGCCGCGGCCTCCTGGCCCTCGCCGGTCGCGATGGCGTTCACCTCGCTCAGCGCCAGCGGCCGATCTCGACGTTCTCCAGCACGCCGATCGCGTCCGGTACCAGCACCGCGGCGGAGAAGTACGCGGTGACCAGGTACGAGATGATCGCCTGCTCGCTGATCCCCATGAAGCGGACCGACAGGCTCGGCTCGATCTCGTCCGGGATGCCCGGCTGGTGCAGGCCGATCACGCCCTGCTCGTCCTCGCCGGTGCGCATGCACAGGATGGAGGTGGTGCGGGCGTCACTGATCGGGATCTTGTTGCTCGGGAAGATCGGCACCCCGCGCCAGGTGGTCACCCGGGTGCCGTCGACGTCCACGCTCTCCGGGTGGATCCCGCGCTTGTTGCACTCGCGGCCGAAGGCGGCGATGGCCTGGGGGTGCGCCAGGAAGAGCTTGGAGCCGCGCCGCATGCTGAGCAGCTGGTCCATGTCGTCGGGGGTGGGGCCGCCGTCGTGCGGCTGGATGCGCTGGTCGTAGTCGGCGTTGTGGAGCAGGCCGAAATCGCGGTTGTTGAGCATCTCGTGCTCCTGGCGCTCGCGCAGCGCCTCGACCGTGAGCCGCAGCTGCTGCTCGGTCTGGTTCATCGGCTGGTTGTAGAGGTCGGCGACGCGCGTGTGCACCCGCAGGACCGTCTGGGCGATGGAGAGCTCGTACTCACGGGGGCGGGCCTCGTAGTCCACGAAGGTGCCGGGCAGGACGGCCTCGCCCTGGTGGCCGGCCGAGAGGTCGATCTCCGCCTCGCCGTACGTGTTGGTGCGCTGGGCGGGCATGGAGCGTACGCGGTCGAGGTGCTCGCGCAGCGAGGGGACCCGGTCGGCCAGCAGCTGGAAGTCCTGCCGGGAGAGGGCGAGCGCGGTGCCGGGGGTGGCGGCGCGGGCGGTGTACTCCCAAATCGATTCTTCATCGACGAGCGAGTCCTCGCCGAAGTAGGCGCCGTCGGCGACGGTCCGCAGGACGGCGTCGTCCCCGTAGGGGCCGGGGCCGATCTGGTCGATGCGGCCGTGCGCGAGCAGGAAGACCTCGTCGGAGGGGCTGCCGAAGGAGGTCAGCTCCTGGCCGGCCTCGAAGTCGATCTGCCGGCACCGCTGGGCGAGCTCGCCGAGGACGTCGAGGTCCTCGTACTCGCGCAGCAGCGGGAGTTCGCCGAGCTCGGCCGGGATGACCTGCACCTGGGTCCCGGTCTTGACGAACTCCACGACGCCGTTGCCGACCGAGTAGCTCAGCCGGCGGTTCACCCGGTAGGTGCCGCCCTGCACCGACACCCACGGCAGCATCTTCAGCAGCCACCGCGAAGTGATCTCCTGCATCTGCGGCGCGGACTTGGTCGTGGTTGCCAAGTTCCGTGCGGCCGCCGTACCCAGACTGCGCTGCGGTGTCTGGACCTCGGACTCGGAACCTGCCTGGACCGACATGTCTTTCCCTTTCGATCACTCCATGGGTCTGCGGTAGGCACCCTTTCAGCACGCAATGTGGTGGGACCATTACACAAAAGGGTGGGACTACTCCGTGCCGGGATGGGCACCCTCTCGGATCGAACTCCCCGCCTGCGGGGCGCGGGAGGCCCGCGCCACCCACCTGTTTTCGGCCAAGCCGTGATCGCAGCCGAGCTTTAATTTGTATCTTGCATGCGAATTTTCTACGGTGGCCTCATGCGGCTGACGCGATTCACCGACCTGGCCCTGCGCACCCTGATGCGCCTGGCCGTCGAGGAGACGGACCTGCCGACCACGCGCGACGTGGCGGCGACGATGGAGGTCCCGTACACCCACACGGCCAAAGTGGTCGCCAGGCTGCAGCATCTCGGCCTCGTCGAGGCGCGGCGCGGCCGCGGCGGAGGGCTCACCCTGACCGCCGCCGGACGGGCCGCCTCGGTGGGCGCGGTGGTGCGCGAGCTGGAAGGCCCCGGCGACGTCGTGGACTGCGAGGGCACCGCCCCGTGCCCGCTGCGCGGGGCGTGCGTGCTGCGCGGCGCGCTGCGCCGCGCCCAGGAGGCGTTCTTCGCCACGCTGGACCCGCTGACGGTGGACGACCTGGTGGCAGCACCGACCGGGCCGCTCCTGCTGGGCATCGCGAGCCGGGCGCCCACGAGGGCCGAAGGTCCCTGACGCTCGGGGCCGAATGGCCGATTACCACTACCCGCCGAGAGCCATAGCCTCACCTCGACGGGAGATCGAACAGAAGTCCGCACCGCGGCGGGCCTCTGCGACCAAAAATACGCATCTAAGATGCCAATTTATGGACCAGTTCCACCACGCAAGGAGTTCCACATGCTGTCCGAGCAGTCGACCGCGACCGTCCGAGCCACCCTGCCCGCCGTCGGAGCGGCCATCGGGGACATAACAGAGCTCTTCTACACCAAGCTCTTCGCGGCCCACCCGGAGCTGCTCCGCGACCTCTTCAACCGGGGCAACCAGGCGGCGGGCCTGCAGAAGCAGGCGCTCGCCGGCTCCATCGCCGCCTTCGCGACCCACCTCGTCGAGCACCCGGACACCCGCCCCGACGTGATGCTCGGCCGTATCGCGCACAAGCACGCCAGCCTCGGCGTCACCCGAGAGCAGTACGCCGTGGTCCACCGGCACCTCTTCGCGGCGATCGCCGAGATCCTCGGCGAGGCCGTCACACCCGAGGTCGCCCAGGCCTGGGACGAGGTCTACTGGCTGATGGCGAACGCCCTCGTGGCCATCGAGGAGCGCCTCTACGCCGGGCACCGGATCGCCGCCGGCGACGTGTGGCGCGAGTGGACGGTCACCGGCCGGTCGGAGGAGACGGCCGACTGCGCCACCTTCCACATCGTCCCCGCGGACGGCGCCCCCGCGCCCGCGCACCTGCCCGGCCAGTACGTCTCGGTCCAGGTCGAACTCCCCGACGGAGCCCGCCAGATCCGCCAGTACAGCCTGTCCTCCTCGCCCGGCTCCGCGGTCCGCGCGATCACCGTGAAGCGGGTCCACGGACCGGCCGCGGGAGGCCCCGACGGCGAGGTGTCCAACCACCTGCACGCCCTCGTCCGGCCCGGCCACACGCTGCGGGTCTCCGCCCCGTACGGAGACCTGGTCCTGGAGGACTCCGGCGCTCCGATCCTGCTCGCCTCGGCGGGCATCGGCTGCACGCCGATGCTCTCGATGCTGGAGCACCTGGCCGACACCGGCTACGCCGCCCCGGTGACGGTGCTGCACGCCGACCGCTCCCCCGCGGACCACCCGCTGCGGGCCGACCACCGGGCCCTCACCCACAAGCTGGCCGACGCCTCGGCCCGCTTCTGGTACGAGCAGGACGCGGAACCGGGCGACGACACCGGCCTGATGGACCTGACCGACGTCGCGGTGGCCCCGGGCACCACGGCCTACCTGTGCGGACCTCTGCCCTTCATGCGGTCCGTGCGCGAGCAGCTGATCGCCAAGGGCGTGCCGGCGAGCGACATCCACTACGAGGTGTTCGGCCCCGACCTGTGGCTCGCTTCCGCTTGATCCCTGTCCGGATCGGCTCGCTCACCGTACGAAAACACTAGCCTCAGAAGGTCAGCCTCCACTAAACCGGAGCGTGATGGGTCGGGCACACAGGGTGTCCGACCCGCACCGCAACGAAGGAGGCGGCCATGGCCGCACCCATGTCCGCGGACCGGTTCATCAAGGCACTGAGGAACGAAGGCCTGACCGTCGTCGAGGTCGGCGCCTGGCGCACCCACAACCGCAACCACAAGGGCCCCTGGGGCCCCGTGCACGGCGTGATGATCCACCACACCGTCACGCGCGGCACCGCATACAGCGTCGAGCTCTGCCGCGACGGCCACAGCGCCCTCCCGGGACCGCTCTGCCACGGCGTGATCGCGAAGGACGGCCGCGTCCACCTGGTCGGCTACGGCCGCGCCAACCACGCCGGCCTCGGCGACCCCGACGTCCTGGCGGCGGTGATCGCGGAACGGCGGCTCCCGCCGGACAACGAGGCGACCACCGACGGCAACCGCCACTTCTACGGCTTCGAGTGCGTGAACCTCGGCGACGGCGCGGACCCCTGGCCCCCGGCCCAGATCGACGCCATCGCCCGCGCGGCGGCGGCCCTGTGCCGGGTGCACCGCTGGACGGCCCGCTCGGTCATCGGCCACCGCGAATGGCAGCCGGGCAAGGTCGACCCCCGCGGCTTCACGATGGACTCCCTCCGCAACCGCATCGCGGAACGCCTGAAGTAGCCACCGATGACGAAGTGGCGGCGAGCCGCGACTTCGTCATCCCAGGAACAGCGCGGGCCGACGCTCCAGGAAGTGCCTCAGCCGCAGCCGCTGCGTGTGGTGCATGAGCAGCGCGCCGAGATCGGCGGGCGCTACGAGGCACAGTTCCGAGCTCTCGTCCGAGATCGCCAGCGAGCCCCCGGTGACGCGGGCCGTGAAACAGACGTTGAACTGGCGGCGGACCTCGCCGTCGCTGTCCTCGGTGACGTGCCTCGGGTCCGTGTAGGTGCCGACCAGTCACGTGATCTCCACGTCGAGCCCGGTCTCCTCCTTGACCTCACGAACGGCCGTACCGGGCAGCGAGTCGCCCAGGTCCATCCCCCCACCGGGCACCGCCCACAGGCCCGATCCGGCGGACCCGGACTGCGACGTGTGCGGGGCGCTGGTCGTGCAGCGCGCGGAGTGCTATCGACTTCGGGACCGGTCGGGGGTCGTGGACTGCAACGTGGAGATCCGTCAGCACCCGCACACGGAGGTGAGCCGATGACCCGCGCCGCGCTCCGCTACGTCCCCCACACCATCCGGCACGCCCCCGAAGGCGGGGTGACCTACGAAGCGCTCTGCGTCGCCGAGGGCTGGGGAGCCGAGTCCGGTGCTCACGACGAACAGGCGGACGCGCAGGACGGGGCGCTCCGGCACGCCGGGCGGACGGGGCACGACCTGTTCCGGCGCGTGTTCACGGATCACGCGCGCTTCACCCGCGAGACGTAGATCCCGGCCCGCTGGGCGACGGCGATCAGGACAGTCCAGCGCGCCGGCTCCGGCCCCGCTCACTCCACCCGCATGGTGTGGGCGGGGCTCTGACGTGCGACGGCACGGGCGAGAGCGCCCCACAATGGACGGGTGAATCGCCCCGCGAACGTTGACGTGCTCTTGCAGCCACGCCCGCCGTCCCCGTTGCAGGAGATCCGTGACGACAGGTTCGAGCGGCACGGCGTCCGCCTGCTGCTGAAGCGGGACGACCTGATCCACACCACCGTCCCGTGGGACACGGACGTACTTGGACCAGTGGACCTGTACCCCCCCGGCAACAAGTGGCGCAAGCTCGCGCCGAACCTGCGCGCGGCCCTGGAGGCGGGCCACGACCGGCTGGTCACCTTCGGCGGGGCGTACTCGAACCATCTGCGGGCCACCGCGGCCGCCGGGCGGCTGCTGGGCCTCCGGACGGTCGGCATCGTGCGGGGCGACGAGCTGGCCGGCCGCCCGCTGAACGACTCCCTCGCCCGGTGCGCGGCCGACGGCATGCGGCTGCACTTCGTCTCCCGCTCCCGCTACCGGGCCAAGGCCGATCCGCAGGCACTCGCCGCGCTGCTGGAGGAGGCGGGCGCGACCGGCGCGTACGTGGTCCCCGAGGGCGGCAGCAACGCCCTCGCCCTGGCGGGCTGCGCGGAGCTGGGCCGGGAGCTCCACGGTGCAACCGACGTCGCGGCGGTGGCGTGCGGCACCGGCGGCACCCTGGCGGGCCTGGCCGCCGGCCTCGCCCCCGGGCAGCGGGCCCTGGGCGTCCCTGTCCTGGCCGGCGGCTTCCTGTCTGCGGAGATACGTTCTCTCCAGAGCGAGGCTTACGGCGGACCGGCCGGCGACTGGTCCCTGGCCGAGGACTTCCACCACGGCGGCTACGCCCGCGTCCCGGCGGCCCTGGAGTCCTTCGCCGCCGACTTCGCCTCCCGCCACGGCTTCCCGGTGGAACGCATCTACGTGGCCAAACTCCTCTGGGCGCTGACCACCCTCACCGCCACCGGCGCCTTCCCGCCCGGCACGACCGTCACCGCGATCATCACCGGCCGCCCCTAGCGAGAGCCGCCAGGAACGAGGTGGGTGGCGTGCAGCAGCCCGTAGGGGCCGGCGGGTCCACGGTGCCACGAACCATGAGCCCGGACGTCACCCCACCCGGCACCGGCCCCGGCGCCGGCCCCCCACCGCACCGCCGCCCCGCAGGGACCCGCAGGGGCTACGTCGACTCCCGGTACGCCGCCGCCTCCTCCAGGTCCAGCCTGCGCAGCAGCGCCCGCATCATCTCGTCGTCGATCCGCCGGCCGTCCCGCAGCGCGACGAACACCTCCCGCTCCGCCTCGATCATCTCCCCCGCGAGGCGCCGGTAGATGTCGTCCGCGGACTCCCCCGTCAGCGGGTTGACCTCGCCGAGCCGTTCCCACACGGCGTTGCGCCGCCGTTCCAGCACCGTCCGCAGCCGGTCCGCCAGCGGCGGCGGCAGTGTGGCGTTCTCCGGTTCCTCCAGCAGCTCCGCCAGCCGTTCCTCCGCCGCCCGCGAGGCCTCGCTCTGCGCCTGCGCCTCCGCCAGCGTCTCGGCCCGCTCGTCCTTCGGCGGCAGCTTCAGCACCTTGATCAGCGGCGGCAGCGTCAGCCCCTGCACCACCAGCGTGCCGATGACCGTCGTGAAGGTCAGGAAGAGGATCAGGTTCCGGTGCGGCACCGAGATCGGCACGGAGAAGGCGATGGCCAGCGAGACCACACCACGCATCCCGGCCCAGCCCACGATCACCGGGGACTTCCAGTCGGTCTCCGGCTCCCGCTCCCGGATCCGGGGCGACATCCAGCGCGGCACGAAGGTCGCCGGGAACACCCACACGTAGCGGGCCGCCACCACCACGACGAACACCGCGACCGCGTACCAGGCCACGGCGGCGCCCTCGTACTCCCCCAGCCCCGTGAGGACCACCGGCAGCTGGAGGCCGATCAGCGCGAAGACGACCGACTCCAGGAGGAAGGCGACCATCTTCCACACCGCCTCCTCCTGCAACCGGGTGGCGAAGTCGACCTGCCAGTTGCGGTGCCCGAGGTACAGCGCGACCACGACCACGGCCAGCACCCCGGACGCGTGCACCCGCTCGGCCACCGCGTACGCCACGAAGGGGATCAGCAGCGAGAGGGTGTTCTGCAGCAGGGGCTCCCTCATCCGCTTGCGCAGCTGGTGGATCGGCACCATCAGCAGCAGGCCGACGCCGATCCCGCCCACCGAGGCCAGCAGGAACTCCGCGATGCCGCCCGCCCAGCCGGCGCTCACCCCGACCGCCGCCGCCAGCGCCACCTTGTACGCGGTGATCGCGGTGGCGTCGTTGACCAGGGACTCACCCTGCAGGATGGTCGTCAGCCGGTTCGGCAGCCGCAGCTTGCGGGCGACAGCCGTCGCGGCGACCGCGTCGGGCGGCGCGATCACCGCGCCCAGCACCAGCGCCACCGGCAGGGACAGCCCGGGCACCAACAGGTACGCCGCGTAGCCGACGGCGACGGTCGCGAAGAGCACGTAGCCGACCGACAGCAGCGCGATGGGCCTGATGTTGGCGCGCAGGTCCAGGTACGAGCTGTCCACGGAGGCCGTGTACAGCAGCGGCGGAAGCAGCAGCGGCAGCACGATGTGCGGGTCGAGGGTATAGGCGGGCACGCCGGGGACGTACGAGGCGGCCAGCCCGGCGGCGACGAGCAGGAGCGGCGCGGGTACCGGTGTGCGCCGCGCGAGCCCCGCCACGGCCGCGCTGCCCGCGACCAGTGCCACCAGCTGCAATACGTCCATCGAGGATCCGTCCTCCTTCGCCGTGCGCCCGCACCCTGGCCGTACGCTGGCCATCATGAGCGAGTGCACCCACGTTGCCGAACTGCCGCGCCCCGAGCCGGTCCCGTCTGCACAGACCTGCGCCGAATGTCTGGCGCTCGGCAGCCACCCGGTACAACTGCGGATGTGCCTGGGCTGCGGGCACGTGGCGTGCTGCGATTCCTCGCCGTTCCGGCATGCCACGGCGCACCACCACGAGAGCGGCCATCCGGTCATGCGGAGCTTCGAGCCGGGCGAGACCTGGCGATGGTGTTTCGTCGACGGTTCGATCGTGTGAGGCGGGGTAGTTCAACCCTCCGCCGGTTCCCCTGATTTGATCCCCGCAGACCCCTAGCCACTGTGTGTACCCATGGGCTTACCATCAGTCACTGGGTGCAGGACAGGGTGCTCAGAGCGGGCGTCACGAGGGGTGCCGCGACACGATCGCCCGGATCGCGGTAGCGTCACCGGCGAATAGAGCTCGTACCACCTTGGAGGTGAGGGTGTCCCAGATCGCAGGCGAGCCCGGGACTCAGGACTTCGTGGAAGTCCGGCTGCCCGCTGCGGGTGCCTACCTGTCGGTGCTGCGGACGGCCACGGCCGGCCTCGCGGCACGTTTGGACTTCACCCTCGACGAGATCGAGGACCTCCGCATCGCGGTGGACGAGGCCTGCGCGATCCTGCTCCAGCAGGCCGTGCCGGGCTCCGTCCTCAGTTGCGTCTTCCGGCTGATCGACGATTCGCTGGAGGTGACCGTCTCGGCACCGACCACGGACGGACGCGCGCCGGAGCGTGACACGTTCGCGTGGACGGTCCTGTCGGCGCTGGCCGGCAAGGTCGAGGCCACGGTCGAGGAGAACCGGACGGTGAGCATCAGCCTTTACAAACAACGCGGCGCGGGGCCAGGCCCGGCGTGAGCGGCGGGGAGATCCCGGTGCGGGGCGGGGATCGGCCCCGGGTACGGCACGAGGTCGACGGCGGCATCCCGGAGCAGCAGCACGCCCGGCCGCACCCGGCTGACGCGGATGCGGAAAACGGCTTTTTGGACTCGGCGGAGCGACGGGCGGGCCCTATGAGCGAGAACCAGCACGACCAATCACAGCCGGTACAGCCACCGAAGGCCGCTGCGCCGGCCCCGGTGGCGGGGTTCCCGGTGTCTCCGGCGCCTGCGGCGCTGCCCGATCCGCGCGACCGCAGCAGCGCGCGGGCCCTCTTCGTCGAGCTGCGGGCGCTGCCCGACGGCTCGGTGGAGAAGGCGGAGCTGCGCAACCGGCTGGTACGGATGCACCTGCCCCTGGTCGAGCACCTGGCGCGGCGCTTCCGCAACCGCGGTGAGCCGCTGGACGACCTGACCCAGGTCGCGACGATCGGTCTGATCAAGTCGGTGGACCGGTTCGACCCGGACCGCGGGGTCGAGTTCTCCACGTACGCCACGCCCACGGTAGTCGGCGAGATCAAGCGCCACTTCCGCGACAAGGGCTGGGCGGTGCGGGTGCCCCGGCGCCTGCAGGAGCTGCGGCTCTCGCTGACGACCGCCACGGCCGAACTCTCCCAGCAGCACGGCCGCTCCCCGACGGTGCACGAGCTGGCCGAGCGGCTGGGCATCTCCGAGGAGGAGGTGCTGGAGGGGCTGGAGTCGGCCAACGCCTACAGCACGCTCTCCCTGGACGTACCGGACACCGACGACGAGTCGCCGGCGGTCGCGGACACCTTGGGCGCGGAGGACGAGGCCCTGGAGGGCGTCGAGTACCGCGAGTCCCTCAAGCCGCTGCTGGAGGGACTGCCCCCGCGGGAGAAGCGGATCCTGCTGCTCCGGTTCTTCGGCAACATGACGCAGTCGCAGATCGCGCAGGAGGTCGGCATCTCCCAGATGCACGTCTCCCGCCTGCTGGCCCGCACCCTGGCCCAGCTCCGCGAGAAGCTCCTCGTCGAGGAGTGAGCCGAGGAGTGGGCGGACCGGCCCAGGAGAACGGACCGGCTCAGGAGGCGGAAGGCCCACCGATGCCGAGGGCCTCGGTCGCCGTCGGGTTCACCAGGAGTGCGACGACGGCCACCGAGGCCACCGCGAGGGCTGCCGCGGCGGCGGTCATGGCACCGCCGGTGGTGTAGAGCGTCCAGGCCACCGGCAGCGCCATCAGCTGGGTGATCAGTGCCGGGCCGCGGCTCCAGCGGCGGCCCAGGCGCAGTCCGCGGGCGGCGACCAGCGGCAGCGCGGCGAGAGCGAGCAGGGTGATGCCACCCGTCTCGGCCTGCTGCGGGGAGTCGGGGTCCCCGGCGATGCCGACGAACAGCATGTACACGCCGAGCCCGGCGAGCGCCAGGCCCTCCAGAGCGGTAAGCGCAGCCGCGGCGGTCAGCCGGCGGGGCAGCGCGGTCGGCGCTTCGACGGTGGGGGCGGGGGCCTTCGCGGGCTGCTTCTTACTCACCCATGCAGGGTAGCGGCGCCCTGGCGGAAGCCGGAGGGGACGGGCAGTAGGGTCGGCTCGTGAGGGGGTGGGTAGTCTGGCGCACATGCGTGCACTTCTCGTGGCCAACCCAGCAGCGACGACCACCAGTGCGCGCACGCGCGACGTCCTGATCCATGCCCTGGCCAGCGAGATGAAGCTGGAGGCGGTCACGACCGAGTACCGCGGGCACGCCCGGGACCTGGGGCGCAAGGCCGTGCACGAGGGGCTGGACCTCGTGGTCGCCCTGGGCGGCGACGGCACGGTCAACGAGGTGGTGAACGGGCTGCTGCACGACGGGCCCGATCCGGACCGGCTCCCCCGGCTGGCGGTGGTTCCCGGCGGCTCCACGAATGTGTTCGCCCGCGCCCTGGGGCTGCCCAACGACGCGGTCGAGGCGACGGGCGCACTGCTGGACGCGCTGCGCGAGCAACGCGAGCGGACGGTCGGCCTGGGCCTTGCGGCGGGGACTCCGGGCACGGAGGACGAGTCGGTTCCGGCGCGCTGGTTCACCTTCTGCGCGGGCTTCGGTTTCGACGCGGGTGTCGTTGGGCGGGTCGAGCAGCAGCGCGAGCGGGGCAAGCGTTCGACGCACGCCCTGTATGTGCGACAGCTGATGCGCCAGTTCTGGGAGGAGCCCAACCGCCGGCACGGGACGGTGACGCTGGAGCGCCCCGGTGCGGATCCGGTGGCCGGCCTGGTGCTGTCGATAGTGTGCAACACCTCACCGTGGACGTATCTGGGGAATCGTCCGCTTTACGCCTCTCCGGAGGCGTCGTTCGATACTGCGCTTGACGTATTGGCACTGAACCGTTTGTCAACTCCAGCCGTCGCCCGCTACGCGACACAGCTCCTGACCTCCACTCCTGAGCGGGGTCCGCACGGCAAGCACGCGGTGTCTCTGCACGATCTGACCGACTTCACCTTGCATTCGAAGGTTCCTCTCCCGTTCCAGATGGACGGTGATCACCTCGGACTGCGCACCAGCGTTCGGTTCACAGGCGTACGCCGTGCACTGCGTGTGATTGTGTGAGTAGAAGGGCCCGCAGGCCTTTCACTCGAACGTTTACACGCTGGTCCACCCTCACGATGTAGGGCTGTGACCTAGTAGACACCGACGAATCAAAAAAAACTTTCCGGAAGGGGTTGTATCCCCGTCCGAGGTTTGCGAATCTCTTCATGGCGATCGGGACAGCCCGCAAGACCCGGCACCCACACAGACCGCCAGAACCCCTCCACGAATCTCTGACTGATCACCCGCGTGAAACCGGGCGGTCGCCCTTCCCTCACGGAGGGATTCGTGAAAGCGTTCACATTCACAAGCAAAGTGCCCGCAATACAAGGAGATGGAGCAGCCATGGACTGGCGTCACAACGCCGTTTGCCGCGAGGAAGACCCGGAACTCTTCTTCCCCATCGGCAACACCGGTCCTGCGCTGCTGCAGATCGAGGAAGCCAAGGCCGTCTGCCGCCGCTGCCCCGTCATGGAGCAGTGCCTGCAGTGGGCGCTCGAGTCCGGTCAGGACTCCGGCGTCTGGGGCGGTCTCAGCGAGGACGAGCGCCGCGCCATGAAGCGCCGCGCCGCTCGCAACCGGGCGCGCAACGCCAGCGCCTGACAAACGACTTTCGAGCCTCGACGCGCAGCGCGCAGTAACCGAAAAGCGCTCAGCAACGTGCTCTTGAGCCCCGGACCGAAGTATTCGGTCCGGGGCTCAGTGCTGTGCCGCGACTACGCTGCGTGCAGCCGATCCGCAGGCCCCGCTGACGCTGTGTCACCGTACGGCTGCTACTTCTGCGGGCTGGACGGCAGGTCGAGGACGACCTTGGTGCCGCGCGGCTCGGCCCGGACCATGTCGAAGGTGCCGCCGAGCTCCCCCTCCACGAGGGTCCGTACGATCTGCAGTCCGAGATTGCCGGCCCGCTGCGGGTCGAAGCCCTCGGGCAGGCCGTCGCCGTCGTCGAGCACGGTGATCAGCAGCCGGCCGTCCTTGCGGCCGGTCCCGCTGCGCAGCGCGGCCACCTCCACGGTGCCCCGCTCCCCCTGGGGGAAGGCGTGCTCCAGGGCGTTCTGCAGGATCTCGGTCAGCACCATGGACAGCGGGGTGGCGACCTCCGCGTCGAGGATCCCGAAGCGGCCGGTGCGCCGGCAGTCGACCTTGCCCGGCGAGATCTCCGAGACCATCGCGATGACACGGTCGGCGATCTCGTCGAACTCGACCCGCTCGTCGAGGTTCTGAGAGAGCGTCTCGTGCACGATCGCGATCGAACCGACGCGGCGCACCGCCTCGTTGAGCGCCTCGCGGCCCTGGGGGGAATCCATGCGGCGGGCCTGGAGCCGCAACAGCGCGGCCACGGTCTGGAGGTTGTTCTTCACCCGGTGGTGGATCTCCCGGATGGTCGCGTCCTTGGTGATGAGTTCACGTTCGCGACGGCGCAGTTCCGTGACGTCGCGGCAGAGCACCAGGGAGCCGATCCGGGTGCCCTTCGGCTTGAGCGGGATGGCGCGCAGCTGGATGACGCCGCCGTTGCCCTCGACCTCCGTCTCGCGGGGGGCCCAGCCGCTGGCGAGCTTGACCAGTGCCTCGTCGACCGGGCCGCGGGAGGGCGCGAGTTCTGCTGTGGTGGCGCCGAGGTCCTGGCCGACCAGGTCGGAGGCGAGGCCGAGGCGGTGGTAGGCGGAGAGCGCGTTCGGGGAGGCGTAGGTGACCACGCCGTCGGCGTCGAGCCGGATCAGGCCGTCCCCCACGCGCGGGGAGGCGTCCATGTCGACCTGCTGGCCGGGGAAGGGGAAGGCGCCGGCCGCGATCATCTGCGCGAGGTCCGAGGCGGACTGGAGGTAGGTCAGCTCCAGCCGGCTGGGTGTACGCACAGTGAGCAGGTTGGTGTTGCGGGCGATCACTCCCAGTACGCGGCCCTCGCGGCGTACTGGGATCGACTCGACGCGGACCGGCACCTCCTCGCGCCACTCGGGGTCGCCCTCGCGCACGATGCGCCCCTCGTCGAGCGCGGCGTCCAGCAGCGGGCGGCGGCCGCGCGGCACCAGGTGGCCGACCATGTCGTCCTGGTACGAGGTGGGGCCGGTGTTGGGGCGCATCTGGGCGACCGAGACGTACCGGGTGCCGTCGAGGGTGGGCACCCACAGCACGAGGTCGGCGAAGGACAGGTCGGAGAGCAGCTGCCACTCCGAGACCAGCAGGTGCAGCCACTCCAGGTCGGTTTCTCCGAGAGCGGTGTGCTGGCGTACGAGGTCGTTCATGGAGGGCACGTTGCGAGCGTACCCCGGGTACGCACGATGACTTTCCCCACGACGGTACTCAGGAGTATCCAGGAGGGGCACCGGCCGCGTACTGTTGGAGGAAGTGACGGGTTTCCAGCTACCGTCATTGGATGGACAGATCAGAATGGTCTAGTCCAGAATTGACTCAGAGTCTCCGCCCTCCCCGCACAGGAGGACGGATCGAGGTAGCCGCGCGCTCTGCCCTGACCGCGCAGGCACCTCTCACCGGCCGCCGGGAACCGCACACCTGACGGCCGTAAGTACTCCGGGCTACGGTGCCGGACGGGTTGAGGGTCCCGTCCTGCACCGTGGCCCAGAGGAATTTTCGGGGCCTTTCACGGCCAGGCCAGCAGGGCCCGCTCCGCCACCGCCTCCAGCTCTTCCCGGGTCGCCCCGTCGCGTGACTGCTGGGACATCCCCTGGAGCACGGCTCCGGCATACCGGGCCAGCGCCCGCGCGTCCGTGTCTGCGGGCAGCTCGCCCGTGGCGATGTCGGCGCGGATCCGGCTCTCGAAGAGCTCCAGGTTGGCGTTGCGGCGCTCGCACAGCGCCTGGGCCACCTCATGGGAGGTGGTGTTGATCGCCGCGCTGATCACCATGCAGCCCGGCGGGTGGGCCGGGTCGGTGTAGACCTCGGCCGCCTCGCGCAGGATGCGCCCGACGGCGGCGCGGGCGGTGGGCTCCTCGGCCAGCGCCACGGCGGCGAAGTCGCCGTACCGGCTCCCGTACACCACGACGACCTCGTCGAAGAGCTTGCGCTTGTCGCCGAAGGCCGCGTAGAGGCTGGGGGCGCTGATGCCGATCGAAGCGGTCAGGTCGGAGATCGAGGTCGCCTCGTAGCCGCGCTCCCAGAAGGCCGTCATCGCCTTGTCCAGGGCGGCGTCACGGTCGAAGGAGCGGGGCCTGCCGCGCTGTCCGGTCACCATCCGCACATTCTATAGCGGGCCCTATGGAATCTGGTACGGTCCTTTCTGTAGCGACCACTAACGAATGCGGAGGGGGGCGCGTCATGGGCGTGCTCGAAGGAAAGACAGCGCTGGTCACGGGCGGCAGCCGGGGCATCGGCCGGGCCGTGGCGGAGCGGCTGGCACGGGACGGGGCACTGGTGGCGGTGCACTACGGCCGCAACGCGGCGGCGGCCGAGGAGGTCGTGGCGGCGATCGGCGCGGCCGGCGGGCGGGCCTTCGCCATCGGGGCCGAGCTGGGAGTCCCGGGGGACGCGCAGGCTCTCTGGGCGGCGTACGAGGCCCACCCCGCGCACACCGAGTCCGTGGACATCCTCGTCAACAACGCGGGTGCGGCGACCTTCGCGGGGATCGCGGACACCGACGAGGAGGCGTACGACCGGGCCCACGCGCTGAACGCCAAGGCGCCGTTCTTCGTAATCCAGCACGGGCTGGCGCGGCTGCGGGACAGCGGCCGGATCGTGAACGTGACCGGCACCCCGGACCTGGCGCTGCCGGCGATCCTCGCGACGGTCATGGCGAAGGGCGCGGCGAACGCCATGACGCGCTCGCTGGCCGCCGAGCTGGCTCCGCGGGGGATCACCGTGAACTCGGTGGGGCCGGGGATCACCGAGACGGACCTGAACGCCGCCCTGCTCGGGGACCCCGCGATCCGGGCCCACCTGGCCGCCCGCTCGGTCTTCCACCGGGTGGGCACGGCGGAGGAGGTGGCGGACGTGGTGGCCTTCCTGGCCTCGGCGGACTCCCGCTGGGTCACGGGCCAGCACCTGGACGCCACCGGCGGCCTGCAGCTGGCGCTGGCCTAGGGTCTGTATCGAGTTGCCCCGCGGAGCAAGGAGCGGCGTTCGGTGCGTGCCCTCGGCGTGCGGGACGCATGTCCTCGTAGCGGAGCCACTAGCTTGATCTTTAACGTCCGAGGTCGAACGGTGCCTCGTACTTGATCACTCGGTTCGGTAACCGCCGTACGCGGATACGGCCTTCGTCTGGAT
>NZ_JBHXAG010000039.1:0-41050 GCF_042726555.1 Streptomyces sp. NPDC060232 | reverse complement strand
CCGAGGAGACACCCCTGCCCGGCACCGCGACCGGCCCGCACCACTCCAGCCCCGCCGGCGTTTGAGGCGCGGGGCCTGGGGCGGAGCCCCAGCACCACCCCGCCCGGCAGGGCGAAGACCCGGGCCCGGGGCGTGCTCCGGATCGCTACCCGCCGCGGGAGCGGAAGGGCGGAGACCCGGGCCCGGGGGCCGCCCCGGACTGCTACCCCCGCGGGAGCGGAACGGCGTGGCGGGAACTTCACCGGCCGCCCAGGAGTCGGATGCTATGCAGACAAAACCGGCGCCCCCGGGGGAAGGCAGGAGCACGTGGAGAACAGCAGCACAGCCGGCGGTACAGCCGGCGGCACCGCCGCGCCGCCGGCGCCGCCGCCCACCCGCGGAGCGTTCGTGTTCAACGCCGCCGACGAGGAGCGCCGCCGCGGCGTCCGCCGGATGAAGGCCACCGCCACCGGCCTGCTGCTCCTGGTCGCGCTGGTGTACGTACTGGCCACGTACGCCGAGCACGCCGGCGCCGGCGGCTGGGCCGGCTACGTCGCCGCCGCCGCGGAGGCCGGCATGGTCGGCGCGCTCGCGGACTGGTTCGCCGTCACCGCCCTCTTCAAGCGGCCGCTCGGCCTGCCCATCCCGCACACCGCGATCATCCCGACCAAGAAGGACCAGTTCGGCGCCACCCTCGGCGAGTTCGTCGGCGAGAACTTCCTCTCCTCCGACGTGGTCCGCACCCGCCTCCACGCCCTCGGTATCGGCGGCCGCCTGGGCGCCTGGCTGACCGAGCCCGGGCACGCCGACCGCGTCACGGCCGAACTGGCCACCGCCCTGCGCGGTGCGCTGACCGTCCTGCGCGACTCCGACGTGCAGGCCGTCGTGGGCGAGGCCATCACCCGGCGCGCCGAGTCCGCCGAGATCGCGCCGGGGCTGGGCAAGACCCTGCAGAAGGTCGTCGTCGACGGCGGCCACCGCCGCGCCGTCGACCTCGTCTGCGCCAAGGCCCATGACTGGCTTGTCACCCACGGGGACTCGATCACGGACGCCGTCCAGGGCGGCGCCCCCGGCTGGACCCCGCGGTTCGTGGACCGCAAGGTGGGCGAGCGCGTCTACAAGGAGCTGCTCCGCTTCGTCACGGAGATGCGGGACATGCCCGAGCATCCGGCGCGCGCGGCGGTGGACCGTTTCCTGCGGGACTTCGCGGCCGACCTCCAGTCGGACACGGAGACGCGCGCGAAGGTGGAGCGCCTGAAGTCCGAGATTCTGGCCCGTGACGAGGTCCAGGACGTCATCGCCTCCGCCTGGTCCGCGATCCGCTCGATGATCCTCTCGGCGGCGGAGGACGAGCAGAGCGAACTGCGCCTGCGGGTCCGCGCCTCGCTGATCTCGCTGGGCGCGCGCCTGGCCACGGACGGCCGCCTGCAGGCGAAGGTGGAGGGCTGGATCGAGGGCGCGGTCGTCTATGTCGTCACGACCTACCGGAGGGAGATCACCTCGCTGATCACCGACACGGTGGCGGGCTGGGACGCCGAGCACACCTCCCGCAAGATCGAGGCCCACATCGGCCGCGACCTGCAGTTCATCCGTATCAACGGCACGGTGGTCGGCGCCCTGGCGGGCCTGCTGATCTACTCGGTGTCCCGCGCCTTCGGCGCGTAAGGGGGGCTCGGGAGCGGCAGTTCCAGCTGGGCGTGGCCGCGGGCGGTGACGCGGGGTGGGGCGGGGCGGGCGGCGCCCAGGGCGAGGAGCGCGCGGAGCGCGGCGATCAGGTCCGCCGGCTCCTCCCGCAGGAGCCCGGGTGTCGTACTGGCCACCAGGACGCCCCGGGCCTCCATCCGCAGTCTCCGGCGCAGGGTGGCCTGCCAGGAATCGCGGGTGTAGTGGTACTCCGCGGAGTCGATCTCCAGTGCCACGCCCTCGTCGGGCCAGTACGCGTCGGGGCTGGCGAGGAAGGCCCCGTCGGGTTGGTAGAGCCGGGCGTTCCAGAGCGGAGCGGGCAGGTCCGTGGCAGACAGGGCGTCGCGTGCGCGGCCTTCGGCGATCGAGCGGACTCCGGCGAGCAGCTCGGCGGCCGCCGTCCGGACGGCCGGGCGGTGCCGGACCCGGCCCGCGCGCAGTTCGGCGTGCAGGTCGTGCGGGTGGCACCAGCCGCCTTGGACGACGTTCGCGAGGACGGAGCGCACCAGGTCCGGGTCGTCCGTACGGGCCGCGAAGTCGGTGGCCGCCCGGACCGGACGGGTGCTGGGCACCCCGGCGATGGTGATGGTCGCGGGCCAGCGGGCGGTCGAGAGGGGCCGGACGCGGCCGGTGGCCGCCACCGACCGCGGGGCGCGGACGAGGACGTCCAGTGGTTCGGGTGGCGCGTCGCGGATGCCGAGGAGTGCGAGGGCCGCGCCGCCGGTGAGCGCGGCGGCGGTGCCGGAGAGCGGGTCCGCGGAGGACGGGGCGGCGTACAGGACGGCGGCGAGGGCCTGCTGCCGGGGGTCGGGCGGGCCGGTCTGCAGGAGGTACACCCTGGGCAGGAGCCGCTGCCAGGGTCCTCCCCGGCGGCTGCGGCCGCTGATGGTGGCGGCCGGGATGCCGGCTTGGCGGAGCTGGTGGCTGGTGGCCATGTTCAGCTGGCGTTGGGCGGTACGAGTGATCACGCCCCCGGTATGCCCGGTGGCGGGCCGCCGACGCTCAGGCCGAAGGGTGGTTCGGGGCGAGGAAGACGGCGACGCCGTTCTCGGTGCCGGGCAGCGGCGCCACCTCGTGCCAGCCGAGCCGGTGGTAGGTGGCCACGGTGTCGGTGGCCACGCGTGCGGTCAGCAGCCAGGCCCGGTCGTCGGGGGCGTCGGCGGTGATCTCCGCCAGCAGGGCGCGCCCGGTGCCGTGCCCGCGCGCGTGCGGGCGTACGGCGAGCTCGTCGATCTCCAGGGCGCCGACGAGGAGTTCCCGTACGCGCTGTCGGCCGAGCTGGGCGGCGACCTGCCGGTAGGCGCGGTCGGTGGGGAGGGTGCGCGGCGTCAGCCAGGCGGTGGCGAATCCGTCGACGCCGTGGGCCGACTGTGCGAAGGCGGTGCGGAAGCCGGCGCGGCGGCTGTCGGCCTGCAGCCGGACGGCGAATTGGCGAATGGTTTCTTCATCCTCGTTCCACGGCGGGGCGGAGAAGACCTCGCCATAGGCGTCGGCGAGTTCGTCCGTCAGGTCGAGGACGGCCGGTCCGTAACAGATCACGTTTGCAGCTCCTTGGGCCGGCTTGGGTGGCTTGGGTCGGATCGCCCCTATCGAAGACCGAATCTACGCCCGGGACGTTCCCTGGAGGGGAGGTCCGCAGATCCGGAGGGTGTGCGACAAATCCGACGTCCGTACGGTGTCGTGGACCACCCGTATCGACCCGCCCGGCCCGGCGTTGAGCCCGGCGTGCGCAACAACCTCCTGAGCAGAGCCCTGATGGGTCTGGCCGCCTGCGCGGTGGCGTTCTTCGTGGTCCTGGGGGTCATGGCCGTGCTCCCGCGGGGCCTCCAGGACGCGCTCCCGGACAACGTCCTGGGCGGGGCCGCCGTCGTGCTGGCGGTGGCGCCCGCGCGCCGCTTCGCCCGCCGGGCGCGTTAGCCTCGTGCGGTGACGTTCGAACGGCTGGAGGCCCCCACCATGGCGCAGTTCCCCACCTCGCTCGTAGCCGCGGGCGGCCTCGTCGGCGGGTACGCCGCCGCCCGCTGGAGCGGGAAGCGGCCGCTGGGCGGTGTGGTCCTCGCGGCGGCGGGCACCCTCGCCGCCCGCGAATGGCACCGCCGCACGTCGCCGACGACGACGGCCCTGCTGGGCGCGGCCTATGTCGCCGCGTTCGCGGCCTCGCACCCCCTGGCCAAGAAGATCGGCGCCTGGCCGGCAGTCTTCACCGCAGCCGCCGCCATGGCCGCCACCACATACGCCACAGCCGACCGCTAGCCGGCCGAAAATGCTCGCTCGGCCCTTGGGAATCCTTGGCATGATGCGCGGATGACTGCGCGTTCAAAACCGGTTTCCTTCGGTACTCCTGACGGCGTGACGGAGGGGGATTGGTTCAAGAGCCATGCCGATCTCTACGCTCACGGCCTGCACCGCTTTAGTGGCCGCGGCATCTCAGGGACGGAAAAGACAGGCGCCGATTCGATCGTGCTCTCCGGCGGATACATCGATGACCGCGATGAAGGCGACGTGATCGTCTACACGGGCGAAGGTGGGCGTGACCGGCACTCGGGGCGGATGAACGCTGACCAGTCGCTCGGCGATAGCGGCAACGCGGCGCTGGTCATTTCTCAGGCCCTGGGGCACTCCGTACGTGTGATCGAGGGACTGGGGATCACCAAGGGCAAGCGGAGGCGGGCAACCAAGGGCTACGTCTATCGCGGCCTGTTCAGGGTCGCCGAGCACTGGATGACGGTCGGGCAGGAAGGTTTCCGCATCTGCCAGTTTAAGCTCCGGAAGATCGAGCCGGGGCAGGTGCCGCCCCCTCAGCCGATGGACCCATTGGCCGGAACCGAGACGACCTTCGAAGAACAGGCCCGCCGCTACATCTCTCAGGACCGCCTGTTGCGCGATTCCCGAGTGGCCAGCGCGGTGAAGAGGATGTACGACAACACCTGCCAGATATGTCGCGCACGGCTGATCGTCTCCCCCGAGGGTGAGGCCTATAGCGAAGCGGCGCACATACAGGCCGTCGGCAAGCCGCACCACGGTGCCGACCGGATCGAAAATGTGCTGTGCCTGTGCCCGAATTGCCACGCCCTGTTCGACCGGGGCGCACTTCAGCTGACGGATGACCTCGACGTGATCAACGGGGTCACCGGTCAGTTCCGTGCGGCGCTTGCGCAGGTCAAGGGGCACAACATCGGCATCGAGTTTGCGCGCAAGCACCGCGAACGGTGGGCGGGCCGTCTCTTCTGAGTCGTTCTCTCGCGCCCGCTACCCCCCGTGGCACTCCGAGTACGGCTTGCCCGAGGTGCACCAGCAGGGGGAGGTGGGGGTGGGGGGCCAGGGGGTGGCCTTGCCGCGGGCTGCGAGGGTCGTGGCGTATTCGGCCAGGAGGCTGGGGGAGGCCGGGGAGGTCTTCTCGGAGGCCGCGAAGGCCTCGTACGAGGGGACGCTCGCCGTCACGATGCCGAGGTTGGTGGTGCCCGAGGCGGCCAGGGCGCGCAGGGAGGTTTCGATGTCGCGCAGGTGGGCCTCGTGCGACGCGTACTCCGAGCCGAGCGTCGGGTAGCTGGTCAGCAGTTCGGACAGTTCGCGCTGCGGCCAGTGGAGGATCGCCACCGGGAACGGGCGGGACAGGGCCGCGCGGCGGTCGCCCAGTTCGGCTCGCAGGCGGGCGATCTCGGCGCGCAGCTCGGCCGGGTCGTCGGAGCCCAGGGCCCAGATGCGCTTGGGGTCGTGGAGCTCGTCGAGCGGGATCGGACCGATGTGGCGGGTGTCGGCGACCATGTCCCAGTCGTCGTGGGGGCGCCCGAGGAGGCGGCGTACCCGGTGGCGGCCCGTCAGGAGGGCGGTGGTGGCCGGGGTGAGCGGGGTCGAGTCCGCGATCAGGAGAGTGGCGGCCTGGGTGAAGCAGTCCTCCGCGGCCTCCAACTCGTCGTGCGCCTCAAGGGCTTCCGCGATGACCTCCCACGGGGCCGGGTCCTTGGGGGAGGCGGCGCGGATGCCCGAGATGAGGGCGCGGGCCTCGGGCTCGTGGCCGTACTCCCAGAGGTTCGCCGCCTGGAGGGCCTTGATCAGGTGGGGGTCGGAGGGGGAAGAGGACAGGAGTCGGTCGTAGAGGGCGCTCGCCCGGTCTCGCTCGTCGGCCAGTTCGAGGTGGGCCGCGGCCTGGAGGAGCAAGGGCTCCTGGTCCTCGGGGTAGCGGGTCGCCGTGCGGATGAGGCGCTCGGCTTCGGCGATGTGCTCGGCAGGCGTGTCGGGGCGCATGGTTCACACCGTACTGCCGCTGGTCAGTTGACGGGGGAGGTCTTAAGGTGCGGCCGTGCGGGATCACATACCTGTGGTGGTTCAGGGCAGTGGCCGGCGGGCGCGCCGGGCCGGACTCGTGGGGGTCCTGTGGGCGAGCGCCGAGCTGACCGTCACCGTGGGCGTGGTGGTGTTGTTGCTGGTGGTGCACCAGGTGTGGTGGACCAACCGGCAGGCCGCGGCCGCGGCGCAGGAGCAGGTCCGATCCCTGGAGCGGGACTGGGGGCACGAGCCCGACTCCGGGCCTCCGCCGTCCGAGCCGCCCCTTCCGTCCCGTCCGTCTGAGGCCGCGTCGCCTTCCTCCCCCTCCTACTCGTCCCCTTCGCCTCCTCCGGCCCGGCCCCCCGCCGCCGAGCCGTCGGCGGTGCGGGAGGGGGCGTACGCCGTGCTGCGCATTCCGCGTCTCGGCCTGGCCGTGCCCGTCGCGCAGGGCATCGACAAACGGGCGGTCCTGGACAAGGGCTACGTGGGGCAGTACCCGGGAACCGCCGGGCCGGGGGCGGACGGGAACTTCGCGCTGGCCGGGCACCGCAACACCCACGGCGAGCCGTTCCGGTACATCAACCGGCTGCGCGCGGGCGACGAACTGATCGTCGACATGAGGGGGCGCAGGTACACGTACGTGGTGGGGAAGACCCTGAGCGAGACGACGGAGCGGGACACCGGGGTGATCGCGCCGGTGCCGCGGAGTGTGGTGAAGCCGGGGTACGGCTACAGCGAGCCCGGCGCGTACATCACGCTCACCACCTGCACGCCCGAGTACAGCTCGAAGTACCGTCTGGTGGTCTGGGGGACCCTCAGGTCCTGATCCCACGTCCCGTTGTCGGTGGGCCCGGTTACCATCGATGGGGAACAGGGTTTCGAGAACACCGAGCGGAGAGGGGGAGGTTCATATGGCCAGGCCGCGATGCGACGTCGTGCCGTTCGCCCGGATCGCCCGGGTCCTCTCCACGCTGCTCCCGCTCCTGGTGCTGGTCGGGGGAGCCCTCGGCCCGTTCGCCGGGGAGGGCGGGCTGGGCGCCGTGGTGGTGGCCCTCGCGGCGACCGTCGCCGCCGTCTCCGTGGGCGCCGAGGCGCTGGCCGCCGCGGCACGGCTCGTACGGCCCGTGCCGCCGCACCGAATTCGCACCGCGATCCGTGATCGCGAGCAGCGCACGGCGTTCCTACCGCAGCGTGATCCCGATGCCTCGGGCCGGTCCCGGCCCAGGGCGCCCGGCCGTCTCGTCCCGACGGCCGCGTAGGGGCGCGCAGTACCTCTCGCCTTCTGCTGACCGATCACTGTTGTCGCCCCTCGCGGGTCGTCACGCCGAAATGCACCTCTTTCGACGTTCGACGAGACCCCTCGGAGGGCCCACGTGTCCGTTTTCCCTCATGTTGTTGCTGAGCTGGGCCGGCTTCTGGAGCCGGCGCTGGCCGAGTCCGCGACCGCTGCCGCGATCGTGCTGTTCACCGTGCTCGTACGGCTCGCCCTGCACCCGCTGAGCAGGGCCGCCTTCCGCGGCGCGACCCCGGCGGCCGGCTGTCTGCCCCTGCTGCTGCAGCTGCCGGTGTTCTTCCTCATGTACCAGACGTTCACTTCGGGGGGTGAGCTGCTGAGCCACCGGCTCTTCACGGCGCCGCTGGGGGCCCGGTGGACCGAGGCGCTCGGGGAGGGCGGCCCGTTCGGGGCGCAGGGGCTGGTGTTCCTGGCGCTGTTCGGGGCAATCGCGGTGGTGGCCGCGTGGAGTGCCGTGCGTGGACGCCGGTCGGCGGCCGCGGCCGCGCAGGCTGCCGCAGCCGCCGCGGCTTCCGCTGCCTCTGCTCCGAAGAAGAAGCCCGCAGCCGGGGGTGCGGCTGTGCCGGAGCTGAGCGCCGAGCAGCAGGAGGCCATGCGCAAGCTGGGCGGGGTGCTGCCCTTGCTGTCCTTCGGGACGCTGATCACCGCCGCCGTGGTGCCGCTGGCCGCCGGGCTCTACCTGCTCACCACCACCGCCTGGTCGGTGGCGGAGCGGGCCTGGCTGGAGTACCGCAAGACGCGCGCCGCCGAGCGGGCATCCGAGGGCGCATCCGAGGGCGCCGCCGAACGCGCCGCCGAGCGCGGTGCGGGGCGTGGTGCGGGGCAGTCGGCAGTCGGCTGACGGAGCGGTGCGTTCCAGTCTGTGAACAGGGTCTTGCGGACGGGGTGGGCATCTTGGAGGATCGACCAATCCTCCGATGGCCGCAACCCATCGTCCGGCCCGGGGCATGCCCATGGGCCGACCACCCACGACCACGGGAGAATGCCCATGAAGATGCTGCGTGTCGGACCGGTCGGGTTGGAGCGCCCCGCGCTGCTCGACCAGGACGGGACCCTGCGGGACCTGTCCGGCCTGATCACGGATGTGGACGGCGCGGTGCTCGCCGACGACTGCGCGCTGTCCCGGGTGCGGGAGGCGGCCGCGTCGGGTGAGCTTCCGGTCCTGGACGCCGAAGGGCTGCGGATCGGCGCACCGCTCGGCCGCATCGGCAAGATCGTGGGTATCGGTCTGAACTACTTCGGGCACGCGGCGGAGATCGGCGCGGAGCCGCCGGCCGAGCCGATCCTCTTCCTGAAGGCCGCGGACACGGTGGTCGGCCCCGACGACACCGTCCTGATCCCGCGTGGCAGCGTGAAGACCGACTGGGAGGCCGAGCTCGGCGTCGTCATCGGCAGCACCGCCCGCTACCTCGACTCGGCGGAGCAGGGCCTGGCGCACGTCGGCGGCTACCTGCTGGTCAACGACGTCTCCGAGCGCGAGTTCCAGATCGAGCGCGGCGGCACCTGGGACAAGGGCAAGAACTGCGAGACCTTCACACCGCTCGGCCCGTGGCTGGTCACGGCCGACGAGATCCCGGACCCGCAGGTCCTGGGCGTCAAGCTGTGGGTCAACGGCGAGCTCAGGCAGGACGGCAACACCTCTGACCAGATCTTCCCGGTCGGCGAGGTCGTCCGGTACCTGAGCCGCTTCATGACCCTGCACCCGGGCGACGTCATCGTCACGGGCACGCCTGCCGGTGTGGCGATGGGCCGGCCGGAGCCGAAGCCGTACCTGCGGGCAGGCGATGTCGTGGAGTTGCAGATCGACGGGCTGGGCCGTCAGCGCCAGGAGTTCAAGGGCGCGTAGCCGCCGCGGAGCGGGTAGGCGGGACGGGCGGGGCCTCCGGCGTTGCGGCCCCGGCCCTTCCGTGTGCGCGTGGGCGTGTCCCAGCCGCATGCCCCGGAGGTCACGCGGCTCCGTGTTCCGTGGTGACGACGGGAAGCTCGACCGCCACGCCCTCGTGGGACGACATGCGGGCCGCCTCCAGTACGTCGAGGCAGTGTGCGGCCTCGCGCGCCGTGACCGGGGCCGGCCCGCCCGTCCGCAGGGCGGCCGCCACCGCCGCGTAGTACGCCGGGTAGTCGCCCAGCTCGGTCGGTACGGGGGCTCCGCCGCCGGTCAGCGGGGACTCGCCCGAGCCCACCCGCCCCCACAGGTGCGGGGGTTCCTCGCCCCAGGGCAGCCGCCCGTCCGGCCGCAGCCCCTCGCGCAGGGCGCCCTCCTGCGGGTCCAGCCCGTACTTGACGTAGCCGGCCCGCGAGCCGAGCACGCGGAACCGCGGCCCGAGTTGGGCGGTGGTCGCGCTGACGTAGAGGTGGGAGCGGACCCCGTTCGCGTGGGTGAGGGCGATGAAGGTGTCGTCGTCGGTCTCGGCGCCGGGGCGGCGCGCGTCGGTCTCGGCGTAGACCCGTACGGCGGGCCCGAACAGCACGAGGGCCTGGTCGACGACGTGGCTGCCGAGGTCGTACAGCAGGCCGCCGATCTCCTCGGGGGCGCCCGACTCGCGCCAGCCGCCCTTCAGCTGCGGGCGCCAGCGCTCGAAGCGGGACTCGAAGCGCTGGATCTCACCGAGTTCGTCGTCGGCGAGGAGGCGGCGCAGGGTGAGGAAGTCGTTGTCCCAGCGGCGGTTCTGGAAAACGGAGAGGAAGGTTCCGCGTCGGTCCGCCAGCGCGGCGAGTGCCCGGGCCTCGGCGGCGGTGGCGGCGAGCGGCTTGTCCACGACCACCGGGATGCCGGCTTCGAGGGCGGTGGTGGCGAGCGGGACGTGCGTCTTGTTGGGCGAGGCGACCACGACGAGGTCGAGGTCGCGCTGCCACACCTCGTCGGCGGTGGCGGCGGTGTGGACGTCGGGGAATTCCGCGCGGGCCTGGGCCTGCCGGGCCGGGTCGGAGGTGACGACCGTGTCGAGTACGAGTCCGTCCGTGGCGGCCACGAGGGGGGCGTGGAAGACGGAACCGGCGAGTCCGTAGCCGATGACGCCGACGCGAAGTGGTGAGGTGGGGGCGATGGGGGCGGGGGTGCTCATGAGGATCACTTTGGCAACAGTGTTGTCGAAGTGCAAGGAGGGTGGACAATGGGCTGGTGGACAGGGGTAGCAGGAACAGCGGACACGGCGGCTACGGCGGTCACGGCGGTCACGGCGGCCATGGCGGTCACGGCGGTCACCGGGATACGCACGGTCGGCGTGGCGGGGTGAACCTGCCTGCTCTGCGAGGCCACAACGACGCGCTGGTGCTGGAGTTGCTGCGCGGCGCCGGACCGGCGGGCCTGGGCCGCACGGAACTCGCCGCCCGCACGGGACTCACCCGGCAGGCCGTCAGCAAGATCACGGCGCGGCTCGGCGAGGGCGGCCTGGTGGCGGAGGCGGGCCGCGCCGCGTCCACCGGCGGCAAGCCGCGCACCCTGCTCCGGCTGCTGCCCGACGCGCGGCACGCCGTCGGAGTACACCTGGACCGCGACGCGCTCAGGGCGGTACGGGTGGACCTGGCGGGCCGCGTCCTCGCTGAGAGCGGCGGCCCGCTCGACTTCGCGGCCGGACCGGAGGCGGCGGTGGAGGCGGTCGTACGAGCGGTCGCGCGGGTCGCTGCCCCGGTCGGAACGCCGCTCGTGGGCGTCGGCGTGGCCGCGCCGGGCCCCCTTGACTACCGGGCCGGGGTGATGGGACGGGTGACGGGGTTCCCGAGCTGGAAGGGGTTCCCGATGAAGGGGGTGCTGGAGGGGCGGCTGGGCCTGCCGGTGCTGCTGGACAAGGACACGAACGCCGGTGCGGCCGCAGCCGCCGGGGCGTGGCTCCGGGTGAAGTGGCCGGATGCGGATGCGGATGCGGATGCGGATGCGGATTCCGGTTTCGGCGCAGATGCGGATGCCGATGTCAACGCCGATGCGGGGTGTGGTGTGGGGGTCGGGGCGGGTGTGGGTGCGGATGCTCTGGCCGGCGGTGGGCCCCGTACCTGTGTGTACCTGCACGTCGGGACCGGGCTCGGCGCGGGGTTGTGGCTGGGCGGCGGGGTGTACCGGGGTGCCCGCTCGGCGGCGGGGGAGTTCGGCCATCAGGTGCTTCTGCTGGACGGGCCGCCATGCCGGTGCGGGGCGCGTGGCTGCGTGGAGGTGCTGTGCCTGGAGGCGGTGGCCCGAGGCGACCTTCCCGAGGCGGCACGGATCGTGGGCGAGGCCGCCGCCAACCTGGTCGCGCTGCTGGATGTGGACCGTGTGCTGCTCGGCGGGCGGGTGGTGGCGGCTGCGCCGGACGTCTTCGTGGCCGGTGTCGGAGCCGTTCTTGCGGCCCGCGCGCTGGATCCGGCTCGGCCGGTGGTCGCCCTGGCGGGGGCCGGGGTGGCGGAGGGGGCGGCGGAAATGGCGCTCGCGCCGTTGTTCGGGCGCGGGTAGGACTGAGGCTCCGCCGCGGGGTTCATGTCCGGGTGCGGCTCCGTGCGGGCCCTTGTCCGGGTGAGGCGCCGTTGCGGGGGCGCTGCCCCCGAGCCCCTGCGCCTCAAACGCCGGCGGTGCTGAGATGAGCCGGCGGGGCTGGGAGGGGTCGGCGGGGCTGGGAGGGGGTGGTCGGTTGGGAGAGCGGGCCCGCGGCCCCGGGCCTTGGGCGTCGGCGGGGCGGCCGGGCTGGGGCTGGAGGGGGTGGGGTTGACGCCTGGGCTGTTCGGGCGTAAACCGGGATGACTCAGGCGTGGTGTGCGGTGAGGGCTCGCGCGTGGGTGGCATGGTGCGGGCAGGCCGGGGTGATAGTCACCTCGTCCGATGATCGTCCTGTCCGGCGAGCAGCGAAGGTCTTCCATGCGACTGCGCAAAGCCCTTGCCCTCACCGCCTTCCTCTCCGCCGCACTGGCCGCCACCACCGCGTCTCCCGCCGGTGCGGACATCGGCACCGGCGGCGGTGCCCGCCCCGCTCCCGCGCTGCCGTCCCGCGTCCAGGCCACCTGCGGGGACGGCAAGAGCGCCGCCTTCCCCATCGGGGCGCGCATCCGCGGTGGCCCCGCCGTGTACCGCACCGGCGGCGAGCCGCAGACCTGGTTCCTGGACCTGACCAACACCACGAACTCCGAGTGCACGGCCATCCACCCCGTCGTCGTCCTCACCGACAAGGCCCGCGCCCTGCGCCCCACCCATCTGCGGATGGAGTTCGAGGCGCCGGGCGGCACCCTGCCCGCCGGACTGGAACGCAGCGACCGCGACGAGATCATCGCCGTCTTCGACGGCGGCGACGCCTTCCCCGGATTCACCGTCGGTCCCGGCGGCACCCGGACCGTCAAGGTCGCCCTCGCCTTCGCCCCCGACGCCCCCACCGGTGAGGTCGTCGCCGACGCCGCGCTCGTCCAGCGCAAGGGCGACGACGGGGACTGGGTCGGCGAGGCGGGTGGCTACCGTTTCTCCGTCGAGCAGTCCGACGATTCCGTCGAGGGCGGTTCCCTCGCCCATACCGGTTCCCGCGAGTGGGCGTACGGCGCGGCGGCCGCGGCCGCCCTCGCCGCCGGCGGAGGTCTCCTGCTCGGGGCCCGCCGGCTCCGCACCCGCACCCGTACCACCTCCTGCGACCACTGACCGCGGCCCCCGCTCCGAACCCCCGCACGGCCGTCCCGGCCGCCCGCATACCTTCAGGCCACCGCTCCGGCGTTCCCGAGCAGGCCCGGTTCGCGCCGAGCTCCTCCGGCAAGAACTACGCCGCCCACCCGGGCTGACCTGGGGTTTGTCGCCCGCGACGCAAGGGGACACCAGCCGGTCACCAAGACGGTAGGCCCTCCCAAGGCATCGGGAGGGCCTGCTGCGTACCCGTCGGGACGGTCAGATGCGGTCGACGAGGTCAGCGATCGAGTCCACGACCGTGGTCGGCCGGTAGGGGAAGCGGTCGATGTCGTCGTTGCCTGTAAGCCCGGTCAGGACGAGGAACGTCGCCATGCCGGCCTCCAGCCCGGCGAGTACGTCGGTGTCCATCCGGTCGCCGATCATCGCGCTGGTCTCGGAGTGGGCGCCGATGGCGTTCAGGCCGGTACGCATCATCAGCGGGTTGGGCTTGCCGACGAAGTACGGCTTCTTGCCGGTTGCCTTCGTGATGAGCGCGGCCACGGCGCCCGTAGCGGGGAGGGCGCCCTCGGCGGACGGGCCGGTCTCGTCGGGGTTCGTGGCGATGAAGCGGGCTCCGTTGTTGATCAGGCGGACAGCCTTCGTCATCGCCTCGAAGGAGTAGGTCCGCGTTTCTCCCAGGATCACGAAGTCGGGCTCGTGGTCGGTCAGGATGTAGCCGATGTCGTGCAGGGCGGTGGTCAGACCGGCCTCGCCGATGACGTACGCCGTTCCGCCGGGTGCCTGGTTGTCCAGGAACTGCGCGGTCGCCAAGGCGGAGGTCCAGATGTTCTCCACGGGGACTTCCAGGCCGATGCGCGTCAGACGAGCGTGCAGATCGCGCGCGGTGTAGATCGAGTTGTTGGTCAGTACCAGGAACGGCTTGCCGGACTCGCGGAGCTTCTTGAGGAAGGCATCGGCTCCGGGAATCGGCACGCCCTCGTGCATGAGCACGCCGTCCATGTCGGTGAGCCAGGATTCGATCGGCTTGCGCTCTGCCACGGACTTCTCTCCGCTCCGCTGGGCCGCTGACCTGCGGCCTGTGGTCTGTACCACCACCCTATCGGCAGAGGGCGGTGGACGCCGAGGGTGTCCACCGCCCGGGATGTTGAACCGGTCATCCGACTCCGCGGCCGTCCACGCGGCGCTGAGCCCCGCACTTTCACGGGCCGCCGAGTCCACCTCGGCGAACCCGCTCCGCGGGTCGGTGACGTCACGCGACCGCCCGCCCACCGTCCTGATCACCCGCAGCGTCCAACTCCACCTCCTCCACCTTCTCCACCTCCTCGACGCCGACATCGGTGTGGCCGACGCATGCTGCCGCTGATACGACGGCAATCCCCTGGCACCGGTGCCAGACGGGCGACACCGGCGAGTCGCCCCCGAGTTGCAAACGGCGTCCATGTCACCTCCGGTGCAGGCGAGGAACTCCGCCCCGGCGACGGCCCAAGGCGCGGCTCGACCTGGCCGCGTGGTGGGCGGCGGCCGATCTCGCGCCCGGGGCCCTGCCGGCGGCGCGCGCCCCGGCGACGGCGCGGCTGAAGCACCGGCTGGCCAAGGCGCGTGTGTGCCTGCGGCCGCGAGGGGCGGACGGCGGGCGGTGGCAGGTGGACGTCGCGGTCACCGTGCGCGGGCGGTGGCTGTTGCGGCCGGTCGCCGCTGTCGTCCTGATGGCGGCCGGCCGCCCGGTGCGGCGGGGCTTCCGGTCCGCGGTGGAGGAGGCGGCCGAGGCATGCAACCGGTCGGTCGGCGAGCTGCTGGCGCTCACTCCGGACGACCTCCGGGCCGAGCTGAAGAGGCAGGCCACCGAGCGGACCCCGGAGGGGCCGATGGGCGCTGCGGACCGCTGAGCCCCATGGGTCGGCTTCCTGGTCTCCGGCTGCCCACAGGGCCGTTCGGCTGCGCCGTGCTCAGCAGTGACAGACTCAGGGGCAGTACCGCGTTTGCGGCGTACGGCTGACACGTACGGCGCCGCTCCGGATGCGGAGCGGCGCGCCGCGCGTGAGTCTCCTTGTCGAGGAGGTTCACCATGCGCAGTGTTCCGATCGCTGTCCGCACCGCCGCCGTGGCCGCCGCCCTGGCGGCGTTCTCCGCGGTGACCGCACCCACCGCCCTCGCGGGCGAGGAGGACCGCGGCGCCCGCGGCAGCATCGCCGTCGACCCGAGCCCGGCCCACCCCGGAGCGCAGGTCAAGCTGCGTGTCCACGGATGCGACGGCAACCGGGGAGCGGCCAAGTCCGCCGTCTTCGTGGCGGACGCCGACCTCTACGGGCGGGACGGCGGGCACCGCAGCCCGCTCTACGGCGACGCGACGATCAGCTCGCACGCCTCGCCCGGATGGCACGCCGTCCGGGTGTACTGCGACGGCGGCGAGAAGTTCACCGGTTCGGTCCAGGTCTCCGCGCACCGGCACCCCTCCCACCACGCCTCACCGATCTGGCCGGTCCACGCGGGCGGCGGCGGCATGGCGGACCGCCCGGCGCAGGCCCCCGGCCTGGTCACCGCCGCGAAGAAGGAGCAGGGGCACGACGGCCCGGGAATGCCGCACACGGTGATCGGTGCCGTGCTCGCCGCGGTGGCCACGCTGGCCATCGCAGGCCGGGCGCTGACCCTGCGCCGCCGTCGCAGCGGCGAGTGAGGGGACGGGCGTCACGTGAGCGAGTGGCGGACGGGGACGGCGGAGGTCAAGGCCTCCGCCGGGGGCCGGCTGCTGACCTTCGCGGCCTGGTCGGTACTGGTGCTGGGCCTGTGGCTGTGGGGCCGTGAGCTCACCCTGGCGCCGGCCCCGCTCTCCGGGCAGGCCGGCGGAGCGGTGGGCACGGGGCTGCCGGCCGCGCACGCCCCCGTCGCCGGGTCCCTGCCGCAGCGCGTCGACGTGCCGTCCATAGGCATCCAGGCCCCGGTGGTGTCCCGGGGCCTGGACAAGGACGGCGCGATCGATCCGCCGCCGTACGACAGCCCGGGCACGGTGGGCTGGTGGGGCCAGGGCGTCCAGCCGGGGGCGGCGGGGACGGCGCTGATGGTGGGGCACGTGGACACGCGGTCCAAGCCGGCGGTCTTCTACGGCCTGAGTTCGGCGCAGGCGGGTGACAAGGTGCGCGTGGTGCGGGCGGACGGTTCCGTCGCAGAGTTCACGATCGAGGACGTACGGGTCTACGCGCGCGCGGCCTTCGACGCGCACAAGGCGTACGGTCCGCGGGTCGCGGGCCGCGCGGAGCTGCGGCTGGTGACCTGCGGAGGCACCTACGACAAGGCGGCCAAGGAGTACACGGCGAACGTGGTGGTCTCCGCCTACCTGACCGGCGTGGGCGTCCGCCCGGGCACGTCGGCGTGAGCCGACCGGGCTCCGGGAACCGGGCGCCCGAAGCCGGGAGTCGGAGCGGGGAGCCCTGAGCCCTGAGCCGACCGGCAAATCGACAATCGGCAATCGGCAACGAAGAAGCCCCTCACAGCTTTCGCTGTGAGGGGCTTCTTCCATCTGTGCGCCGCCAGGGACTCGAACCCCGGACCCGCTGATTAAGAGTCAGCTGCTCTAACCAACTGAGCTAGCGGCGCTTGCTGACAGGGAAAACTCTACCCCACCTCTGCAGGTGTTCGTGACCAGCCACGCCCACCTTGTCCGATTAACCCATGTTTGAGGGGTCTATCGTGCACGATATGTCTGCGCCGACGCATCTGATGCTTTATCAGGTGCGGCCCCGGTCGACCACTGGAACAGCAGGGGAGTGGACGGAACCGCATGAAGAGGCAGCCCCCGACGCATGTGCAGATGCCGATGCCCGCTTTCGAGGAGTACGAGCCCGAGGGCGACTGCGTGTGCCGGGGATGCGCCCAGCGCCGCCGTTCCCTCGCCCGGGCCCGCGCCATACCGCTCCGGGACGGGGGGCACCCCGCGGCGCGCGGGGCGCGGCGGGCGCTGGTCCTCGCCACCGCCGCCGGCGTGGTCCTCGGCGGTGGCGGCGGTACGGCGGTCGCCCTGAGCGCACCGGCCACCGGGCCGGTGGCCCTCGACGACCCCGGCAGCCCGCAGGGCGGCCGCACCCCCCTGCACGGCCCGAAGGGCAAGCCGGGGAACCCCGGGGCCCCGGGCCGGCCCGGGGCCGTGAAGCGGATCGACCGCACGACGATCATCAACCGGGCGAAGCTGTGGCTGGACGCGCAGGTCCCGTACAGCATGTCCGAGTACTGGACGGACGGCTACCGGCAGGACTGCTCCGGCTACGTCTCCATGGCCTGGAACCTCGGCTCGAACGAGTGGACCGGCAGCCTCGACAAGTTCGCCACCAAGATCACGAAAGATGAGCTCCTGCCGGGGGACATGCTGCTCTTCCACAACCCGGCGGACCCCACCAACGGCTCCCATGTGGTCCTCTTCGGCGGCTGGGTCGACCAGACGCGCAATCACTACGTCGCCTACGAGCAGACGCGGCCCACGACGCGGAAGCTGGCCACGCCGTACGGGTACTGGGCCAACGCGGCGAAGTACGTCCCGTACCGGTTCAACGGGGTGACGGGCGGCATCGTCCCGCAGGTCCCGGGCGCCGTCCCCGCCCCCGCGCCCGTCCCCGAACCGCCGGCGGGACCGAAGCCGGGCGACCCCGCCAGGACCTTCCCGGGCGCGGACAAGTTCGCCCCGGGCGCCACCAACGACCACGTGGCGCAGCTCGGCCGGATGCTGGTCGAGCGCGGCGCGTACCGCTTCTACCCCAACGGGGTGGCCGACCGGACGTGGAGCGACCACGACAAGCGTGCCACCCAGGCCTTCCAGCGTGCGCAGGGCTGGACGGGCACCGACGCCGACGGCGTCCCGGGCGCGCACACCTGGCGCCTGCTCGTCGACAAGCAGGGCAAGAACATCCCGCCGACGGTGGGCGCGGCGCCCGGACCTGGCGGCGTACGGGCCTACCCCGGGGCCGCGGTGTTCCGGCCGGGCCAGTCCCACCCGGCCGTCGAGGCCCTCGGCCGGCAGCTGGTGAAGAAGGGCTTCGGCAAGTACTACACGGCCGGCCCGGGCGCCCGCTGGAGCGAGGCGGACCGCCGCAGCGTCGAGGCCTTCCAGCGCGCGCAGGGCTGGCGCGGGGCCGCGGCCAACGGCTACCCGGGCCCGGAAACCTGGCGCCGGCTGTTCGCATGACGGAGGTAACGATGTTCCCCACGCGCACCACCTCGACGACGGGCACCCTGCACGTCCCGGCCGCCGCCGCCACAGCCCCCACCACCTTCGGCTGGGCGACCGCCGCCCACTCGGCACCGCCGAAGCCGAAGCCGTCGCCTGGCGCGGCGGAGCCGCCGACCGCGACCGTCCGCCCGGCCGCCCAGGCTCCACCGGCTGTCCCGGCGCCGGGGGGCGAGTCGCCGCTCGGCGGCGCGGCGGAGGCGTCGCCCGCGCCTGCCCGCCCCGCTGTCCCGGCTCCGCCGGGCGCGGTGCCGCCGGGGGCGGCGGGTCCGCCGGCCGTCCCGGCCCTGCACGGTGTCCCCGTGCCGGCCGGCCAGGCTTCGCCCCGGGCGGCGGAGCACTCGGCCGTGCCGGCCCGGGATTCCGCGCCTCGCAGGACGGACCTGGGCGCCGCCCCGGCGGGGGTGTCGGCGTCGTCCGGCCGGGCTTCCACCGCGTACGCCGTCCCGGCCGCGCCGGAGGAGGTGCCGCCGGGAGCGGCGGGTCCGCCGGCTGTCCCGGTGGGGCACGGCGTCCCGGCACCGGGCGGCGAATCGTCGCCACGCGCGGCGGAGGCGACGGCCGCGCCTGACTCCGCTTCCCACGGGAGGGACCTGGGCGCCGCCTCGGTGGCGGTGCCGACATCGCAGGGCCGGGCTTCCACCGCGTACGCCGTCCCGGCGCCGGCCGGGGACGCTTTGCCCGGCGCGGCGCGGGCACAGGCCGTTCCGGCCAAGCGCGCCGTCGCAGGACCGGCCGCGCCTGCCGCGTACCCTGCGCCGGGCGCGACGGCCCTGGGCACTGTGCCGACGGAGGAGGCCGTCCCGGCCTCCGTCCCGGCCTCCGTCCCGGCCCCGGCCGGGGAGGCGCCGCCCCGCGCCGCGGAGCCGCCTGCCGCACCCCGCGCGACGGACAGGAGCGCTGAGCCGGCGGGGGCGCCCGCCCCGCACGCCGTCCCGGTGTCGGAGGGTGAGTCGCCGCTCGGAGCGGCGGCGCGTGCGGCCGTCCCGGCCACCGACGCGGCCACCCACCCGGCGGGGGTGTCCGTACCGCATCCCGTGCCGGCGGTACGGGAGGCCGGCCCGGAATCCGTGTCGGCGCTGCGCGCCGCGCCCGCGGGGCCGGTGCTTCCGCGGACCGTTCCTGCCTCCGGGGCGGAGACCGCCCCCGCGCCGCTCGGCGCGCACGCTTCACCCCTGGCGGCGGAGCCGCAGGCCGGGACGGGCTCCCGTCCGGCGGTGGTGTCTGCGTCGCATTCCGAGCCGGTGGAGCGGGACCGGGCGGTGTCCGCGCCGGCAGCGCGTGGCGCGCACGCTTCACCTCTGGCGGCGGAGCCGCAGGCCGGGACGGGTTTCCGGGCGGTCGGCGTGTCGGCGGGGGCGGGCGACGGGAGTGGGTCCGGTTCGGAAGTCGGTTCGGACGCCGGTTCGGCGGAGGCGGGAGGCGGGGTGGTGCCCGCCGCGCGGGGGGAGGCCGAGCCCGAGCCGGTGCACGCATCGGAGGAGGCCGGGGCGAGCCTCGACATCCCGCATCCGCAGCACGAGGAGCCCGCCACCCCGCGGCCACGGAACCCCGCCGACGCGGCGAACTCCGGCGTGCCCGGGCCCGGGGTGGCCGAGATCGTCGCCCAGGCGGTGGCCCGCGGCATGGAGGAGGCCGACACGCTGGACCTGCCGAAGGTCGCCGCCCCGCACCGCGGCACCTCCGTCACCGAGGTACCGGTGCACCTCCCCTTCCGCGGCGACGCGGCCAGCGCGCCCCCCCGCCCCGAGCCCACCCGCACGCGCAAGCCCGCCGCCCCGGCCCGGACCGCCCCCGGCCGCCGGGTCCCCCGTAGCGACGACCGCCTCCGCGAGCACCGCGGCCCGGTGCTGCCCGGCTGGGTCGGTGTCGCCGTCGGCGGCCTCGCCCTCGCCGGCTGCACGGCCGTGCTCTGGCGGGCCGGGATCGTCCCCGCCCCCCTCGTCGCCGCCTTCGGCGCGGCCCCCCGCGCATACCGGGGCCTGCACGCCGCCCACTGGCCGCCGCTCGCCTTCCTCGGCATCGTCGCCCTCGTCGCGCTCGGCGGCCTCGGCCGGGTCCGGACCGGCCACGCCTGGGTGCTCACCCTCTTCGGCCGCTACCGCGGCACGGTCCGCCGTACCGGCCTGACCTGGGTCAGCCCCCTGCTGCTGCGCAGCCGGGTCGACGTACGCCTGCGCCACTGGCGCAGCGACCCGATGCCCGCCGTCGACTCCGACGGCCTCGCCCTCCAGGTCGTAGTCCAGGTCGTCTGGCAGGTCGAGGACACCGCCCGGGCCACGCTCGCCGTCGCGGACCACACCGAGTACCTCGCCGAGCAGGTCGAGTCGGCCATGGCCCGCGTGCTCTCCCAGCTCCCGGCAGACGCCTTCCACGACGACACCCCGACCCTGCGCGACGCCGAGGCCGTCGGGGACGCGCTGACCCGGATGCTGGCGGCCGAGACCGAGGCGGTCGGGATCGAGGTGTACTCGGCCCAGCCGACCCGGATCGAGTACGCGCCCGAGGTCGCGGAGGCCATGCGCCGCCGCCGGGTCGCCGCGATCGACGCCAAGCACCGGGACGCCGTGCTGACCTCGGTGGTGGACGCCGTCGACGACACCGTCCACCGGCTGACCTCGCGCGGACTCGTCGAGCTCGACGACTACGAGCGCAAGGCCCTGGTGAAGGACCTCACGGTCGCCTTCTGCACGGGGCGCACCGAGTAGCCGCAATCGCGCATCACGCATCACGCATCACGCATCACGCATCACGCAGCAAAGGGAACGGGTGGCCGGAAGTGACCGGACCACCCGTTTCCTCATTGGTATGGACATGGCCAACTCTCGTCAATAATCTGGGACTTGGTCTAGACCTGAATCCCCATGTGCGCGCGCTCGCCGAACTCCCCCCACGCCCAAGGAGCATCATGCGCCCCATCCGCATGCCCGGAATGCCTGGAATATCCGGAGCGCCCAGAAGGGCTGGTGTCGCCGCGCTCGGCCTCGGCCTCGTCGCCGGCATCACCCTCGTCGGCGCCCCCACCGCCAGCAGCCACGGCTACACCGACACCCCCATCAGCCGCCAGAAGCTCTGCGCCAACAGGGCCGTCTCCGACTGCGGCGCGATCCAGTGGGAGCCGCAGAGCGTCGAGGGCTTCAAGGGCTTCCCGGCCGCAGGCCCCGCCGACGGCAGGATATGTTCCGGCGGACTCCCGCAGTTCGCCGAGCTCGACGACCCGCGCGGCGGCGCCTGGCCCACCACCAAGGTGACCAGCGGCCAGAGCTACGCCTTCCGGTGGCAGTTCACCGCCAACCACTCCACCACCGACTTCAAGTACTACGTCACCAAGGACGGCTGGACCGGCACCAAGGCCCTCACCCGCGCCGACCTCGAACCCCAGCCCTTCCTCACCGTCGCCTACAACGGCGCCCGCCCCGCCATGACCACCGTCCACCAGGGCTCCATGCCGAGCGGCAAGAGCGGCCGGCACCTGATCCTGGCCGTCTGGACCGTCAACGACACCCCGATGGCCTTCTACGCCTGCTCGGACGTTCAGTTCTGACGATACGTCAGCTACCCTCCGGCGGCATGCGGACGACGACGACAGCACCCGAGACCGTCGCGGAGCTCGTAGCGCGCCAATGGGGCGACCACCGGCCCGGGCTGATGTACGAGGACGGCGAACGCCGCGTCCTCACCCACCACCGGACCGCCCAGGAAGCCGCCGCACGCGCCGCGCTCCTCGTCGACCTCATGCCCGCCGGGGCGGAACCGCACCTCGGGGTCCTGCTCGACAACACCCCCGAGTTCCCGTTCTGGCTCGGCGCGGCGGCCCTCGCCGGGGCTGCCGCCGCCGGGATCAACCCCACCCGGCGCGGCCCCGAACTGGCCCGCGACATCCTGCACACCGACTGCCGGCTCCTGATCACCGAGCCCGCCCACCTGCCGCTGCTGCGCGGCCTCGACCTGCCCGGCGTACGCGTCCTGGTCACCGGCACCGAGGAGTACGAGGCCCTCCTCGCGCCCTACGCCGCCGCCGAACCCGGCGAGGCGGCCCTGCGCAGCCCCGCCCCCGGCTCCCGCCTCCTCCTCTACTTCACCTCCGGCTCCACCGGAGCCCCCAAGGCCGCCGTCTGCAGCCAGGGCCGGCTCGCGGCCGCCGGCGCCTCACTGGCACGCCAGTTCTCCGTCGGCCCGGACGACGTCCACTACGTCTGCATGCCGCTCTTCCACGGCAACGCCGTCATCGCCGACTGGCTCCCCGCGCTCGCCGGCGGCGCCGCGGTCGCGCTGCGCCGGCGCTTCTCCGCCTCCGCGTTCCTGGACGACGTCCAGGCCTACGGCGCGACGTACTTCACCTACGTCGGCCGGGCGATCCAGTACCTCCTGGCCACCGAGCCCCGCCCCGACGACCGCTCCCACAGCCTGCGGCTCGGCTTCGGCACCGAGGCCGGGGCCGTGGACGCCGCCCGCTTCGCCGAGCGCTTCGGCGTCCGCCTGGTGGAGGGCTACGGCGCCACCGAGGGCGGCGCCTCCGTCCAGCGCACCCCGGACACCCCGCCGGGCGCCCTGGGCCGGGCGGGTGCGGGGGACGACCTGGCGGTCGTCGACCCGGAGACGGGCCGGGAGTGCCCTCCGGCCGCCCTGGACGAGGACGGCCGCCTGCTCAACGGCTCCGCCGCGATCGGCGAGCTCGTCAACCGGGGCCGCAGCCTGTTCGAGGGCTACTGGCGCAACCCGGACGCGGAAGCCGACCGCACCCGGGACGGCTGGTACTGGACGGGCGACCTCTTCTTCCGCGACCCCGCCGGCTTCCTCTACTTCGCGGGCCGCACCGACGACCGGCTCCGCGTCGACAGCGAGAACCTCGCCGCGGCGGTGATCGAGAACATCCTCGCCCGCTGGCCGGACGCCACGGCGGTCGCCGTCTACGGCGTCCCGGACGAGGTGGCCGGCGACCAGGTGATGGCGGCCCTCTCGCTCCGTGACGGCGCGGTGTTCTCCACGGAGGACTTCGAGGCCTTCCTCTCCCGCCAGCCGGACCTGGGCACGAAGATGGCCCCGCGCTACGTCCGCATCGTCCCGGAGATGCCGGTCACCGCGACGAACAAGGTCCACCGCGTCGCCCTCCGCCGCACCGGCTTCCGCTGCGCGGACCCGGTCTGGCACCGAACCCCTGCCGGGAGCTACGCCCCACTGTCCAGGGAGGACGTGTCCGCCCTCCTCGCCGCCTACGAGGCCCACGGCCGCCTCGACCTCCTGCACCGCTAGCGGCGCACCGCCGCTCCGTTTCAGCCTCGCCGGCAGGGCGGGGAGAAGGCTCCGCGCAGCGGCACACCCGCGCCACCGCCCGGCACCGGCGGCCCTCGCGCACCCCGCGGGTAATGGTTTGGAGCACCCCCGCGGACCAGGTAGTATTTTCTCTGTCAGCAGGCGCCGCTAGCTCAGTTGGTTAGAGCAGCTGACTCTTAATCAGCGGGTCCGGGGTTCGAGTCCCTGGCGGCGCACCTGTCCTTCGGGCGGTTTCCGGTTCACCGGGAACCGCCCGAAGTGTTTTCCGGCCCTGGTAGGGAGGGCCTGGCGTCCCGGCGTCCCGCCCGCCCGCCCGCGCCGGAGCGGAGTCCCGCTAGAGCGTGAGCGACAGCAGCAGCGGTGCGGCCTTCCGGTTCAGGGTGTCGGCCGCGGCCCGCAGCCGGTGCGCGTGCTCGACCGGCATCGACAGGGCCAGGCAGCCGACCGAGGCGCCCGCCGTGATCGGGACGGCCGCGCAGACCGTGCCCACGGCGTACTCCTGCAGGTCCAGCATGGGCACGGTGGCCGGCTGGGAGTCCAGCTTGGAGAAGAGGATCCGCTCGTTCACGATCGTCTTCGACGTGAGCCGGGCGATCTTGTGCCGGGACAGGTGATCGCGCCGCCCGTTCAGGTCGAGCTGCGTCAGCAGGCACTTTCCGACCGCGCTCGCGTGCGCGGCCGACCGGAAGTCGACCCACTCGTGGACCTTCGGAGTGCGCGGGCTGTCCGCGAACTGCGTGATCTTGACCTCGCCGTCCACGTACCGGCTGATGTAGACGGCCGCGCCGACCGAGTCGCGCAGCCTGTCGAGGGTCTCCTGGAGCTTGTCGGTCAGGGCCTGCTGGCGGTCGGTGCCGGACCCGAGCAGGACGAGGGAATCCCCTATGGCGTACGCGCCGTCCGCCACCTGCAGGACGTATCCCTCCCGGCGCAGCATGAGCAGCATCGGGGCGAGATGGACTGCGGGCAGGCCGGTCTCGCGCGCGATCTGCGCGTCGGTCACGCCACCGGTGTGACGCGCGATCGTTTCGAGTACGCGTAGTGCGTACTGCACCGAGTGGAACGGCGCGGTCGGCTCGGGCTTCAGCGCCACGGTTTCCCCCCTAGCAGGTTGTTACCGCTTGCCCTACCACGATAGCCATCAAGCGGCCCATGTGGAGCGCCTGTTGGGGAGATTGATGGCTCGATCACGTCCGTCTGCCTGGATCTAAGCCGCTGGCATATGCCGCAGTCACGCGCACTGCACTGCTGTGCGGGGAATGCCCGGAGGCCGCTCACGGTTCGAGTTCTTCGTACGGTGTCGCACGGACGTCGTGCGGACGTGGAGAACGGGACGGGATCGACGATGAGTGACACCGGGGGCGTGAACGGCGTGCCGACGGGTGTACCGAACGAGGTGCCGGACGAGATGCCGAACCCGGTGCCGAAGGGGTCGGCGCAGGAGAGCCGTAGCGGTATCCGGGGCACCGCCCTCGGCCGGGCGCCCGTACCGCTCTCCGTCCTGGACCTCGCCACCGTCGGCGCCGGCAGCACCGCGCACGCATCCCTGCGCACCAGCGTGGCCATCGCCCGCCTCGCCGAGTCCCGCGGCTACCACCGCCACTGGGTCGCCGAGCACCACTCCATGCCCGGCGTCGCCAGCTCCTCGCCCGCCGTGATCCTGGCCCACCTCGCCGCGCACACCTCCCGCATCCGGCTCGGCTCCGGCGGCGTGATGCTGCCCAACCACGCCCCGCTCGCCGTCGCCGAGCAGTTCGGCACCCTGGAGGCGCTCGCCCCGGGGCGGATCGACCTCGGCCTCGGCCGTGCTCCCGGCACGGACGGTCGCACGGCCGCCGCACTGCGCGGGCCCGGACGCCTCGAAGAGGGCGCGGAGGAGTTCCCGCGCCGGCTCGCGGAGCTCACCCGCTTCCTCGACGACGACTTCCCCGACGGGCACCCGTACGCCCGCGTGCACGCCGTACCCGGCCCGGTGCAGGGCCCGGCCGGGCGGCCGCCGCTGTGGCTGCTCGGCTCCTCCGGCTTCAGCGCGCAGCTCGCCGGCGAGCTCGGCCTGCCCTTCGCCTACGCCCACCACTTCTCCGCGGCCGGCACCCTGCCCGCGCTCGACCTCTACCGCCAGAGCTTCCGGCCCTCGGCGGTCCTGGACGCCCCCTACGCCGTCATCGGGGTCTCGGCGCTCGCCGCCGACACCGACGAGGAGGCCCGCGCCCAGGTCCTCACGGGCGCGCTGTCGATGCTGCGGCTGCGCACCGGGCGCCCGGGGCTGGTGCCCACACCCGAGGAGGCGGAGGCGTACCCGTACACCCCGCTGGAGCGGGAGTTCGTGGACGGCTGGCTCGCCAACGTCGTCCACGGCACCCCCGACGCCGTCGCCGACGGCCTCGACGGCCTCGCGAAGCGCACCGGCGCGGACGAGTTGATGCTGACCGCCAACGCCCACAGCGGGGCGGCCCGACTGCGCTCCTACGAGCTCGTGGCGGATGCGTACGGCATGCCCGCACCGGCCCCCGCCGCCGACTGACCGCGCGACAAAGGGGTTTGGCTGGTTCATTGCCAAAACCTTGCCGGAGCGTGTCTCAAGGGAGCCTTAAACCGCTCGTCACCCGGGGTGGCGAGCGGTTTCTGCTGTGCGCCCAAGTCTCTGACTTGGGTAAATGGCGCGGGAGTGGTCTAGTCCTTCTTTGGTCCGAACCATTGACGCGGGGCTGGAGTGATCGCTATCACTTCTCTCACCCGAACCTCCAGCACTCTCCTCCCAGCCCCCCGGAGGCAGTTCATGCACATCCGTAAACCCCTCATCGCAGCCGCCGCCACGGCCGCGCTGGCAGCCGGAGCGCTTGCCTCCTTCGCGGGACTCGGCACCGCCCAGGCCGCCGACACCGCGGCCGGAGCCGCTGCGGGCGGCGTCCGCATCGCCTACTACGACCAGTGGAGCGTCTACGGGAACGCCTTCTACCCCAAGCATCTCGACACCCGGGGCATAGCGAGCAAGCTGGACATCATCAACTACTCGTTCGGCAACATCCACCCCACCGAGCTCACCTGTTTCGAGGCGAACAAGGCGGCCGGCGACGACAACAACCCCAACGCCGGTGACGGCGCGGGCGACTCCTACGCCGACTACCAGAAGTCCTTCAGCGCGGCCGACAGCGTGGACGGCGTCGCCGACACGTGGAACCAGCCGATCGTGGGCGTCTTCAACCAGTTCAAGGAACTGAAGGCCAAGTACCCCCACCTGAAGATCAACATCTCGCTGGGCGGCTGGACGTACTCCAAGTACTTCCACGACGCGGCCAAGACCGACGCCTCCCGCAAGAAGTTCGTCGCCTCCTGCATCAAGCAGTACATCAAGGGCGACCTCCCGGTGGAGGGCGGCTTCGGCGGCCCCGGCACCGCGGCGGGCATCTTCGACGGCATCGACATCGACTGGGAGTACCCGGGCTCCGCGGGCGGCCACCTGGGCAACCACTACGGCCCCGAGGACAAGCAGAACTTCACCCTGCTGCTCCAGGAGTTCCGCAAGCAGCTCGACGCCGAGGGCGCGGCCAACGGCGGCAAGAAGTACATGCTGACCGCGGCCCTGCCGGCCGGCCAGGACAAGATCAAGTACATCGAGACCGACAAGATCGGCCAGTACTTGGACTACGCCAACATCATGACGTACGACATGCACGGCGCCTGGGACGGCGACGGGCCCACGTACCACCAGTCCCCGCTGTACCCGTCCGCGGCCGACCCGACCGACCCGATCGCGCCGGGCACCGAGAAGTACAGCATCGACAACGCCATCGACTCCTGGATCGACGGCAACCCGGCCTACGGCATCACCGGCGGCTTCCCCGCCGACAAGCTGACGCTGGGCTACGAGTTCTACTACCGCGGCTGGAAGGGCGTCCCGGCCGGCACCGCCAACGGCCTCGCCCAGACCGCGACCGGCGGCTCCGGCGCGCGACCGCTCAGCCAGCAGGCGGGCATCGCGCACTACAAGGAGCTCGGCGGCATCGTCGACAACCCGTCGACCACCTTCTGGGACGACCAGTCGAAGTCCTCGTACTTCTACAAGGACGGCGAGTTCTTCGCCGGCCTGAACCAGAAGTCCATCCAGGCCCGGGTCGACTACGGCAAGCAGCGCGGCCTGGCCGGCGCGATGATGTACTCCCTGCTCGGCCTGGACAACAACGCCACGCTGCTGAACCAGATCTCCGACGCCCTGGGCGGCGCCACGCAGCCGCCGGTCACCACCCCGCCGACCACCACCCCGCCCACCACGACCCCGCCGACCACGCAGCCTCCGACCGGCTGCGGCTCGACCCCGGCCTACGTCGCGGGCACCATCTACACCGCCGGCAACGAGGTCTCCCACGACGGCCGCACGTACAAGGCCCAGTGGTGGACGCAGAACGAGACGCCGGGCACCACCGGTGAATGGGGTGTCTGGAAGGACCTCGGCGCCTGCTGATCTCCCCCCACCCCGCGCCGAGCGACGCCCCCGCCCCGTCCCCTCTCCCGGGGGCGGGGCGGAGGTGTGTGACATGGTTGTCGGATTCCGGACAGCGGGTCGTAGCGGTGTCGCTACTCTCGGCCACAAGCCCGTTTCCCGCTTGGGGGTGCCGTTCTCATGGTCCTGGCCCGCGACATCGATCCCAGCGCCTCGCCGCTGGACTACTACAGCTACGAACTGCGCCGGCTGAGAGAAGAGGCGGGCCTGAAGCAGTCGCAGCTCGGCGCGATCATTTTCTGCACGGGCTCCCTGATCGGCATGGTGGAGAACGGCCGCCGGGTCCCGACGCGGGACTTCTCGGAACGGGTGGACGCGGCCCTCGGCACGGGTGGGGTGTTCTCCCGCCTGGTGGGGCTTGTCCTGCGGAGCCAGTTGCCGAGCTGGTTTCAGCCGTACGCGGAGATGGAGGGCCAAGCAGCGTTCATCTCCACCTACCAGTGCCAGCTGGTCCACGGGTTGCTCCAGACGGAGGCCTATGCGCGGGCTGTTCTCGGAGTTGAGAGGCCTGACAAGCTCGACGCTGCCGTGGCGGCGCGCATGGATCGACAGCGCATACTGACCCGGGAGAACCCGCCGGTGCTGTGGGCGGTGCTTGACGAAGCGGCTCTGCACCGGGAGATCGGAGGCCGCGAGGTGATGCGCGACCAACTGGCGCATCTGCTGAGTCTCGAAGAGCGGCAGTGGCTGGAAATCCAGGTGCTGCCCTTCAATGCGGGCCAGCACGCTGGAATGATGGGCTCGTTCACCTTGCTGCGCTTCGACGGTGCCCCGGACATTCACTACAGCGAGAGCTACGACTCCGGTCACATGACAGCCAACGCGCAAGTGATCAAGGAGCGTTCAGTCGGCTACGCTCGCTTGCAAGCCGAGGCTCTCCCATCCCGGGCATCGGCTGAGCTGATCGCTCGCGTAATGGAGGAACGCTATGGCAAGCATCCGGATGCTGACGGGCGCACAGTGGCGTAAGTCGTCCTACAGCGGCTCCAACGGCGGCGAGTGCGTCGAGTGCGCACCCCACGGCGGCGCCGCCTGGCGCAAGGCTTCGTACAGCGGGAACTCCGGCGGCGACTGCGTGGAGGTGGCTGGGCAGCCCTGCGGGGTCGCCTTGCGGGACTCCAAGAACCCCGACGGCCCCGCCTTCACCGTCGCCCCGGAGGCGTTCACGGCGTTCGTGCGGAGCCTCTGACCGCGTGCCCGGGCGGCAGCCCCCGCCGGGGGCTGCCGCACCGGCATGTCAGACCTGGTACTGGCCGACCGTGATGAAGTGCCGCAGCTCCTCCGGGGTGCCGTCGATCGCCTTCTCGGCCGCCGCGCGCAGCGCGTCGCTGATGCCCGGGCGGGCCAGGATCCGTGCGACGTCCACGCGGTCGTCCTCGGCCCGGGCCAGGCGCAGGCCGGTGGTCAGGAAGGCCACGCGGTCGGCCGGGGTGCCGTCCAGGGCCTTGTTGGCCTCGCGCTTCACGGCCTTGCCGGTGGGCGGGTTGGTGGCCAGGATCCTGAAGATGGCGACCAGGTTGTCCTCGTCCTGGGCCTTGGCGAGACCGGTGGTCAGGAAGGCCACGCGGTCGGCCGGGGTGCCGTCCAGGGCCTTGTTGGCCTCGCGCTTCACGGCCTTGCCGGTGGGCGGGTTGGTGGCCAGGATCCTGAAGATGGCGACCAGGTTGTCCTCGTCCTGGGCCTTCGCGAGACCTGTGGTCAGGAAGGCCACACGGTCCTCGGGAGTGCCGCTGAGGGCCTTGTTGGCCTCCCGGATCACGCCCTTGCCGCTCGCCGGATCGGCGAGGATCTTGGCGATGGCGACGGCGTTCTCCGTGTCGGAGCCCACCACCGCGCTCGCCGGGGCGGACGCCGGCGCCGTGGCCGGCGCGGCGGAGGCGAGGGACGGGGTGGCGAGCAGCAGGGCCGGGGCCAGGGCGCCGGCGGTCAGGGCGAGTGCGGCTCGGGTCAGTTTCATGGTTCCCCCACGATCGAATGGCTGTCCGGGTCTCGACAGCCAGACGATCTTCACAAGCGGGTTGACAGCGGGACAACTGGCCACCGGGCCAGGCCGTTTGGTTCCACCTGCCGACGCATCTCACACTCCCCGTCAGACCAGGGGGTGCCGGGCCGACTCGTCGGGCTGGGAGGGGGCCGCCGCCTCCACGCGGCGGCCGATCATGCGGGCGATCACGTCCGGGGCCACCGCGCGGGAGTACAGCCAGCCCTGGCCCGTGTCGCAGCCGACGCGCCGCAGCCGGGCCGCCTGCCCCGCCGTCTCCACGCATTCCGCGGTCACCGTGAGACCCAGCCGGTGCGCGAGCTGGACCAGGGCCTCGACGATGGTCTCGTCGGCCGGGTTCGGGTGCGCGCCCTCGTCGTAGCGGAAGCCCCGGACGAAGGATCCGTCCAGCTTCAGCACCGAGACCGGCAGCCGGCTCAGGTAGGCCAGGTTCGAGTAGCCGGTGCCGAAGTCGTCGATGGCGATGCGGACGCCCATGTCGCTCAGCGCCTGCAGAGCCTGCAGCGGCCTTCCGGCCGAGCCCATCACCGCCGACTCGGTCAGCTCCAGCTGGAGCAGCTGCGGCGCCAGACCCGTCTCCGCGAGGATCTCCGCGACGTCGCCCACCAGGTCCGAGTCCCACACCTGCCGCACGGCGACGTTGACGGACACGAAGACCGGGGTGTCGCTGGGCTGTTCGATCTGCCAGCGCCGCGCCTGCCGGCACGCGGTGCGCAGCACCCACTGCCCCAGCTGGACGATGGACCCGTCCTCCTCGGCGATACCGATGAACCGATTCGGCGTCAGCGTGCCGAACTGCGGGTGCCTCCAGCGCACCAGGGCCTCGACCCCGCGCAGCGCGCCGCTCTCCAGGTCCACCAGCGGTTGGTACTCCAGCGCGAACTCGCCCTGCTCCACGGCCGGCCGCAGCGTCGAGGACAGTGCCTGCCGGGTCATGCGGTGCGCGTTGCGCTCCGGGTCGAAGAGGGTCCAGCGGGCCTTGCCGTCCGCCTTGGCCCAGTACAGGGTCGTGTCGGCGGCCTGCATCAGGCCGGTCGCCGTGGTCCCGTCCGTGGCCCGCTCCACCACGCCGATGGACGCGGAGACCGACAGCCGCTGCCCGGCCAGGTCGAACGGCTCCTGTACGGCGGCCAGTACGCTGCGCGCCAGGTCCGCGAGCTGCTCGGTGCCGGTGGAGTCCTCCACGAGCAGGGCGAACTCGTCGCCGCCGAGCCGTGCGACCAGGTGGCCGCCCATGCGCCCGTAGCCGGACTGGTCGGCGCACTGGGTCAGCCGGGCGGCGACGGCCGTCAGCAGCCGGTCGCCGACGCGGTGGCCGAGGGTGTCGTTGACGGCCTTGAAGCCGTCCAGGTCCAGGTAGCACAGGCCGATCCGGCCGGTGCCGCCGCCGTGGTCGTAGGAGGAGGCCTCCAGGGCGGCGGAGAGCCGCTCGAAGAACAGTGCCCGGTTGGGCAGCCGCGTGACCGGGTCGTGCATCTGGAGGTGACGTAGCCGGGCCTGGAGGTCGCGCCGGTCGCTGATGTCGGATACGGACAGCAGGACGTTCCCGGTGCCCGGAACGGGCCCCAGCGTGACCTCGGTCCACAGCGAGTGCCCGTCGGGGTGCTTGAGCCGGCGGGTGCAGCGCAGGCGGGCCTGACGGCCGCGCAGGACCTCCTGGTACGCGGCCCAGGTGCGGGCCTCCGCGGCCAGGTCCACCAGGTCGGCGGCGCAGCGGTGGACGAGCGCGTGCGGCTCGCTGCCGAGCAGGCCGGCGAAGGCCTGGTTGGCGGTGACGACGTAGCCCTCGCGGTCCACGACCGCCATGGCGAGGTGGGCCGCGTTGAACGCGGCCCGGTAGTCGCGCAGATCGGAATCGGCGCGAAGGGATGCCGACGGCACTGCCGGCACTGACGGGTGACGCTCCGTGATGGCCGATCGGATGCTGTCGGCCGCCGAACCGGTTCCCTCTGAGGTTCCGCTCACCGTTGGCCCCGCAGTGTTCGTGAGTGTCCGTGCAGGAAAGTGTGCCGATCATAGAGGCTGCCGGGAGGCCCTATCCAGCGGCGTCACCGGTTGAGACGGCGGAGTTCGGCGTGATGACGGATCGTCGGACCAAGATCGCGTGATCGTTTCTGCGCGGCTCTGAGCGGGAGGAGACCCTGGCTGATCTCGGGTGATCGGACGTGACGTTCTGTAGGCATCCGCGTGAAGTCCGGGGGTCACCGGCTTGCCTCATCGCTCACTCGTGTGGGGCAGCGGAACAGGGCATTGGTAAGACGATCGCCTCAAGGTGGCTAAACAGGTACGAATCCACCACCGGAGGTCGATGTGACGCGTCAGCAGACACCCGGGGGAGTGGACCGCTCTCGCGTCCGAAGTACCGCCGCGGCACTCACTTCCCTCACGGCGCTCGCCGCCATGTCGCTCGTCGCGGGTCCCGCGGTGGCCGATTCCGGCGCCGGGCCCTGCGCGCTGACCCGCACGGGGGCGCACCACTCCCTGGGGCTGGACACCTGGAACGGCGCCTACCCCAAGCCCGAACGCACACTCGACGCGGTCATGGTCTTCCTCTCCTTCCCCGACCACCGGAGCACCGTGACGCCCGAGCTGCTCACCCGCGACTACTTCCCCGCCACCAGCGACTTCTTCGAGCAGGCCTCGTACGGGCGGTTCCACCTGGTCCCGCACCCGCAGAAGCAGTGGATCCAGATGCCCAGGCCGTCCACCGCGTACGGGATAAGGCGTGACTGGGCCCCCGGTGACCGGGCCGCCTACCTGCGCGACGCGGTCGCCGCGGCCGACGCCGGGGTGGACTTCGGCAAGTACGACATCGTCTACTTCGTCGCCGACCCGGACGCGCCCGGGGTGGACTCCGACGCCACGAAGGTCGTCAACTTCGACCGCCCGATCGTCGCCGACGGTGCGCAGCTGCGGCGGATCGTCACCGTCTTCGAGCGCCACCCGCCGGACCGCAACGTGCTGGCCCACGAGACCGGACACGTCTTCGACCTGCCGGACCTCTACCACCGGCCCACCGACGGCAAGGGCGACTGGGACACCTACGTCGGCGACTGGGACGTCATGGGCAGCCAGTTCGGCATGTCCCCCGACCTGTTCGCCTGGCACAAGTGGAAGCTGGGCTGGCTGGACCCCTCCCAGGTGGACTGCGTGCAGTCGGGCTCGTCCCTGCACACCCTGCAGCCGCTGGGGCAGGCCCCGCCGAGCGGCGGCACGGGCGGCACCCGGCTCGCGGTCGTCCGTACGGGGCCCGGCAGCGTGATCGCCGTCGAGGCGCGGGGCTCGTCCGGCAACGACGGCGACACCTGCACCGAAGGGGTCCTCGTCTACCGGGTGCGCAACGAGGCGGCGTCGGGCGGCGGCCCCATCGAGGTGCTGGACGCGCACCCGGCGACGGAGGCGTGCTGGGACCGCTCGGTGTACCCGCCGCTGGCGGACGCGCCGCTGCAGGTGGGCGAGACGTACACGGTGCCGGGGGAGCGGATCACCGTCGAGGTGGCCGACCGCACCCGGTCCGGCGCGTACACGGTGAAGATCACGACGTGACGGCGTGGCAACGCTGACGGCGTGGCCGTGGAACGAGGAAGGCCCCCCACTCGCGTGGGGGGCCTTCCTCCGTCTGTGCGCCGCCAGGGACTCGAACCCCGGACCCGCTGATTAAGAGTCAGCTGCTCTAACCAACTGAGCTAGCGGCGCTTGCTGACGAGGAAGACATTAGCAGGAGGATCCGCGGAACGAAAAATCGATATCCCCAGGTCCCGTCGGCGCGGCGGTGCGCGCCGCCCGCACGAAGGCCCAGAGCAGGGCCTCGGGCCCCGGCAGCCAAGGCTCCCGGGCGTCGGGGGCCACCAGCCACCGCGACGGACCCGGGCCGGCGGCGAGCGGAGGCACGGTCACGGCGTCGCCGCGGCCGTGGCACAGGGGCGCGGGGGCGGGCCGGGAGGCCCCCCATTCCTCCCACGCCAGCAGTGCGGGCAGCCGGTGCGCGGTGCCGGGGGCGGCGAAGAGCAGCATCCGGCCGCGGTGCACGGCGACCGGGCCGGAGCCGGGTCCCTCGGCCCAGAGCAGGTCCAGGATTCGGCGCCCGAGGACGAGCGGGACGTTGACGACGTCGAAGGCGCTCCCGCAGGGCAGTGTCGCCGGGAGGCCGGGGCGGGCCTCCCACAGCGCGAGGGTGCGGCGGGGGTGAGCGGAGGCCGAGGTGAGCCATGCGGCGCCCTGCGGGGTGACGTGTGTGGCGGGCGCGGTGCGCGTGCGCTCGCCGCGGGCGTGGAGGGCGGTGCATCCGTGGGCCGTCGTCAGCGTCGTCATATGCCAAGGTCTACCCGCCGTAGCGGGTCGATCTCCGGGAGTCACCGAAATCGGGACAGGGGGGCCGGGCGTGGAGTATGGTGCCCCCCGCATATGACGCGCCGCGATGGACCCGGCCCCGCCCCGCTGCCTACGTCAGGTCGGCGCGGCCGTACTGGAGGGTCTCGCCGAACTCGATCATCTTGCGGGTGTAGTCCTCGGTCCACTCCGCCTGTTCGGCGATGGCCGCGGGGGTGAGCCGGTCGAAGCGCCGCGGGTCCGCCAGCTGGGCCGCGGCCAGGGCCTGGAACTCCACCGCCCGCTCCTGCGCCGCCCGGAAGGCCAGGGTCAGTTCGGTCGCACGGGCCAGCAGCTCGCGCGGGTCCTCGATCGACTCCAGGTCGAAGAAGTGCTCCGGATCCGCCACGGCCTCCGAGGGCTCGAAGAGCAGCGGCGCCGGCCGCAGCCGCCGCTCGGTCCGCTCGGGCTCTGCCATCCCTGTCCTCCTGCTGCGCGTGCGAAAACCTTCCTGGCCACCGTCCATTGTCCAACGCCCCGCAAGAGCGCGCCCCGACGGGTTGGAACACCTGTACGGCCGATGAGGTGCACGAGCAGCCCGAAGGGCTCAGTGGCGGGGGAGTCGCTCAGGCGATCGACCGGCGCCGCTGCCCGCCCCCCGGATCGTGCTGACCGGCCGTCAGTCGCACCCCCGCGTGCGACCGCCCGGCCGGCATCCGGGTCAGGCGGTGACGGCCTCCGCCCCGAGCTCGGCCGCACGCTTCGCCGCCAGCTCGGCCACGTCGGCCAGTACGGCGGCCAGCTCGCCCGCGAGGGCCTCGGGGGCCTCGAAGCCCTCGGCGCCGATCAGCTTCGGGATGCCCGGGACGGCGACGGAGTGCTCGGCGGGCAGCATGCCGAGGCGGGTCAGGACGGGCAGCAGCATCTCGGCGGCCGGGGCGCCGCCGGTGGGGCCGGCGCTGTAGCTCACGATGCCGACCGGCTTGCCCTTCCACTCGTTGTAGAGGAAGTCGATGGCGTTCTTGAAGGGTGCGGTGAAGCCGCCGTTGTACATCGGCAGGACGAAGAGGAAGGCGTCGGCGGAGTCGACCAGTGCGCTCCAGTCGCGGGTGTGCTGGTGGGCGTAGTTCCCGGTGGAGGCGTACTCGGGCTCGTCCAGGAAGGGCAGTGCGATCTCGGCGAGGTCGACGGGGGTGACGTCGAAGCCGCCGTGGGCGACCGCCTGGCCGGTGACCCACTGGGCGAGCGGGCGGCCGGAGGAGGTGGGGCGGGTGGCGGCGGAGATGACGTGCAGGCGGGTCATGGGGTGGGCTCTCCCGGTCGGCGCGGTTGTTGATGTGTCACCTAATGAAAGCGTTATGTGAGTGACGTGTCAACCAGGTAGATGATGTGTCATCGATCTGACTAGAGTGGAAGGCATGACCCCCGCATCCGAGCCCCGCTGGCTCACCGAGGCCGAGCAGGACGCCTGGTACGCGTGGCGGCGGATGTTCCCGCTGGTCAACGCGGAGATCGCGCGCGACCTGGGCCAGGACAGCGGGCTCTCCGAAGCCGACTACGACGTGCTGTCCGTGCTCGGCGACACGGACGGCCACCGCATGCGCATCAGCGCCCTGGCCGAGCTGATGCGCTGGTCGCGCAGCCGGCTGTCCCACCAGCTCACGCGCATGGAACAGCGCGGCATCGTCCGCCGCGAGGAGGTCGCCACCGACGGCCGCGGCGCCGAGGTGGTCCTCACCGACACCGGGGTCGCCGCGATCAGGGACGCCGCCCCGCTCCACGTGGAATCGGTACGCCGCCACCTGATCGACCTCCTGACCCCGCAGCAGCTCCAGGCCCTGGCCGAGGTGGGCGACGTGCTCCGCCACCGGTTCGGCGCCGCCCGCAAGGGGTAGAAGCCGCCCGTACAGGGGCTGCCCGGTGGATCGGGGGTGTGCCCCAGAACCCGCTACGGCCGCCAGGACACCCGGTGCTCCGCCAGGTGCGCCAGCACCGAATGGTTCGCCTCCCAGCCGTCCGGGAACTTCATCGTCACGCCCAGCTGCACCGGCTCCGTCGACGGATGGTCGTCCAGCAACTCCGCGATGCCCGCCCGGGCCACCACCACGCACGCGTGCCGGTGCCGCGAAGCCAGCACGCACAGGCGGCCCGTCTCCAGGTGGAAGGCCGTCGCGTCCGGGCGGCCCGACAGCGGGTGCAGGACCACCGTCAGGTCGTACTCGCGGCCCTGCAGCCGGTTCGCCGTGTCCACCGTGACCCCCGACACCCCCAGCGAGGCCAGCGCCGCGCGGACCGCGGCCGCCTGATCGCGGTGGGCCGTGCCGACCGCGATCCGGTCCGGCGTCAGCGGGGCCGGCGCCGGGGACTGCTCGTCGGAGGTCACCGCCCCCCGGTCCAGGGCCCGGCGCACCACCAGCGCCACCGCGCCGACCGCCTCCGGGTCGGTGCGCGGTGTGTGCCGCGCCGGCAGCTCCAGCAGGCCCCAGCCCGCCTCGGCGGCCTCGTCCAGCACCCGGTCCGGGCCCGACCCGTCCGAGGCCACCCCGTACGACAGCCTCCGCTCGCCCGGGCCCGTACCGCTGCGGAACTGCGTGTACGGGTAGAACGCGCGGGACACCAGCGGCGCCGCCGTCGCCGGGAGCCGCCACGACACCGGCAGCCGGTGCTGCGGCAGCTGCGGGTTGTGCGCCAGCAGCGTGCTCACCGCCGACGCCGAAGGGTCGTAGGACAGCCCCGCCCACTGCTCGGCCCCGACCACGCTGAAGGGGTCCAGCTGCCCCGGGTCGCCCACGAACAGCGCCCGCTCGAACAGCCCTGCGACGGCCAGCAGCGCGTCGGAGCGCATCTGGTACGCCTCGTCGACGATCGCGTGCTGCCACGGCTCGACGTCCTTGACGAACGCCCACTTGGCCGCCGTGGAGATGGTGACCGGCAGCTCCGCGAGGTCCCCCGGCCTGGCCGACAGGGTCACCGACGGCAGCTCCCGCAGCGCCGGGTCGTAGGCATCCCCGTCGCTGCTGTGCAACCGGCCGACCCTCAGCTCAGGGTCCTTGTCGGCCAGACGCAGCACCAGGTCATCGACCTGCGCGTTCGTCTGCGCCACCACCATCAGCCGGCGTCCCGCCGCGGCCAGCTCCCGCGATGCGCGGACGACGAGTGTGGACTTGCCGGCCCCCGGCGGGGAGTCGACGACGACACCCCGCTCGGTCCCGTGCAGGGTGTCGTGCAGGATCGCCGCGGTCGCCCGGGCGGCAGCGGCACCCGGGTCGAAGGCGGCCGGTGCGGTCACAGGAGTCACAGGATGTCCTCGTCGGTGACGGCGTCGGGAAGGTGGGCGGCGGCCCCGGACCCCGGCGGCCCGCCATGGGTCCACGGCGTCTGCTCCGGGTCCGGGAGCTTCGGACCGCCGCGAGCGTCGTGCTCGAAGAGCGTCCAGCACACGCGGTCGCCCTTCTCCGGCACGGAACCCGGCTCCGGGTCCCGACCCCGCCCCATCTTGTCGAGGAGCCGCAGCACCAGCTGCCCGTCCTCCTCGACCCGGACGAACTGCGCGCTCTGCGGCCGCCCGTCCAGCGAGCGGTACACCTTCGCCCCGCTGCCGTCGGCGAGCTGCGGCCGGTCCTCCGTGGACACCGTCACCAGCGGCCGGGGGCTGGGCCGCTTCGACTCCGTCCACTCCATCACCACGTCGGTGACCTCGCCGGCGAAGGCCTCGCCCGCCAGCCGCCGACCCGCCATGACCAGCGGGTCGTCCAGCGCCTCCTGAGCGTCCAGGCGCACCTGCTCGGTCTCCCGCGTGGCCAGCTTCTGCGCCGCCGTCACCGCGTCGTCACGGCGCGGCTGCGGCGGCTCGCCCGCCCGTACGCGGTCCCGGTGCCCGGTGTACGACCAGCGGTCGCGCGTCCAGCGCTCCTCCGCCCGCTCGCCCGCCGGCAGCGCGCGGACCAGGTCGATCGCCTCCCACGTGGCCCACCAGGTACTCGTCATCTGGTCCACCACCAGCCGGCGCACGGCCTGTTCCGCCGTGCGGACCCCGCGGTCGTCGTCCCCGGGCCCGGCCGCCAGAGCAGCGCGCGCCGCGTCGTAGCGGGTGATCGCCGGAGCCAGCAGCTTGTTGTCGAAAGCCGGGTCGGTGGCCGGACCGGCCGGCGGGCACAGCAGTTGGCCGTGCTCGTCGCGGCCCAGCTCCGCACGCAGGGCCGCCTCGGCCCCCGACCGGCCACCGGACGGCGCGATCCAGGCCAGGAGCGCGCCCAGGTGCTGGTCCTCCAGGTTGCTCTGGCCGGTCGCCCAGTGCCGCGACAGCAGGTCCGTCGCCGCCAGCAGCATCGAGGACCCGGGCACCCGCGCCCGTTCGCCGAGGTGCGTGAACCAGCGCCCCAGCAGCGGCACCCGCGAAGGCGCCGGATACGGATTGTCCGGATCCTCCTCCGCGGTGCGCCGGAACCTCATGGACCGCCCGAGCAGCCGCACGTACTCGATGCCCGCACGGCTCGGCACGATCAACTGCGGCGCGTCCACGCACAGCTCGGTCTCGACCTTGACCCGCTTGCCCGTATCCGGATCGGTCTCGCTGCGCTCGGCCGGCTCCACGGCATCGGCGTACGCGTCGATGTGGGCCAGTACGTGGACCGCGAGCTCGGCGAGGAACGCCCAGCGCAGGTCCCGGTCGCGGGGCTGGGGTATCACGAAGACCCGCGGCTCCGTCCGGTCGGTGCCGACCATCGCGCCCAGCGGGGCCCCGGCCTCACCGGCGGTCGTCAGCGGCACGAAGACCAGCGGGTTCCCACTCAGGTGGCGATGGCGCACCGTCGCGAGCGGCTGTGCGCGGCCCGCGCGGACGGCCTCCAACCGGGCCAGGGTGCTCAGCAGGGGCATTCGGGTGACTCCGGGACGTGTCGACGGGGAACGGCGGCGGCCAGTTCCAGCGCCTCCGCGCGCAGCCGGGCCGCGCGGTGCAGGGCGGCGGCCGTGGGGTCCTCGGCGCAGCCGGCGCCGGAAGCAGCCGCGAGGGCTTCCTCGACGGTGGTCAGCGCGCCCAGCTCGCCCCGTACGGAACGGCCCAGCGCCGTGACCTCGTCGGCGGCGCGGGCCCGCTCCCGGCAGTGGAAGGCCAGCTCACAGGCGGCCAGGCACTCGGGGGCGTAGGCGGCGTCCACCGCCGACACGGCCTCGGCCAGCTCCTCCGCGGTCCGCTCCGGGTCGAAGGTCAGCCCTTCGGGCAGCGCGGCGGCCAGCTCCTCGACCCGGGTCAGCCGGTCCAGCTGGCGCCGGGTCACCGCGCGCTCGCGGCGGATGTCGACGGGGGCGGCCGTGGGCAGGTTGGAGAAGTCCTTGGGGCACACCAGCAGCACGGTGTGCCCGACCTCGGCGCCGGGCAGCTTCTCGGCGGTCCGCTCCAGCGCCAGGACGTAGACGGCGGCCTGGCGGGCCGCCGCGCCCACCTTCGCGGCGTCCGCGGCCGCGTCGATCATGGGGAACGACTTGATCTCCACCACGGTCCAGCGGCCGTCGGGGTGCACGACGACGGCGTCCGGCTCCAGATAGGCCGGGGAACCGGCCACCTCCAGCGCCAGCATCGGATGGTCCAGCAGGGTCCAGTCCTTCGCCGCGGTGGCCTCGCGCAGGGCGAGCGCGGTCCGGGCGGCGCGGCCCTCGGGCCCTGCGGCCGTCAGGTCGGGGACGCGGGCGCCGGCCCCCGGCGGGGGCTCGGCGGCCGGATCGAGGTACCGGTGGACCAGCCGCAGCAGCTCGGCGCCGCCGTCGCCCTTGACCTTCGCCTCGAAGGAGTTCCCGCGGACGATGGCGAACTGCGACTGCCCGAAGGCGGCGGGCGAGCCGAGGGCCGTGGCGAGGGCGTTCTTGTCCACACCGGCGCCGTCGAGCAGTGCGCGTCTGCCGCAGCCGGGGTTGGCGGCGAGGGCCGCCAGCGCCCGGGCGTCGAGCGGGCGGGGCTGCACGGCGGGGCCTCGCAGGCCGGCGAGCCGCTGGCGCAGCGTGGTCGGCTGCGCGGGGCTGCCGGGCGGGTAAGAGCTCACCCGCGGAAGTCTCCCATCCGCCACTGACAATCGTGTGCGGAGCGCGAAAACGGGCCGGTGGGAGAGCAGGGCGGGGGCGTGATGGATGATGGACGGACGAGGAAACGCACCGATCGGGAGATTCGCATGGCCCCCCGTATCCTGCTGGCCCGCCACGGCCAGACGGCGTGGTCCCAGCTCGGCAAGCACACCGGACGCACGGACGTGCCGCTGCTGGAGGAGGGTAGACAGGGCGCGAAACTGCTCGGCGAACGCCTCGCCCGCGACCCGTGGAAGGGCCTGCCGGACCTTGAGGTGCGCACCAGCCCGCTGGTCCGCGCGAGCGAGAGCTGCGAGCTGGCGGGCTTCGGGGTGCGGGCGGAGCCGTGGGACGCGCTGATGGAGTGGGACTACGGCGACTACGAGGGCATGACCCCGGCCGAGATCCAGGCGGTCCGGCCGGGCTGGCTGATCTGGCGCGACGGCGTCCCCGGCGGCGAGTCCGTCGCCGACGTCTCGGCACGCGCCGACGAGGTGGTGGCGTGGGCGCGCTCGGCGGAGCGGGACGTACTGGTCTTCGCCCACGGACACATTCTGCGCACGCTGGCCGCGCGCTGGCTGGGCTTCGACGCGTCCTTCGGCGCCCGCATCCGCCTGGAACCGACGTCCCTGTCGGTCCTGGGCTGGGCCTACGGAGCCCCTGCGCTGGAACGCTGGAACGACACGGGCCACCTCGACGCCGATCCGCTCCCGCGGGGGTAGCAGTCCGGGGCGCGCCCCGGGCCCGGGTCTTCGCCCTGCCGGGCGGGGTGGTGCTGGGGCTCCGCCCCAGACCCCGCGCCTCAATCGCCGGCGGGGCTGGGGTGGTGCGGGCCGGTCGCGGTGCCGGGCAGGGGTGTCTCCTCGGCTCGGCGCCCTTCCGCTCCCGCGGCGGGTAGCAGT